>NZ_JAPDPE010000174.1 GCF_026283955.1 Dyella silvatica | reverse complement strand
GGCGCCGGAAATGCGCCGTGAAACCAGGCCGATACGGCGGGATGGAAGGGCTGCAAAGGCATTGAGCGTGCTCTGGACCCGCAATGGCGGGAAAGCGGATTCGATCATAGATGAGGGCGATCGGGCCCGCTGCAAAGCCGGCGCGAAAAATTACGCTTTCGCTGGTACCTGCGGTGTATGACAATATCGTGTCGCTGCGATGCAACAAAGATTGCGTGGCGTCCATACACCGTTGCTTCCAACCCTGGGGAATACCACATGTCCGTTGCCAGTCCGTCGCGCCTTGGCGTGCTCGCTTTGTCCATCGCTGCCGCGCTTAGCTTCGGCACAGTCCAGGCGCAAGACGCCACCACCCAGCAGGCCAAGCCGCAGGCCGGTAAAACCACCGAGCTGCAGACGGTGAATGTCACCGCCGAAAAGCGGGTGGAAAACATGCAGAAAGTGCCGATCTCGTTGACCGTGCTGACGCCCGAGAAGCTGGACGCCTTCGGCCAGTCCGGCGATACCGTGCTGCAGCTGGCGGCGCGTGCGCCCAGCGTATATGCCGAAACCTCGTACGGCCGTGTCTATCCGCGCTTCTATATCCGTGGTCTGGGCAATAGCGATTTCGACTTGAATTCATCGCAGCCGGTATCGATGGTGTACGACGATATCGTGCAAGAAAACCCCATTCTCAAAGGCTTCCCGCTGTTCGATCTGGACCAGGTCGAAGTACTGCGCGGCCCGCAAGGCTCGTTGTTCGGGCGCAACTCGCCGGCTGGCGTGATCAAGTTCGATTCGCGCAAGCCCAGCCAGGAAACCAGCGGCTACGCGCGTGTTTCGTATGGCTCGCTGGGCACCGCCAATGTCGAAGCCGCCTTGGGCGGTGCGCTGAGCTCGCACTGGTCCGGCCGCGTTTCGGCGCTGGCGCAGCATCGCGATGGCTGGATCGACAACGCCTACACCGGCAAGAAAGACGCGCTCGGCGGCTATAACGACCGTGCCGTACGCCTGCAGGCGCTGTACGAAGACGGCGATTTCAGCGCGCTTATCAACGGCCACGCGCGCTGGCTGAATGGCAGCGCCATGGTCAACCGCGCCAATGCCATCGAGCTGGGCGGCGACTCGCTGGTGCCAGGCTTCGCCCGTGACCGGGTTACCCAGGACGGCCGCAACAAGCAGCACCTGTTCAGTTGGGGCAGCAACCTGCATTTGAACTGGAAACTGGGCGACTACAGCTTTACCTCGATCACCGGTTTAGAGCGCGCCACCACCTATAGCTTGGGCGATGTCGACGGCGGTATCGCCGTGCCGAACAACCCGTCGCAGGTCTCCGCAGTGACGCCATTTCCGGCCGAGACCGCCGACGCCTTGCCGCGCGATCGCCAGCTCACCCAGGAATTCCGCCTGGCCAGCAACACCCAGGATCGCTTGAACTGGCAGGTTGGTACCTACTATTTCGACGAAGACATCAAGATCACCAACTACGACTACGCCACGCTCAACAATCATGCGCTGGACGGTTATGCCAACCAGACTCAGCGCACCAAGGCATGGGCGGTGTTCGGTTCGACCAATTACCAGCTCGCCGACGATTTCGAGCTGCGCGCCGGCGCGCGTTACTCGCACGATTCGCGCAACTTCCGCGTCGACCGCCTGCTGTCGCCGATCGGCGCAGGCCCGCTGCAACTGGCCGCCAATCCGCATGACTCGCGCTGGAGCGGCGACCTCACCGGTACCTGGACGCTAAACCCCAACGTGAACGTCTACGCGCGCATCGCCAATGGTTTCCGTGCGCCCAGCGTGCAAGGCCGCGTGCTGTTTTCCAACAGCATTTCGCAGGCCAAGCCCGAGACCATTACCTCGTACGAGTTGGGCATCAAGACCACCGGCATGGACAACCGCGTGCGTTTCAATGCGGACGTCTACACCTACAACATGCACAACCAGCAGCTCACCGCCGTGGGTGGCGACATCAATGTGACGCGCCTGCTCAATGCACGCAAAACCCAGGGCTACGGTACCGAGTTCGACCTGGAGGCCTACCTCACGCCGAACTTCGTGCTCACTGCGGGAGGCAGCTACAACCACACCGAGCTGAAAGACAAAAACCTCGCCGTGGCCGTCTGCGGCGCGCAATGCACCGTGCTCAACCCGCTCAACGCCGCCGGCAATGCGCTGGTCGATGGCAACCCGCTGCCGAATGCACCGGAGTGGATCGGCACCCTCACCGCGCGCTACGGCATTCCGTATGGCGAGAGTGGCGAGTTCTTCATCTATACCGACTGGAACTACCGCAGCGAGGTGAACTTCTTCCTCTACGAGTCGGCCGAGTTCCGCAGCAAGCCGCTGCTCGAAGGCGGTATGCGGGTGGGCTATAACTGGGATTTCGGCAAGCGCGAAGTGGCCCTGTACGGCCGCAATCTCACCAACAAGCGCGCCATCACCGGTGCCATCGACTTCAACAACCGCACCGCCTTCGTCAACGATCCACGGGTGATCGGCGTGGAATTCCGCGCCGACCTGTAAGGCGGCGATCCGCGCCCGCCCAGACCCTTCCGATAACTCCCTCCCCTACACGTAGGGGAGGGCTGGGGAGGGGTAACCGGCCTGGCGACAAGCCTTCACCCCCTCCCAGCCTGCCCCTGCAAGTCCCAAAAAGGGGACTGCCTTTGGTCGCAGGGGAGGAGCAACGCATCGCTTCGATAAGCCGGGCCCCTCTGCACGGCGGCGCCTGGCTGCATCTAGCAAACACAAGCGCGCCGGACTGAGGCAGAATTCTCTCTTTGCCTCGAGAGCACGTCGTGAGTCATCCGGGCACCGTTCATGGCGAGACCACCCAGCACCTGACCATGGCCGATGGTCTGAGCGTGTTTGTGCGCGACTGGCCGCACCCGCAGGCTCGCGATGCCGTACTGATCGTGCATGGCCTGGGCGAGCATAGCGGCCGCTACCGGCAGCTGGCGCAGTGGTTTCATGCGCGCGGCTATGCGGTGCGCTGCTACGACCAGCGTGGTCATGGCGAAACCGTGGGGCAGCGCGGCGCCTTGCGGCATACCGACGATCTGCTGGAAGACCTGGCCATCGTCTACAACGACTATGCCGTACAGCAGCCACGCACGCCGTTACTGCTCGGCCACAGCATGGGCGGCCTGGTGGCGGTGCGGGCCGTGCTTGATGGGCTGGTGACCCCCGATGCCTTGATGTTGTCTTCGCCCGCGCTGCGCAGCCACGAGTCGGTGTGGCTGGTGCGCCTGGCCAAGCTACTGGCGCGCCTGCTGCCCAATCTGCCGCTGCGCAGCGGCCTGCGCTCGGACAAGCTGTCGCACGATGTGGAAGTCGTTGCCGCCTATCGCGACGATCCCTTGCGGCATAACTGCGTCACGCCGCGTTTGGCCGATTTCATTTTCCGCGCAGGCGCCAGCAGCATTGCCGATGCTTCGAAGCTGTCGATGCCTGCCTTGTTGCTGGTTGCCGGCAGCGATGCGCTGGTGGACCCTGCCGGCAGCCGTGACTTTGCCGCTGGCGCCAGCCCCACACAGCGGCTCACCACGCGCTTTTTCGACACGCTGTATCACGAGCTGTTCAACGAAGCCGAGCCGGCCCGCACCCAGGTACTCAAACAGCTCGGCGACTGGCTTCAGCGGCGCGGCCTGGCACCTTGATGCCTGCGCGCGGTGGGTTGGCCATGCCCGCAGGCTAGCCCTGGAACGGGTTCCAGCGGTCCTGGCGTTTGACCTTTTTCAGGTAAAGCGCGTAGTTGACGGTCATTGCGCCGAGGCCACGCCATGACCGGCTTATCTGCACAGGTCGAACCGGGCGCTGCCAATATCCTCCCGCGATCCGCCGCTGGCCTGCCTGGCGCGGCGCCGCTGCCGGCGGCAGGCGTCATCGACTTGACCGGCGCGGTAGCATGGCGGCCCCAGCTTGGTTTGTCCGGAACACGTAATGATCAACAATGACGTACTGCGCAGCATCCGCTACATGCTAGATCTCAGCGATATCAAGGTGGTCGAGATCACCAAGCTGGCCGATGCCGCTTTCCCGCTCGAGAAGGCACAGGTGCAGGCGTTTCTGAAAAAGGACGAAGAGGAAGGCTACGTGGAATGCAGCGGCCCGGTGCTGGCGCATTTCCTCGATGGGCTGGTTTTCCATTACCGCGGCCGTGACGAAAGCCTGCCGCCGCGACCGATGGAAAAGCGCATGACCAACAACGTCGTGCTGAAAAAACTACGGGTCGCGTTCCAGCTGAAAGACATCGACATGCACCGGATTTTCGAAGACGCCGGCTTTCCCATTTCCAAGCCGGAGCTGACCGCCTTGTTCCGCCAGCCCGGGCATAAGAATTTCCGCCTTTGCGGCGATCAACTGCTGCGCAATTTCCTCAAGGGCTTGACCATGCGCGTGCGCGAAGGCAGCTGAACTCAGCTCAAGTATCCGTAGCTACGCGCGCTGTGCCGATCCCGATGGGCTGAACAGCCCATCCGGCCAGATCACCATGCTGCTTTGCCAGCGTTCTCGCAAGACAGCTTTGCCTGTACCGGATCAGGCGGCGCTGTGTGTAGTATCGATTTAGTGATTTGGGGGAGAACCCATGCATCCTGTCGAGATATTTGAACTCGTGCTGGTTCTGCTCGCGGTGGTTATCGCACTGCATTGGGCGGCACGACGCGTAGGCCTGCCGCCGGCCACGGCCTTGCTTGTCGGCGGCGGCGCGCTTGCGTTTGTACCCAGGCTGCCACCGTTCGCGCTAGATCCCGAACTGATCCTGGTGCTTTTCCTGCCGCCCCTGCTGATGGACGGTGCGTATTTCACTGCTTTCGGCCGCTTCCGCCGACACCTTCCAGGGATACTGTCGCTCGCCGTGGGTGCGGTGGTGTTCACCACGTTGGCGGTTGGGGTCGTGACCCATGCTCTGGTCCCCGGCCTGCCCTGGGCTGCCTGCTTTGCCCTTGGCGCCATCGTCTCGCCACCGGACGCGGTGGCGGCACGCGCCGTGCTGCAGCGAGTGAAGCTTCCCCGCCGGCTATCGGCGCTGCTGGAAGGGGAAAGCCTGCTCAATGACGCCACCGGTCTGGTGCTCTTTCGTTTCGCCGTCGTGGCAACGCTAAGCGGCGCGTTTGATGCCGGTGCAGCCGTCTCGAATTTCGTACTGCTCGCGCTTGGCGGGATCGTTGCCGGCCTCGCCGTGTCGGCGATCTGGATCTTCGTCGTGCGACGCCTGGGCGAGCAGACGCTGATCGTCATGGTCAGCACACTCATGTGCTGGGTCGCCTATATCGTCGGCGAGGCAGCCCATGTCTCCGGTGTGATAGCAACGGTTACCGCGGGGCTGGTGCTCGGCTGGTATCAGCACGTGATCTTTCCGGCGCAAGTTCGGCTGCGCGGAAGTGCGTTCTGGGAAACCATGGTGTTCGTTCTAGAAGCCCTGGTCTTCATTCTTATCGGATTTTCGCTGCGCGGCGTGCTCGATCGAGTCGGTGGGCTCGAGGCGGTTTCCAGCAAGATGGCCATCCCCATTCTTGGGGTCGTTCTGACCGTGACGGTGACGCGCTTTATCTGGATCTTTGGCGTCGACGGCCTGCTCGCCGTACTCCGGGGCATGGGTTTGAAGCGCGCGCGGCCGCTGGGCTTGCGGCAAGCGACGGTGCTGAGCTGGGCCGGCATGCGCGGGGTCGTGACGTTGGCGGTGGCGCTGACCTTGCCCGTATCGATGCCAGGCAGGGATTTGATGCTGGTCACCGCCTTCGCGGTGATCTTCGCCACCGTGGTGATGCAAGGGACCAGCCTGGGTTGGCTGATCAAACGGGTTCGGCCAGCGGATCAAGACCCCTTGGCGAAGATGCACTTGCCCGCATCGGAGGCAGCCATCGCCCGCGCCATGGCGGCGGCGGTTGAAGTGCATGCCTACGCGCCAGACGGAACCTTGATCCATCCGCGGCTGTTAGAGGAGTATCGCAAGCGCGCGGAAATAACCACGCGTTACGCCGCCGATGCGGACACGTTCATGGAGGCGGTTCAGACGCATTTCGACGTCACCCTGCTCGCCCTTGCCGCTGGACGTACAGAACTGATCCGCATCCACCGCGCCGGACTCATCGAAGACGAGGTGCTTCATGAACTGGAGCGCGATCTGGATGTTGAGGAGCTGCGCATCATTCTGCAGCGTGGCAATTAGTTGCCGCTCACAACGGCGAGTTGAGCCAATGATTTACAGCGAAGGTATTTTGGCTTCAGCAGTGGGTGATAAGTTGCCGGTATGAGTATCGAGCCAATCCAGCAATAACAGAGGACTTTGTTGGAATAGGTAGATGTCCGCTGCCGATCCAAAGCGAACATTTGCGATTGACATTTGCTATGGAAGCTAAGAGATGACTACGAATAAACGCGCTGATAGTGCTAAGCAATTGGCTCAGTGGATTGTTGGATATATGGCGCTCGGGCCTATGGCAGTGGCGGTCGATCTCGCCTTGCATTTCTTTCCTGATACTCCAGCCATTCAACTCATGC
>NZ_JAPDPE010000173.1 GCF_026283955.1 Dyella silvatica | reverse complement strand
GGTGGGCACCATGCGAGCGTCGACCCAGTCGGTGATGTAAACCTTGTGGTCGGCCAGCAGCGAGCGCACGGTGTCGCGCAGCAAGGTGGAGTGATGGCCGGACAGCGGCGCGACCACCAAGACCACCGGATCGGTTTTCATCTTCTCGATGGTGTCCTGATCGTCGCTGAAGCGCTTGAAGCGCTTGAGCTGGCAGAACGGGGTATCCAGCGCGGTCTGTTCGACCACGGCGATGGTGTGGCCGTGGGCGACGACGTTGTGAATGCCGAATTCGGGCTTTTCGTATTCCTTGCCGAGCCGATGGATCAACTCGTAACCCGCCGCCATGATCGGTCAGCATGCGGGCACTGGCTTGGGCGTAGTAACTCAGCGGGCCAAGAAAGGAGCGCTGCCACTCATGGATCTGATAGAGCATCGGGAGGGCCGGGGGTGTTCGAAGAGTAGATCTTAGCTGGTTTGGCCGAGGCGTGCTGCGCTGCCGCATAAGTGGCTTGCCAGCTCAAACAAGCGCTGAATGAGACTTGCCGCCAGGGCTGGCCGGTGTCGCGGAAGCGCATCAGATCAAGCGGATCTCAGTGCCTGCCGCGACATCGTGCAAGGCGCGGCGGCGGCGATCCATCAGGCCGAAGGCAAACCACAGGCCCCAGGCGAGCAACACGGCCCACAGCGCACCGCGCAAGCCGATCCATGGATAAAGCTCCAGCAAAACCAGCGGCAGGGCGGCGGCGATCAGGCGGATCAGTGCCTGTCGCAGGCTAGGTTTGCCGCCGTCGTCGCGGGTGATCCGGATGCGCCATGGACGCATGCCCAGGGTCTGCCCGCCGCGCAGCCACGAGGCGATGAAATAGGCCGAAATCACCAGATATTCGAGCGGCTGAAACCATACGGTTTGCGGTTTGCCATGCGCATCGAACAGCTGCCCGCCGGTGGCCAATTGGCACAGCAGGCCGACCACCATGATGATGGCTACCACCGCCAGCAAGTCATAAACCAGGGCGAGCAGGCGGCGCCAAAGCGGGCAGGGCAGGGCTTGAATCACGGTATTCATGGGGTCGCTTGCGTCGGGCGCGTGCAATAGCCAGCATCACGCGGATGAAAGAAGAAGCTGCAAGTATCACCGAAGCCGACCAGCAGAGCATCGCTGCGTTTATCGAACGGGTCTGGTCGGAAGACGGTTTGGCCGATCGCACACTTGAGGCTTATCGCCGCGACCTGGAAGGCCTGGCGCGTTGGCTGGCCGGGCGCGGCGGCAGCTTGAAGACGGCGCGGCGCGCGGATTTATCGGCGTATCACGGCAGCCAGCCGGTGGCGGTGCGTTCGATGGCGCGACGGCAATCGGCGTTTCGCCGTTACTACGGTTGGCTGGCGCGCCATGAGTCGGGCCGCGAAGATCCCACCCTGCTGATCGAGCGTCCGCGCATGCCGCGTAGCTTGCCCAAGGCGCTGGCCGAGCGCGAGATCGAGAGCTTGTTGAATGCGCCCGATGTCGCCAGCACGCTGGGTTTGCGCGACCGCGCGATGCTGGAATTGATGTACGCCTCGGGCCTGCGTGTGTCAGAGCTGGTCGAGCTGCCGCTGGCCGGGCTCAATACACGACAAGGTGTGCTGCGAATCACCGGCAAGGGCGGCAAAGACCGGCTGGTGCCGGTCGGCGAGGTCGCGTTGGAGCATATCGAGGCCTATCTCAAGGGCGCGCGGCCGGTACTGGCAAAAGGCAAGCAGCCGCAGGCGCTGTTCTTGAGCCAGCGCGGCGCGGGCATGACGCGGCAAATGTTCTGGACCCTGGTCAAGCGTTACGCGATCAAGATTGGCGTCAGTCCGAAACGGATTTCGCCTCACGTATTGCGCCACTCCTTTGCCACCCATCTGCTCAATCACGGCGCCGATCTGCGTGTCTTGCAGATGCTGCTGGGGCATAGCGCGCTAAGCACCACGCAGATTTATACGCTGGTGGCGAAAGAAGGTTTGAAGCGGCTGCATGCGCAGCATCATCCGCGTGGTTGACCCGCTGGCCTTGCCGTTAGTGGATGCCGTGGCGAATACGCGCGGCTGAACACGAGAGTTTGACAAGTGTTTTGCGCCAGCTGTGCGAGAATCGGTCGCTTCCGTCGGCAATCCTGCGTACGGAACCCATGCAAGCGAGGTTTGCGATGTTGAAGAAATGGATGCTGGCCCTGTGCGTCGGCGGTTTTGCGCTCGGTGCCTGTGCGGCTGACAATACGGCGACACCCGCGACGGCGACGGCAACCCCCGCGTCAGCTTCGACCGCTGCAACCACGGCGGCGGGCCCTGAAAGCGTGGTGCGCCAGGCGCTGATCGGCTTGGCGCCGAAAGTCCAGATCGACTCGATCAAGCCGTCGTCCATCCCCGGGTTTTATCAAGTGATTGCCTCCGGCCAGCTGGTTTTTGTCAGCAACGATGGCAAGTACATGATTAATGGCGCGGTGGTCGAGCTGAGCAGCAAAAAAGATATGACCGATGCCGCCTGGGCCGACTTCCGCAAGGCCGAGCTGGCCAAGCTGCCAGCCAGCCAGCGCATCGTGTTCGCCCCGGCCAACCCCAAGCACACGATTACCGTGTTTACCGATGTCACTTGCGGCTTTTGCCGTGAGCTGCACGCACACATGGCCGACTTCAACAAAGCGGGCGTGGCCATCGAGTACGTGGCCTGGCCGCGCCAGGGCGTGACCAGCACCTCGGGCAAAGACACCGACACCTATACCGAGATGTCATCGGTGTGGTGCGCCGCCGACCGCAAGGCGGCGTTCAGTGCGGCGATCGAAGGTCGCGAACCCAAGCCGGCCAGCTGCGCCAACCCGGTCAAAGATCAGTTCAATCTGGGTATCCGCTTGGGGATCACCGGCACGCCGGCGATCATCGCCGCCGATGGCAGCATGATTGGCGGCTATCTCACGCCGGATCAATTGCTTAAGGCGCTGGAAAAGCACAAGAGCAACTAATCGATACCCGCTTCTCGCTCTGTCCGCTCAGCCGAGGGGCAGAGCGCGATGGGGCAGCCATCGAGGTCGTGCGCTGCTTGCTGTTGGCTTTCGATGGCCCGGTGGCCCTGGGTGGCGCGGCTTTGCAGTCCGCACCGGGGCGACCCTGGCATGGTGCAGTGGCGGTATCGCTGCACGCTGCTCCAGGAGTGAAGTAAGTAGATGGGGTACAATGCGCGACTTCTTCGCCGCATAGCGCGTTAGCGCCGGTCCCCGCATGATCGCACTCGACGGGCAAAGCGCCCTTTCGCCGTTTCGCCTTGAACGTTTGAACGCCCGCCTGGATGCCTTGCATCGTGGCGCACGTGTACAAGCCGCCTGGCATGTCTATTTCATCGATGCCGACGCCGCGCCGGAAGGCGAGCAACGCAAGCGCTTGCTGGATGTCCTGGAGGCCAAGGACGCCAAGCCCGAAACCGCTTCGCTGTGGGTGGTGCCGCGATTCGGCACGATTTCGCCGTGGTCCAGCAAGGCTACCGACATCCTGCACGACGCCGGTTTCGCGGTGCGCCGGGTGGAGCGGGGTCTGGCCTGGCAAATCGCCGGTTTGCCGGCCGCCGGAACGCCTGCCCACGAGGCTGTGATGGCCGTGCTCTGCGACGCGATGACGCAGTCGGTGCTGAGCCGTATCGATGACGCACAGGGTTTGTTCCTGGCCGGCAAGCCGGGTGACTTGCTGCATATCGCGCTGGGCGATAACCCGCGCGGCGCGCTGGCCAAGGCCAACGCCGAGTTGGGCCTGGCCCTGGCCGAGGACGAAATCGACTACCTCGCCGAGCGCTACGCCGAACTAGGCCGCGACCCCACCGATGCCGAGCTTTTCATGTTCGCCCAGGCGAACTCCGAGCACTGCCGGCACAAAGTGTTCAACGCCAGCTGGACCCTGGACGGCGAAGAGCAGGACAAAACCCTGTTCGGCATGATCAAGAACACCCACCAGCATTCCCCTGCCCACACGCTGTCCGCCTATAAGGACAACGCGGCGGTGATCGAGGGTAATCAGGGGCGGCGCTTCTTTGCCGATCAAGATGGCGTATGGCGCTCGCACCCCGAACGCATCGATTACGCGATCAAGGTCGAAACGCATAACCATCCCACCGCGATCGCACCGTGGCCCGGCGCGGCCACCGGCGCGGGCGGCGAGATTCGCGACGAGGGCGCCACCGGTCGCGGCGCCAAGCCCAAGGCTGGGCTAACCGGCTTCTCGGTATCGGATCTGCGTATCCCGGGTCATTCACAGCCGTGGGAAGTATCGCGGCCGTTGCCGCCGCGCATGGCCACCGCGTTTGAAATCATGCGCGATGGCCCGCTCGGCGCCGCGGCATTCAACAACGAATTCGGCCGCCCCTGCCTGGGTGGCTATTTCCGTACCTACGAACACGAAACCGGCGAAGCCGGCCTGCGTCGTGGCTATGACAAGCCGATCATGATTGCCGGCGGCCTGGCCAACATCCGTGCCGACCACGTGCAAAAGCGCGAGGTACAGCCGGGCAATAAAGTCATCGTGCTGGGTGGCCCGGCGATGCTGATCGGCCTGGGCGGCGGTGCTGCCTCGTCGGTGGCATCCGGTGCCTCCAGTGCGGAGCTCGACTTCGCCTCGGTGCAGCGCGACAACGCCGAGATGGAACGGCGTTGCCAGCAAGTCATCGATGCCTGTTGGGCGCGTGGCGAGCACAACCCCATCGTCAGTATTCACGACGTCGGTGCCGGCGGTTTGTCCAATGCCATCCCCGAGCTGCTCAACGATGCCGGCGTCGGCGGCGACATCGACCTGTCGACGATTCCCTGCGATGACCCGCAGCTGTCGCCGATGCAGGTGTGGAGCAACGAGTCGCAAGAGCGCTACGTGCTGGCCATCGGCGTGAATGAGCTGGCCGAGTTCGAGGCTTATTGCGCACGTGAGCGCTGCCCCTATGCCGTGGTTGGCGATGCGACCGAGGCGCGTCATTTGCGGGTGCGCGATCCACGTCGCGATCTCACTGTGATCGACTTGCCGATGGATGTGCTGTTCGGCAAGGCGCCGCGCATGCACCGCAAGGTCAAGCGCATAAAGCCGCGCGTGGATGTGGTGCCCGACCTCACCGGCATCGGCATGGACGAGGCGCTGCTGCGCGTCTTGCGTCTGCCTACCGTAGGCAGCAAAAGCTTTCTCATTACCATCGGCGATCGCACCGTCGGTGGCCTTAATCATCGCGATCCGATGGTCGGGCCGTGGCAAGTGCCGGTGGCTGACTGCGCAGTGACGATTGCCGATTTCGACGGCTATGCCGGCGAAGCGATGGCGATTGCCGAGCGCGCGCCGGTGGCCTTGCTCAGCAGCGCCGATGCGGCGCGCCTGGCGGTGGGCGAGGCGATTACCAATCTAGCGGCGGCTTCGATTGCCTCGCTGGGCGAGGTGCGCTTGTCGGCCAACTGGATGGCCGCGGTGAATCACCCCGGCGAAGATGCGGCCTTGTTCGATGCGGTGAAAGCGGTCGGCATGGAACTGTGCCCGGAGCTGGACATTTCGATACCGGTGGGCAAAGACTCGCTGTCGATGCAAACCGTATGGCAGGACGGCGATACGCCGCAGCGCACGGTGTCGCCGGTGTCGCTGGTGATCACCGGTTTTGCGCGCGTCGACGATGTGCGCCGCACGCTGACCCCGCAGCTGCGCCTTGATCGCGGCGATTCCGATTTGTGGTTGCTCGATCTGGGGGCCGGTCGTGACCGCCTCGGTAGCTCTGCATTGACCCAGGTGTTCAACCGTGGTGGCGGCGTGCCGCCCGATCTGGACGATGCCAAGCAGCTCAAGTCACTGTTCGACCTGGTCCAGGAGGCCAATCGCAGCGGCCTGTTGCTGGCCTATCACGACCGTTCCGACGGCGGCGCCATCGTCACCTTGCTGGAAATGGCCTTTGCCGGTCATTGCGGTCTGGAAATTCATCTGGACGGCTGGGGCGAGGCGACTTTGCGGGCCTTGTTCAACGAAGAGCTCGGCGCCGTCATGCAAGTGGCCAGCGCCAATCGCGAGGCCTTCGAGGCGCTGTTGGTCAAGTACGGCCTGGCTGGCTTGTGCAACCGCATCGGACGTCCAAAAGAAAAGCTCGGCATCAAGCTTTTCCTGGCCGGCGATACCTTGTTTAAGTGGAACTGGACCACCTTGTTCGAAGCGTGGAACGACACCAGCTACGCCATGCAGCGCTTACGCGACAACCCGCTCAGTGCCGACTCCGAGTTGAAATGGCGTTTGGATGATGCCGATCCGGGCATCAGCCCCAAGCTCACTTTCAACCCGGCCGAAGACATTGCCGCGCAGTTGAACCTGCATGATGTGATCAGCGCTGGCGCCAGCCTGAGTTCGCGGCCGCGCGTGGCGATCTTCCGCGAGCAGGGCGTCAATGGCCAGGTCGAGATGGCGGCGGCATTCACCCGCGCCGGCTTCGAGGCAGTAGACGTCCATATGTCCGATTTGGCCAGTGGCCGGGTCAAGCTGGCCGACTTCCGCGGCCTGGCCGCATGC
>NZ_JAPDPE010000172.1 GCF_026283955.1 Dyella silvatica | reverse complement strand
TTGCTTGACCCATGCGAGCGGCTTGGCGCCATCGATATCCTCAAGCCATAGGCGAGAGTCGGTGGTGTTGCCCTCGGGCGAAGCGGTTGGGGCGGTGGCGGATGGTGTAGCTGCGTGGGTCATGCCGGTCATTACCAAGGTGGCAAGAAGAGCGAGGGAGCGTTTATTCACATCTGACCTCCGGGAGGGGAAGGGTCATTCAATCAGTCTTTGCCGGATCCGTCACCTGGATCAGCACACTGCGGAATGCTTCGACGCCGTTGGTTTCCTCGATTTGGGCCTGATCAGGCAGGGGATAGCTCGCGCCCATGCTGGCGCGCAGGCCTGCCGCCTCGAGCCAGTCGCGGACATGGCGGGCGCGATCGGCAGCCAGATTGGCCGTACCTTTGCCATCGCTGCTGGCGCGCCCTTCGACCGAGACCTGCTTGACCCCCCAGCGTTGAGTGGCCCAGACCACCAGCTGCATCGTGGTGATTTGTTCGCTGCCAAGGTCGGCCGATGCACGCGCGAACAGCACCGGTGGCAGTGGGCGCGGTGGCGGCACGATATGCACGGTCCAGCCGCCGAGCTGTGCGGCAAGATGGTCTTCCATCTGCTTAAGGGTGCTCAGCGGGGCTTCGGTTGTGGGGGCGATGAGCAAGGTTATCTGTTTGTCGTGGGCATCAATCTGTGAACCGAGCAAGGGCAGGGGGAAGTTACGCACGACGTCGTGGGCTTCATCGCTGATGCTTGGGTTGCCCGATCCAGCAGTGTTTGGCACGCCCGCGCTCAAGGCCGAGCGGGTCAGCTCGGCGCGGGTCGGGTCGACGGTAATGACCGGATTCAGGCGTAACGAGAGTTGTGGCGGCAAGGCGGAGACCAAAGCCTGATGCAGGCTGGTGTCGTCTTTCATCTCGTAGTGCTGTGCGGCAAAGGTGACATCGAGCACCTTGTGGCTGTCGTCGATCTGCATGTCGAGTACGCGAACGGACTGGTCGCTCAAGGTTTGCGTCAGCGTGCTGCGCACGGTATTGAGCAGGCGGGTTTGCTGTGCAATATCACGCAGGGCGTGCGCCAAGGGCCAGCCCAGCGGCAACAATACCGCGAAGCCAACGATGATCTGCCAGGCCACCGCATGACGGGTGGCGCGGCCACCAAAACCGTACCAGGTGCTCATCAAGGTGGCGCTGAGGGCAATCGTCGCGAAGTTGGTGGTGAACAGCAGCAAAGCACCCTGGGATATCCGCCATTGGGCCACGGCAAGGCCAAAGCCCACCACCGCCATCGGCGGCATCAGCGCAGTGGCGATGGCAACGCCGACGATAGTGCCGCCGCGCTTGCGAATCATCGCGTAGCCACCGGCAAGGCCTGACAGCGTGGCGGCGATCATGTCGAACAAGTTGGGTGTGGTGCGGGCCAGGATTTCCGGCGTCGGCGTGCGTAGCGGTGATAGCCAGACAATCAGTATCGACACCAGCAAAGCCAGCCCCATGCCGGCGAGCAAGGTGCCGAGCGCGCGGAATACCCGGTTGATATCCAGCGTGGCGATGCCAAGACCCAGCCGCACGATGGGCCCCATCAATGGCGATACCAACATCGCACCGATAATCACCGACACCGAATTGCACAGCAGGCCGATAGTGGCGATGCCCGAGGCCATCGCGCACATAAACAAATAGCTGCCTTCCAGCTCGCCATCGTCGTCGATTTCATCGGCGATGGTATCGCGGTCCACAGAGGCCGATTGGCGGATCAACCAGCGACGAATGAGCTTGAACATGGGGCGCCTCAGCCATGCGGATAACGGTACTTAGCCGGTGAAAAGGCTTTAATCAGTAGTGCCAGCATCCGTACCATCGCATCGACATCGTGCGATGTTCAACAGGCTCGGCCAAGAAGGCTGCATGCCGGGCGTCCGCATTATGTCGTATTTAACTCGGTGTAAAGGCTCTTTACGCCGCTCGCAGCGCACCCGCCATGCGTCTTGCCGCTTGATCGAGTTCGGCCTCGTCGTGGTAGCTAAAGCCGAGTCGGAGAAGGGTTGCGCATGCGGCATGAAGTCATCGCGCCGGGCATCGCAAAACATCGCACCCTCCTACTCCCCGGCCTGTGCTCAGCGCGCGATGGCGGCGGCAGCTTGCCCGGCGATGCGCATAGTCAGGCGACCGGTATCAATGAGCAGCGCCAAGTGGTGGGCTTGTCGTGCACAGCGCACGTCGCCGGTTGCCGCGCTTTTATGTGGCAAGAAAACGGCGTGATGAGCGATCTGATTGCCTTGGTTGCCACGGGTTTCAGCGATCTGCCATCGAAACCCCCTCCCCCGATGGGAGAGGGGGCACTCCATCGTTAAAGCAGGGGGATCAGCAACAAAGCCACGATGTTGATGATCTTGATCAGCGGATTCACTGCCGGGCCCGCGGTGTCCTTGTACGGATCGCCTACGGTGTCGCCGGTGACCGCAGCCTTATGCGCGTCCGAGCCCTTGCCGCCGAAATGGCCGTCCTCAATGTATTTTTTGGCATTGTCCCAGGCGCCGCCGCCGGTAGTCATCGAGATCGCCACAAACAAGCCGGTGACGATGGTGCCGATCAACACACCGCCCAAGGCCTGCGCGCCGGCCTCGGCGCCGCCAAGCCATTTGAAGCCGAACATCACCAAGACCGGCACCAGCACCGGCAATAGCGAGGGAACCAGCATTTCCTTGATGGCCGACTTGGTCAGCATATCCACCGCGCGTGAATAATCTGGCTTGGTGGTGCCTTCCATGATGCCGCTGATTTCGCGGAACTGGCGGCGCACTTCCTCGACCACGGCACCGGCTGCACGGCCCACCGCCTCCATCGCCATGGCACCGAACAGATACGGAATCAGGCCGCCGATCAGCAAGCCGATGATCACGTAGTGGTTGGATAGATCGAAGCGGAAATCGGTCACCCCCAGATGCTGGCTGAGGTTGTGCGTGTAGTCGGCGAACAGCACCAAAGCGGCGAGGCCGGCTGAGCCGATGGCATAACCCTTGGTCACCGCCTTGGTGGTATTGCCGACAGCATCCAGTGGATCAGTAACCCCCCGCACTTCCGGCGGCAGGTCGGCCATTTCGGCAATGCCGCCGGCGTTGTCGGTGATCGGGCCGTAGGCATCCAGGGCGACGATCATGCCGGTCATGCTGAGCATCGCGGTGGCCGCGATGGCGATGCCGTACAGGCCGCAAAGCGAGTAAGCGCCCCAGATAGCAGCGCATACCGCCAGTACCGGCAGTGCGGTCGATTTCATCGACACACCGAGGCCGGCGATCATGTTGGTCGCATGGCCGGTGGTGGAGGACTGCGCGATGTGGCGCACCGGTGCATATTCGGTGGCGGTGTAGTACTCGGTGATCACCACCATGGCCCCGGTTAGCACCAGACCGATCAAGGCGCAGCCGTACAGGTGGCCGACCGAAAATGTCGATTGCTCGGCGCCCATCAGCTGGGTGGTGATCGGCCAGAAAGCGATCGCGGCAATCACCGCCGAAACCGCTACGCCGGCATAGAGCGCGTTCATGATCTTCGGCCCGCGCGCCTTGACGAAGAAGGTGCCGATGATCGACGCAATGATCGAGGCACCGCCGAGCAGCAACGGATACAGCACACCATTGGCGCCCACCTGCTCGGCCATCACACCGCCGAGCAGCATGGTGGCAATCAGGGTGACGGCATAGGTTTCGAACAAGTCGGCCGCCATGCCGGCGCAGTCGCCGACGTTGTCGCCGACGTTGTCCGCAATCACCGCCGGATTGCGCGGGTCATCCTCGGGAATGCCGGCTTCGACCTTGCCGACCAGATCGGCGCCGACGTCGGCACCCTTGGTAAAAATGCCACCGCCGAGGCGGGCGAAGATCGAGATTAGCGAGGAGCCGAAGGCCAGGCCGATCAACGCATGCAGTGCGTGCATGGTCTCGTAGCCCATGGCCTTGAGCGCGACGTAGTAAGCGGTGACGCCGAACAATGCCAGTCCGACCACCAGCATGCCGGTAATCGCACCGCCACGAAAGGCGACCTTCAAGGCCGCTGCCAGGCCGTTACGGGCGGCCTCAGCGGTACGCACGTTGGCACGCACCGATACGTTCATGCCGATATAGCCGGTGGCGCCGGAGAGCATGGCACCCACCGCAAAGCCAATGGCCGTAGGCCAGTCCAGGGCGAATCCAACAACGAGAAAAAGCACGAGGCCCACGCCACCGATGGTGGTGTACTGGCGGTTGAGATACGCCCGGGCGCCTTCCTGGATCGCCGCGGCGATCTCCTGCATGCGCTGGTTTCCCGGTGATTGCGCCAAAATCCAGCGCACCGAAAGCGCGCCATACAGAACTGCCACGACCGCACACGCCAGCACGATCCACAAGCCATACTGCTGCAGCATCGGAGCCTCCCCATGATTGGTTATCCAGGGCGACCGGAGCACCGGCCTCCCGACGGTGGCCGCCCTGTAGAGGCGGTCAGGTCGAGTATAGGCAGAGGTCGGTGATGAGCATGTTGTGCGACGCAGCGCTGCCGTGCGCGGGTCGGGGCTGACCGGCCCTAGCGAATGGCCATGTCCAGAATGATGCCGGTGGCGATCGCGACCAGCAGATAGTCGTTGTCCGAACGGACCCAGTGATAGCCGCGCGGCGGTGGCCGCAAGCGGTAGTAGCCGTAGTCGCGCACGATGTAGTTGGGACCGTCGTAGCGATGTCCGCGTGCCCAGCGATGCGGACGGTAATGATTATTCCAGCGACCGTCGTAGCGGCGGTCGTCACGGTCATAACGACGGTTGTCGTGACGGTATCCATAGTGCCGGCGATCATCGTCGCGGTGGTCACGCTGATGATGGCGCTGGTTGCCGTAGCGGTCGCGCTCACGATGATCGTTGTCGGCGAAGGCGGCACCGCTGCCGAGCAACAGCGACAAAGCAACAGCGACCCTGGGCATGATCTTCATGGGTTACTCCTCGACAGGTACGGACAGTTGGCAGGGGTGGTGGACGCATCGTAAGAACGTGCGCCTGAACCGTTGGGTGCCGTCCTCAGCCGGGCTTTCAGGCTGTGCTCAGCGGTTGCTGCCGTGGCGCAAGTTGCTGTGGCAAGCTGGCCTGGCCGCGTGGCACGAATCAGGGGTGGGTATGTATCGACAGCGATGGATCAATGCCGGCGTTGCGGTGGCACGAGAGCAACGCCGCAGGGCATGGAAATGTGAGACAGCATGTTCTGGCGTGTGATGATGGTGTTTGCCGTCATCGTCGTGCTGCTTTACGGAGCGTTTTGCGGCTATCTGTATCTCAGCCAGCGGCAGCTGATTTATCGGCCGGAAGGTACCTGGCTGGTGCGCCAGGCTCCGAATCTTGAGCTGCGCAGCGACGGCGTCGTCTTGCGCGGCTGGGTGATGAATCCCGGCCAGTCCAAGGCGCTGCTTTATTTCGGCGGCAATGGCGAACGCATCGAGGATTCGCGTGAGGATCTGGCGCGCTGGTTTCCGCATCGCACCGTGTATCTGCTGGCGTATCGCGGTTATGCCGCCAGCGAAGGTGAGCCCAGCGAGACCGCGTTAGTGGCCGACGCGCAAGCCTTGTACGACCAGGTCGCGCCACAGCACAGCGCGATTGCGGTGATCGGGCGCAGTCTGGGTAGCGCGGTAGCGGTGCAACTGGCCGTGCATCGGCCGGTCGAGCGTCTGGTCTTGGTCACGCCGTTTGACAGCATGTCGCGGATGGCGCAGGCGTCGTATCCCTGGGTACCGGTGTCGTGGTTGCTGCATGATCGCTACGAGTCGTGGCGCTATGCGGCTGAACTGCGTTGTCCGGTGCTGCTGATGCGCGCGGCCGACGACCTGCTGGTACAGCCGGAGCGTACGGCGCGCCTGGCCGAGAGCTTTCGCAACCGGCCGCTGCAGCAGGTGGTGGACGACGCCGGTCACAACACGATCCAGGACTTTCCCGAATATCAAAGCGGGCTCAGTCATTTCCTTCAATGAGATCGCCGGCGGATTGATGCTGCCTTGGCTAGGTCGTCAGTGCTTGTGCGGCAACGCTCACTGAGTCCGAGGGCAGCGAGCTGGCCGATGCTGCATCGGCGATCGTCACTGCCTCGCTCAACTGGAAAAAACCGATTTGCCGCAGCAGCACATCGGCCTGTTCGCGCAGCGCGCGACCCGCGGCGGCGGCCTGCTCGACCAGCCCCGCGTTTTGCTGGGTGGCGTCGTCCATCAACAGCACAGTTTGCCCGATCTGGCCGATGCCGCTCGATTGTTCACGGCTGTTTGCGCTGATCTCGGCAATCGCTTGCGAGACTCGGGCGGTGCTGTCGACAATCTCCGCCAGCAGCTGGCTCGATTGTCCGGCCAGCAAGCTGCCGGCCTCGACCTTCATCGCGCTGTCGTCGATCAGTTGATGAATTTCGCGTGCCGCATCGGTGCTGCGCTGAGCCAGCTGGCGCACTTCTTCGGCGACGACCGCAAAGCCACGGCCATGGCTGCCGGCGTGCGCCGCTTCGACCGCCGCATTCAGCGCCAGC
>NZ_JAPDPE010000171.1 GCF_026283955.1 Dyella silvatica | reverse complement strand
TGATTCCCAAACTTGCCGTTCTAGCTCCTCCCCCTGCATGCAGGGGGAGGCTGGGAGGGGGTTGGGTCTTGCCGCAAGATGGCACCCCTCCCCAACCCTCCCCTGCAAGCAGGGGAGGGAGTAGTGCGGCGGACCCTCACGACGCCGAATCCTTCATCGCCCGGCGACTGCATGCAGTCGCACCCGAGTGCGCGCAGGACGCGCGCTGCTCTTGGGCCCCCTATACCGCGGTGAGGCTGGGTCGACAGGCCCGTAGGGGCATCGACACGGATGTCGATGCCTTTTCGCCAGGGCAGGAGCCCTGTCGCCCATTCTGTCTAAAAGCAGCCCGCCCCAGCCTCACGCACTCGTAGGGCAGGATGGCCGGAGAGCGCGGCATGGGGGTGGCCTTTCTTTGGGTTACTTTTCTTTACTCCGGGCATCCATGCCCTCCGCCCTTCGGGCCAGCTTCGCTGTTCGCACCCGCTCCTGCGGGTGCGTGGCCACGCAAAGAAAAGTGACTCGGACCCCGGCAGGGGTTCGAAACCCGCCGCAGGCGACACCCCAGCCACAACGCACCCAACAAGCGACAAAGCTCACCGCAAATAACTAAACAACGACGACTGCTGCACCTTACTAAACGTCATCTGCGCCGCCTGCAACGTAGTCGACTGCAAACTCAGCCGACTGATCGCATCGTAATAATCCAGATCCTGCACATCCGACAACGCACTCTTGTACTGCAACGACAAATCGCCATTAAGCGACCCCTGCTGATCCAGCGCATTCATGCGCGCACCAATCCCCGCACGCGCACGGGTAATCGTGTCGATGGATTGATCGAGATTGGCGAACTGCGAATTGATGATGTTCTGCATGCCGGCGCCGCCACCAGGTGTGCGCAGGGCGCCGATGATGTTGGTCATCGTGGTAAAAATATCTTGCTGCCCGGAGGGCGCTATCGCGAAATTATCGCCAGCGGCCGGCGTGCCGGTAACGGCGACTTGCACACCGCGAAAAGCAATGCTGCCGCCGCTACTGACGTTATAGCTACCCGTGCCGACCGTGGCACCTGAAGCATCCCGTACGGTGTAGGCGTTGGCGGCGGTGAAGGCGATGGTGTAGCTGCCGCCGTCCCACGCGCTGCGATCGGTGACGCTGGAGCTGCCGGCAAGCGCGTTGCCGGTATTGCTGCCTGCCGCTTGCACGGTGAAACTGCCGTTGCCGGTGGGCACGCGCATGAACACGGCGCTGCCGGGGTCACCAGTGGCGACCTGCATGCCTGGACCGGCGGCGATCATGCGCTGACCGTCATCGCCTTGATAGCTGACGGCGCCGCTCTGCCATGAAAAAGGCTGGGTACCGGTCTGGCTGCCGGCGAACAGATAATCGCCCTGGCCGTCTTTACCGTTGGCCAGGCCCAGCAATTGTTGCTGCAGCTGAGTCAGCTCGGTGGCGATATCGGAGCGGGTCTGATCGCTTTGGCTGCCGTTGCTGCCTTGTAGCAATAAGGTGCGCACACGATTGAGCACATCGGCCGATGAGGACAGCGATTGATCCTCAAGACCCAGGCGGGCATTGGCCGCGGTGATGTTGCGCTGATACTGCGCACTGTCGGCGGTCATGTGGCTCAGCTCCAGCGCACGCGCCGCACCCACCGGATCATCGGAAGGCTGGTTGATGCGCTTGCCGGTATTGAGCTGGTTTTGCGTGTCGGCGATATCGCTTTGCCGGTCAAGCATGTTGCTGACCGAAGATTGCTGCATCCAGCTGGTAGAGATACGCATGGGCTTAGGCCGGTGGAAAGAAAAGGAACGGTGAACAGGAAACGGGGAACATGAGAGGGAAAGTCAGATCGCAGTACCCGGCTAAGGCGATGCTTATTGACCGTGCGGTCAATAAGCACTCGAGCGAGCGCATCAACACATCGAAACTCGCCGCCACCAGGACATTCCCCGTTCCCCATCCCCCGTTCCCCGCTTTAATGGCTTTAACTTTTGATCGCTCCAAGCAAGGCATTGAAAATACTGCTGGCCGTGGAGATCACCTGCGCCGACGCCTGATACGCCTGCTGATAACGCACTAGGTTGGCCGCCTCCTCGTCCAGGTTCACGCCAGACACGTCTTGCTGCGCCCGCAGGGCCTGGTTGTAGATGCCGGTCTGCGTGGTCAGCCCATCTTTCGCCAGCGAGCCGGCGCTGCCGACCTGGCTGGTCAGCTGGCCGTAGGCGCGGCCGACACTGGTATTGCCGCCATCGAGTACGCCGAGGTTGGCGACCTTGCCCAGGGCCAACGCATTGCGATTGTCGCCGCGTGCATTGGTATTGGCTTTGATACTGAAGCTGTCGCCGACGGCGGGCGCGCCATCCAGCTTGAGACTCCAGCCGTTATTAGTGATGGGCTGCCCCGCTGTCCATGCTTGCGACGGGCCACCGTCGATGCGGTAACTGGTCGGCGAGTCGAACACGATATTAGAGGCAGTGAGCAGGTTCGCAGTGCTCGGATCGCTGACCGCGATGTTGTTGACACTGCCGCTGCCTTTGTTGGCCGTGCCTGCCGTGGTCGTCAAGGGTGCGGCGGCGGCAAGCTTGTTGGTATCGGTAATCGCCACCGCGAAACCCGCAGCAGCGGTACGCGTGGGCTGGATGCGAAAGCTGTCGCCCTTGGCTGCGGCGCCACCGACGACAAAGCTCAAACCGTCCGCGGTATAAGGGTCAGCCGCGGTGCCCGTGCCTTGCATGGTGACGGCATTACCGCTGCCGTCGCGCAGGCCCCAGGCGCTGCCGTCATAGCTGAGTACATAGTCTTTCGTGGTGAGCTTACCGATATCGCCGATGTTTGCGGCTACCGTCGCGCTGCCCTGGTTGGTGCCGGCGCCCTGCACCACCGGGCCACCGACGTTGAAGACATTGCCGCCCATGGCCCCGTTGAGATCCATGCCTTGCGCGTGTTGTGCGTTAAATGCGCTAGCCATGGCCAGCGCGGCACGACCCAACTGATTCTGCGCCGGGTCGAGCACGCCGCTGCGGAAATCCATCAAGGCGCCCAGGCTGCCGCCACCGATTTGTCCGCTGATGATGGTGCCGCTGTCTTTTCCGGTGACTTCCAGTCGCGCGGCATCGTAGGTGTTGGGGGCCGTGCCCAGTGCATAGGCTTGTGTGCCATTGACCAGCGCCTGGCCGTTGCCGACGAGAATATTGATGGTGTGATCGCCCTGCGGCACCACGCTGACACCGACCTCGCCGGAGATTTTCTTGATCAGCGCATCGCGCTGGTCGAGCAGATCCGATGGCTCGCCGTTGCCGCTGGCGTACGCCGTGCGTATTTGCTCGTTGAGCTTGGCGATGGATTGGCTGTCGCTATTGATCGCATCGACGGTGTCGCCGATCTGCCGATTCACGTTCTGCGAGAGTTGATCGAACTGGCTCGACAACGCCTTGAACGTACTGGCCAAGCCATTGGCCCGCGCCAGCAGTACCTGCCGCGCCGAGGCATCGGACGGCGCATTCGCCATGTCCTGCACCGCACCGTAGAAACTATCCAGCGAGGTTTGCAAATTGCTGCTGCCGGAAAGCTGGTTATTGAGCTGGCCGGTGAGGCTTTGGTAAGTCGCCGCGCGACTTTGCCCGGAGCCCGCCGACCACAGGGCGGTGTTTAGGTATTGGCTATACGCACGCTGCACCGACTGCGTGTCCACCCCGGTGCCGATGTAATAGTTACCCGCGCCTTGCGGCGTACGCGCGGTGAAGTTCACCAGTTGCCGGCTATAGCCGGCGGTATTGGCATTGGCCACGTTATGGCCGACGGTGCTTAAGCCCACCTGCGCGGCGAGCAGGCCGGAAACGCCGGTAGAGAGCATGTCAGCCATGCGATGTCCTTAATGAGTTGTTGGCGAAAGGCGTGCGCGTCATAGCATCTGTGACGGCAAGCTGGCGTCTGACTTGAGGCTGCCCGACGCGAGCGAGGCCAGCGCCTCGCGCATTTGCGGGCTGTTGGCGATGGCGGTGAGCTTGGCCGCGTACGCCGGATCGGTGGCATAACCGCCACGCCTGAGCGCCTGGGCAAAGCCGGCGACATCTTCGCCTCGGCCAAGCGCCGCGGCATACCGTGGGTTGTCGCCCACCAGGCGAGCGTAGTCGGCAAATGAATCGGAAGGCGTCTGATAAGCGCGGAACTGATCGCGCCGGCGCACCGCCACGCCATCTTCGTATTCCACCGTCGGCACACTGACTTTGTCACCGCCCCAGCTGCTGCCCGCCTTCATGCCGAAGAGATTGAAACTGCTGCTACCGTCACTTCGCTGCGGCAGATGTTTGCCCCAACCGGTTTCCAGCGCCGCTTGCGCCAGCAAGGCACGCACCGACACGCCGAGCTTCGCCGCGGCGGCTTGCGCATGCGGCGCCAGCGCGCGCACGAAACTCACCGGGTCGCCGCCAGGCAACACCTTGCTCACCACATCGGCCGCGGTCGCCGCAGCGCCGGATAACTGGCGCAGCGTGTCGTTCGTCGCCGGGGTTGAACTGGCCGCATCCTTGCCGCCGAGCTGGCGCATCAACATCTGCGCAATACCCATGCCGCGCCCGCCATTGGACAGACTCAGCGACAACTGCTGGTCGAACATATCGCGGTAAGCATTGCCTGCCTCGCTGTCGCCCATGCCCTCGCCTGGGCTGGCCTCGCGCATCGACTTCAACATCATCTGGGTAAAGATCGCTTCGAACTGTTTGGCTACCGCAGGCAAGGCTGCCTTGCCGTCGCCCTGGGCCTGCGCGCGCAATTGATTGAAGCCGGACAACTCCGTCCAGGTATGCAGTGCGGGCAGGGTGCTGTCAGCCGAGGTCATTCCGTTCACCGCCATGTCAAATCACCACCAGCTCCGCACGCAGCGCGCCCGCTTGCTTCAGCGCCTGCAACACAGAGATCAGATCGCTGGGCGAGGCGCCGACCTGATTCACCGCGCGCACGATGGTGTCCAGGCTGACACCGGGGCCGAACTTGAACATGTGCGCACCCTCCTCGGTGACCTGCACATTGCTGCTCGGCACCACCGCCGTCTGCCCGCCGCGACTAAAGGGCGCCGGCTGACTCACCAGCGGCTGCTCACTAATGGTTACCTGCAACGAGCCGTGCGCCACCGCCGCCGCGCTGACTCGCACATCCGAACCAATCACCACCGTGCCGGTGCGCGAATTGACCACGATGCGCGCCGGCGCATCGCCCGGCTGCACGTCGAGATTCTGGATCGTGCCCAGCCATGCGACTTTCTGCGACGGATCTTGTGGGCCACGCACACTGACTGAACCCCCGTCGAGTGCACGCGCCGTACCCGCGCCGTAAGCGCGATTGACCGCCTCGGCGATACGCCCTGCGGTGGTGAAATCCGAGGTATTGAGGTTCAACACCAGATCACCGGCGTTGTTGAACGACGAGACCACGCTGCGCTCCACCGTGGCACCGTTCGGAATACGCCCGCTAGCGGCGCTGTTGATCTGCACGCTGGAGCCGCTCTTGCCCTGCGCACTCACCCCGCCGACCACCACGCTGCCCTGCGCCAGCGCATAGACACTACCGTCGGCACCGCGCAACGGCGTCATCAACAACTCACCACCGCGAATGCTTTTGGCGTTGCCGATGGAGGCCACGGTGATGTCGATGTTCTGCCCTGGCTTGGCGAACGGCGGTAACTCGGCCGTGATCGTCACCGCCGCCGCGTTTTTCAACTGCGGCCGTGCATTGGCAGGCACGGTGATGCCGAACTGCTGCAGCATGTTTTCCAGGCTTTGCGTGGTGAATGGCGCTTGCGTGGTTTGGTCGCCGCTGCCGTCGAGGCCGACGACGAGGCCGTAGCCGATCAGCTGATTGCTGCGTACGCCGGCAACTTGGACCAGGTCGCGGATTTTGTCGGCATGAAGGGGGGCGGACAGGAGTAGCGCCAGGGTTATCAGGCAGGTGGTCGCTATTTTGGGGGGCATGGGGCTGTCCGCTTCGGGTGGGGAATCTGGGTGTTGCTGGCACGCTTTGCTCGTGCGCTTGCTTGTTGTCGTGTCGTCACGTGCCTGCCTATGGCGTGCATTCGCGCGCTCGTTGGAATGTGGCGAGTTGGCTCCCCTGCGGAGGGCCTGCTTGTTGGCGGCGATATCGCGATTGGCTCGCCTGCGGCGGGCTTTCGAACTCCTGCCGGAGTCCGAGTTACTTTTCTTTGCGTGGCCAAAGAAAAGTAACCCAAAGAAAGGCCAACCCCATGCCGCGCTCTACGGGCATCCTGCCCTTCGAGTGCGTGAGGCTGGGTCGGGCTTTTCGACAGGGCTCCTGCCCTGGCGAAAAGGCATCGACGTCCATGTCGATGCCCCTGCGGGCCTGTCGACCCGGCCTCACCGCGGCAAAGGGGACCCAAGAGCTTGCGCGCGTCCTGCGCGCACTCGGGGGCGACTGCATGCAGTCGCCGGGCGATGAAGGATTCGGTGTCGTGAGGGTCCGCAGCACTACTCCCTCCCCTGCTTGCAGGGGAGGGTTGGGGAGGGGTGCCATCTTGCGGCAAGACCCAACCCCCTCCCAGCCTCCCCCTGCATGCAGGGGGAGGAGCTAGAACGGCAAGTTTGGGAATCAGCGCGAACACCGAGCGCTGCGCC
>NZ_JAPDPE010000170.1 GCF_026283955.1 Dyella silvatica | reverse complement strand
ACCACGGCTTCATGCGATGTTGCCTATGGTTGTTCCTACCGCCAGGTGATGTTGCTCGGCTGCGCGCCGCCGATGCCTGCGGCGCTCCGGCAACATGTGCACCGGGAGACTTTGAACAGGCTCTTAGAAACCGCGGCCGTTGAAACGGCTCACCCCGATCGATACGCCAATGCTGCCGGTAGGGTGGTCGCAGCTGCCCATGCGCTGGGTGATATTGACGTTGCCGCTGTTGTAGGTGCCAGTGCCCATATGGCTGCCGCTGACCACGCCCATGCCGACGCTGCCGTGGGTCTGAGGCTTGTTGTAAGTGGCGTCATCGCAGTCGGGTGCCCGCTTGGCCACGGCGTCGTCGGTTTCCACGTGTCCGCTGGTATCGCCGTAATACACACCGGGGGCGCTGGATGGCTTGCTCGCGCTGGTGCTGCTGGCGGCAGGCAGGTCACTGGGTGGCAGCTGGCTGGCTGGCGGTAGCTTGAGATTCAGCGGCTGGCTGGCCGTCTGTGCCTGGATCGATGCGGCCAGCAAGCTGGCCGTGATCGCGATGATGGCTCGTTTCATGGTGTTACGTGCTCCGGGATATAGCGCTTACAACGCGCCGAGATGCGCAGGCGTGCACATCAGGGCTTCGATGCCGGGCAGCGACGGTAAGTTCCTGTCGCTGCCCGACCCACGTTCGCTGAGCCGGCGCGAGCTATCCGGGTCGGCTTTACGCCGTCGTTTCAATCCGTTCCACCCGGCGCAGGCCGCGCGGCAGCACGCCGCCGCGGGTGGCTCGGTTGCCGCCGAATTCAACCAGGTCGGACCAGCGCAGGGTGAGCTTGCGTTGACCGGCATACAGCGTGACTTCGCCCTTGGCTTCGGTAACCACGGCCACGCCGGCCACACGCTCCTCACCGCTGGCGAGTTTGGCCTTGGGAATATCGATCAGCTTGTTGCCCTTGCCTTTGTCCAGCTCAGGCAGCTCGGCGACCGAGAACATCAACAAATGACCTTCGGTGGTGACCACCACGATGCGGTCGCGTGCCGGGTCGGCGCTGACCTGCGGGGTCAGCACGCGCGAGCCGTCGCTTAGCGTGATGATTTGCTTGCCGGCCTTGTTGCGGCCGGTAAGCGCCTCGAAGCGAGTGACAAAGCCATAACCGAAATCGGTGGCGAGAATCAGTCGGGTGTCGTTATCGCCTGCGGCAAGCGCATCGAAGCTGGCGCCTGCGGGCGGGCTGAAGCGACCGGTCAGCGGGTCGCCGTTACCACGCGCGGAGGGCAGGGTGTGTGCGGGCGTGGAGTAGCTGCGGCCGGTGGAGTCGATCACCGCCACTTGCTGGGTCGTACGTGCCTTGACCACCGCAAGCAGGCTGTCACCTTCGCGGTAGTTCAGCCCTTCGGCATCGATGTCGTGACCCTTGGCGGCGCGAATCCAGCCTTTTTGGCTGAGCACCACGGTGACCGGTTCGCTGGCGACCAGTGAGCTTTCATCCAGCGCCTGCGCGACTTCGCGCTCGATCAACGGCGAGCGACGGTCGTCGCCGTACTTGGCGGCGTCGGCGCGAATCTCGTCCTTGATCAGGCTTTTCAGCTTGGCCGGCGATTTCAGCAGCACATTGATCTTGGCGCGCTCTTCTTCCAGCTGATCGCGTTCGGCGTTGATCTTCATCTCTTCCAGCCGTGCCAGTTGGCGCAGCTTGGTTTCGAGGATGTAGTCGGTTTGTTCGTCGCTGAGCTTGAAGCGGGCCATCAACACCGGCTTGGGCTCTTCTTCGCTGCGAACGATGCGGATCACTTCGTCGAGGTTGAGGTAGGCAATACGCAGGCCTTCCAACAGGTGCAGGCGTCGTTCGACCTTGGCCAGGCGGTGATTCAGGCGGCGAGTGACCGTGTCGGTGCGGAAGCTCAGCCACTCGCTGAGAATGCGCTTGAGGTTTTTCACCTGCGGCCGGCCATCCAGGCCGATCATGTTCAGATTGACGCGGAAGCTCTTTTCCAGGTCGGTGGTGGCGAACAGGTGCTGCATCATCTCGTCGGCATCGACGCGATTGGAGCGCGGCACGATGACCAGGCGGGTCGGATTCTCGTGATCGGACTCATCGCGCAGGTCTTCGATCATCGGCAGCTTTTTCGCGCGCATCTGCGCGGCGATCTGCTCAAGGATTTTGGCCGGGCTGACTTGATGCGGCAGCGCGGTGATGACGATATTGCCTTCGTCGTGTTGATAGACCGCGCGTGCGCGTACCGAGCCGACGCCGTTCTGATACATCGCCAGCAGTTCGTTGCGCGGGGTGATGATTTCCGCCAGGGTCGGATAATCCGGGCCGCGCACGTGTTCGCACAGGTCGGCGATGGTGGCGTCGGGGTCGTCCAGCAAGCGGATGCAGGCGCTGGCCAGTTCGCGCAGGTTGTGCGGCGGGATGTCGGTGGCCATGCCCACGGCAATGCCCATCGAGCCGTTCAATAGCACATGCGGCAGGCGCGCCGGCAGCCAACTGGGTTCTTCCAGCGTGCCATCGAAATTAGGCACCCAGTCGACCGTGCCTTGCCCCAGCTCGCCCAGCAGCGCCTCGGCGATCGGGCTGAGCTTGGATTCGGTATAGCGCATCGCGGCGAAGCTTTTCGGGTCGTCCGGCGAGCCGAAGTTGCCTTGGCCGTCGACCAGCGGATAGCGGTAGGAGAACGGCTGGGCCATCAGCACCATGGCTTCGTAGCAGGAGCTGTCGCCATGCGGATGGAACTTACCGATCACGTCACCGATGGTGCGTGCCGATTTCTTCGGCTTCGCGCTGGCGGCCAGGCTTAGCTCGCTCATCGCATAGATGATGCGCCGCTGTACGGGTTTCAGGCCGTCGCCGACAAACGGCAGGGCGCGATCCAGCACCACGTACATCGAGTAATCGAGATAGGCCCGCTCGGCATATTCCTTTAGCGGGATCTGTTCGTAGTTGGCTTGCAGATTCATGCGGTTACGTCAGATAAGTTGCGCGCAGGCTGCGCGGATAGCCGGTCGATGGTGCCAGAACGCAGAGGGATGGGACAGCTTGACGAGCGGGCCGGTACAGGTATGTCGCGCCCTGCCTCGATCCTGGGCCGGCGCCATCATGTAGAAGGCGTGCTGCATGTGAGCTCACCGCGGTGCGCAGATTGTTCATCCAGCCGGACAAGCCGCGATGCACGATAGGTGATGGGTGGGGAGCTTCAGTAAAAAGCTACTTGCCCGCAAAAAAACTCAGTGTCGCACCGGCTCGACGGTGATGCCATGCGCTTGCAGTTGAACCTGCACACTGTCCGGTCCGGCTAGG
This sequence comes from Dyella silvatica, assembly GCF_026283955.1. Taxonomy (GTDB): domain Bacteria; phylum Pseudomonadota; class Gammaproteobacteria; order Xanthomonadales; family Rhodanobacteraceae; genus Dyella_C; species Dyella_C silvatica. The sequence goes on along the minus strand of NZ_JAPDPE010000170.1, from coordinate 3,593 downwards.
TGTCCGGCGCCGACGGCGATGAAACTGATGCCTGGCTGCTGCATGCGTTGCGCGATGGTTTTGGCCCAGGCCTTGTTGCGATCGACGATCAGCCGCTGGTACAGCGCGGGGCTCTCTTGTCGCAAGTCATTGTCGGCCAGGCGGGCTATCATCGCGACGTTGCCGTTTTTCCAGGCAGCGATGAGTTCACGCAACTTATCCGGGCCGTCGGCGACATCGGTAAAGGTCTGCCGCAGAAGATCCAGTTGCATCGGTTCGGACAGGCTGGCGAGCATATGGATTTGCTGTGCGGCGGTTTCCAGGCCGTCGACCGGTTTGCCGGCTTCTTGCATGCGCTGTTTCAGCAGTTTGTCGACGCCAAGGTCGGGGCTCATGCCGGCTTGTACCAACGGGGCGATGGCCAGGGTCAGCGCGGCCAGCCAGGGGCGCATGGGCTGTAGCGAGTTAACGCCGCCAGGCAATTGCGCCGTGGTCACGGCTTGCTTGAGCTTTTCCTGATCGGCCGGGTCGAGCTTGCTCGATAGCGGATGGGCCGTATCCAGGCCGAGCTTGAGCACCAAGGGCTGCATGGTGGCGGCATCGTCGTCGACCAATTCGATGCTCAGCCGCTGGCTTTGTTCCAGTGCCTTGTCCAGCTGCGGTGACGACCAGTCTGTTTCAGATGGCAGCAAATGCACGGTACCGAACAAATACACCGTGGCGTGCTCGTTTTTGGCGACCCACAGGGCCGGATGGGCGATGGCCGAGCTTGCCAGGGCCAGCGCAAACAGTGGCGCGCACAGCACGATGGCGGTCCATCGGCGCAGGGGGAGACGCTGAAACATGGGGTGCTTCCGGGGAACTAGAGCGCTACTACGTAAGGTCCGCATGGTGACATGAATCGCACGCTTCGGCGCCTGTTCTGTGCATTAGCGCGGCACCCGGTAGCCGCCGGGCACACCGTTCGGGCTCAAGGTGAGTTGCCAGAGCTGATCGCGGCGGCTGCGGAACACGGCGGCAGAGACGGCCAGATAGAAATGCCAGATGCGCCGGAAGCGCGGCTCATAATTGGCCGATAAGGACGGCCAGGCGGCGTCGAAGTTGCTCTGCCATGCGGTCAGGGTGCGATCGTAGTCGGCGCCGAAGTTATGCCAGTCCTCCACTACAAACAGGCCTTGCAAGGCCTCGGTGACCTGGCTGGCGGCGGGAATCACCGAGTTGGGGAAAATGTACTTCTCGATCCATGGGTCGGGCCGTGACGGCGGCCCATTGCTGCCGATGCTGTGCAACAGGAACAAGCCATCGTCGCGCAGGCAACGGCGCGCCATCTCGAAATAGCTGCGGTAGTTCAGCGGGCCCACATGCTCAAACATGCCGATCGAGAAGATCGCGTCGAAGTGTTCGTCGAGTTCGTGGTAGTCCTGCAGGCGGATGTCGATCGGCAGGCCTTCACATAGCGTTCGCGCATAGGCGGCTTGCTCGGCGGACACGGTGACGCCCACGCCGATGACGCCGTAACGTTCGGCCGCGTATTTGAGCGCCTCGCCCCAGCCGCAGCCGATGTCCAGCACGCGTTGCCCCGGTTTGAGCTTGAGCTTGCGGCAAATCAGGTCCAGTTTGGCAAGCTGCGCATCGTCGAGATTGTCGGCCTGCGCCCAGTAGCCGCAGGAGTACACCATGCGCCGGCCGAGCATGGCCTGGAACAAATCGTTGCCGAGGTCGTAATGGGTGCGGCCGATCTCGAACGCGTGCTCGCCGCGCTGTAGATTAATGAATCGCGCCTTGAGGTGGGCGATCAGGGTATCGAGCGTTTTCAGCTCGCGATCGAGATGCGCCTCAAGCAGGCGGGTGAACAGGCCGGGCAGATCATCGGCATCCCACCAGCCGTCCATATAGGCCTCGCCCAGGCCGAGTGAGCCATGAGCGAATACCCGCGCATAAAGGCGATCGTCGTGTACTTTGAGATCGGTGGGCCCCTGGCCACCCAGAGCGATGCCGGCAAGTTCGAGTAGGGCGGTAGCGCGCTGCTTCAAAGAGTCAGAACTCATGCGTGCCTCATACCATGGCAGGTTGAGAATCAGTGTTTACCGAGCAGACCGAAGCTTACCGGGGCGCGCACATAAAGCACCTCAACGCCAGCGGCTTTTACCGCATCGAGCAAGATCTGGGCTTGTTCTTCACGCAAAAGAAACTCAATTTTGACGGGTAAATCGTCAGCCAGATCGAAAAACTGCTCTTGGTGTAGCACCCCGTGCCGGCCGTAGCCTGCGGTGGCGCGAAAGGCCGAGCCGCCGCCAATACCCAGATGCCTGGCGTACTCCAGCAGCCATTCGAAGACCAGCGAGCCGTTATGACGGGCGCGTTGGTGGCAATAGAAGCTGAGCTGCAGACCTTGTTGAACGTCTGACGATGAAACCATGTTCTGGCTCATAAGACCTCCAATGCTTAATCGTGCATGGGTCAGCCACGCAGAAGGCTGCGGGTCAGTGCGATGCCGGTAATCGTCATGGCGATCGAGCCGAGCAAATGCACCGTGACGTGGGCGGCGAACCACCCGTATTGCTGGCGCAGTAACAAGGTGGTCGACTCGGCCGAGAAGGTGGAGAAGGTGGTCAGGCCGCCAAGAAAGCCGGTGGCGACGAACAGGCGCAGCTCCGGCGGCAACGTCTGATAGTGGTCAAACACACCCAGCACACAGCCCATCAGCAGGCCACCGACTAAATTGGCGGCCAGCGTACCCAGCGGCAAGGTGGGAAACAGCGGGTTGAGCATCAAGCCGAGCAGCCAGCGTAGCCAGCAACCCAGGGCGCCACCGATGCCTACAGCGAGAAATCCGGTATAGCCCACGTTTGTCGCCTCTTGATAAAGGGTTTAGCGGCCTGCGGCGGTGCTGACGATGGTGGCGATCTCTCGTGCCACATCGGCCGGGGTGCGATCGTAGGCGTGAATGATTTGATTGCCCGGGCCATAAGGGCCCCACTCATCCGCGCTGGTGGTGTTGAAGATACCCAAGGTTGGCGCGCCTGCGGCACAGGCCAGGTGCATGATGCCGCAGTCGGCGCTGGTGTAGCCATCGAGCGCGGCCAGCACGCTGGCCAGTTTGCGCAGATCGCCAGAGTAATAGGCGGGGTAGCGAGAGCCCAGTAGCGAACGACCGAAGGCCGGTACGATTTCCACGATATCGAGGTCGCTGCCTGCGGCTTCGAGTGATTGCAGGAACGGTGTCCACCAGTCGGCGCCGAGCAATTTCGGGCCGGTCGCATTGGCGAAGATGCCGATGACCCGGCGCTTACGCGCCTGGCCGCCGAGCAGGCGAGCCAATGCCTGTCGTCCCTGTTCACGCTCATCCACGCTTAGCCGGATGTCCGGTACCGGATACGGCTTGGCGTTGGCCTGGCCCAAGGCGTTGCGCAGCAGGAATACCGGGCGCTGTCCCTTGCTTATCGGGGCGTCGGTCATGCCGACGGCGTGGGTGACGTTGCCGCTTTTCTTGGGGCTGTCGAAGCCAAGCTTCCAGGTGGCGTTGGCGCGTAGCAGCAGCAGGCGGCCGGTTTGCGATTGCGGATCGGGATCGATGACCAGGTCGTAACGCGTTTTGCGCATGCCGCGGAGTT
>NZ_JAPDPE010000016.1 GCF_026283955.1 Dyella silvatica | reverse complement strand
AACAGACCGAATGCGGTCATGATCAACGCCTCACCCACGGGGCCAGCTACCGCTTCCATCGATGCGTTACCGGTCGCCGAGATCTTGATCAGCGCGTGGTAGATGCCCCACACGGTACCAAGCAGACCGATGAACGGTGCCGACGAACCGACCGTAGCAAGCAAGGTCAGGCCGCCTTCCAGACGCAGGCTCTCGCGAGCTACGGCCTGGCGCAGGGCGCGGTCGATGAATTCCGAACGGCTCAGCGATTCAGCCAGACGGCCTGCACCGGTGGAAGCCTGCTGGTGATGGGCCACGGCAGAGGCGGCATCAAGAGCGATCTTGGAGAATGGTTCACCCTTTGGCTGGGCTTCCAGGTCGCGAATAGCGTCCTGGGTGGAACCGTTGTTCCAGAAGCCGCTGATGACTTTGTCAGCGCGACCACGAACCATGGAGTTACGAATCGCGTTGGCAATGATGAAGTACCAGGAGGCGAACGACATCACCACCAGCACAACGAAGACGATCCAACCGAGGAAGTCAAAGTTGTGGATGAGGTGGTCGAAGCCCATCGACTTCATGGCTTCGGCGTTGGAGGTACCGCCCGCGGCCGGGGTCGGTGAAGGAGTCTGTTGGAACATAACGCTACCCTTGGAAGTCAAGCGTGAACTGTGACTGTAACTGGAATTACAGCTGATTTAGATTGAAGTTGATCGGAACGCGAGCGTAGCCTTCAACCTTTTGCCCGTTTCTGATGGTCGGATTGAAGCGCCACTTGCGTGCCGTTTCGATCGCGGCCTGATCCAGCTCACGGTAACCGCTGGACGTTTCGACCTTGATGTCCTTCGGTGCACCGTCAACACCGACCAAGATCATCAGCGTAACCGTGCCTTCGTGACGCTGACGAATAGCCTGCGGCGGATACTTGGGCTGGATCCGGTTGTTATAGCTGAGATCCGAACTGGCAGTGATGTCAGCCGGCGGCGCCGGTGGTGCTGGCGGTGCCGGTGGCGGTGCTGGAATCGGATTGCTGGTCGCTTCCGTCACTGCCGGCGGCGGAGCCGGTGGCGGTGGTGTCGGCGGCGGCTTCAGCTGCTGGATGATCTTCGGCGGTGGCTGCTTCGGAGGCTCCGGCGGCGGCGGCGGTGGTGGCGGCGGCGGCGGCGGCGGCTCGATGAAGTTCACCTGGACGGTGCGCTCTTTTTCCTTCTGCGCCTGTTTCGGCGGTGCCATAGGCGCCACCAGCAGCAGGAACGCGAACGCATGGATCGCTATGGCAACTGCCAGCGCCCAGGTACGCCTCCAATTGAACGGCCCTTGGCCGCTTGATTCGTTACTTGAGGCCATCTGTCACTATCTGGAGCTAATCAATCGGAATGACGTGGTCACAGCATCTAGCGGCAAAAGATCCAAAGAGGATGACATTTGCCACTGGACACGAGCACGGAATGGATTCAACGGTACAACAGCACATGGCGTTTGTATAGATCCCGTGAAGCTTTCGAGATGGACGTCTATCCGCCTCACGGGACTATCTTCGGCCGTGTCTTATTTGCTGGCTCCTGCCTGCTTCAGCCATGCCTTCGCTTTGTCGGCTGATTCGGGTTCTTGCGCAGCTTTTTGCATCGCTGCGATCGCCCCCGGCTTGTTTTTCAAACCACGCTCGGCTTCGGCCAGCAACATATAAGCCGTGCCCTTGTGCTGCACGCCTTTATCGATGCCTTGCTGGATCATGCTTTTTGCCTCGGTGAACTTGCTTTCGCTCAGCAGCAGCTGTCCAGCACGGATCGCGGCTTCGCCATCCTTACCCAGCGGCATGGCCTTGCGATAGGCGTCGATGGCCTTGGCGGGGCTATCAGCGACATAGGCGGCGTCACCGAGCAGTTTGTAGTTGTCATAACTGGGGGGCACAGCGCCCTTGGCCACGCCGTCTTCCAGGGTCGCCACGGCCTTCAGCGCATTCGGCTTTGGATCGGAGCTTTCCTGGCCGGTGACCAGGTAGAGCTTGGCCAGGTTGACGTAATCTTTTTCGGTCTTGAATCCGCCGGCTGCTTTGGATTTCTCCATCAGCTGGATCGCTTCAGGATACTTCTGTGCCTGCATCAGCACGGCGACCGCGTTATTGAGCGTATTGGTATCGTTCGGGTTGGCGGCCAGCTGTTGCTGCGCCAGCTGGGCGGCCTGGTCGGTCTGACCCGATTCAGCGTAGCTGGCCATCAGGATCTGGTTCCAGCTGTCATTCGGCTTGTCGCTCATCGACTGCGCTTTCTTGATCGCAGCGATCGCGGCGGGATACTTCTCAAGGCGGTAATTGGCGTTGCCTTCCAGCGCATACGACTCGGCGGTTTCTTTCTTGCCTTCGGCGCGCCACTTGGCGATCGTGTCGAGCGCCGGCTGGTACTGCTCATTGGCCAGGTAGAACTGGGCCAGCATGTACTCGAGCTGGAAATAGGTGTCGTTCGGCAGCACGCCATTGTCGATCGAGCGCTTGAGCAGATCGATCGCGCCTTTGACGTCACCGTCGTTGTAATGAAGGTTGGCCATGCCCTGCAGTGCCAGCGCCTGCGCGTACTTGCTCTTGCTGCTGTCGATGATCGGCTGCAGCACTTGCTCGGCCTTGGCCTTGTCTTGAGCGTTGACCGCGTCCAGGCCCTCGTTGATGGCCTTCTGGTCTTTCTCGCTGGTCAGATCAAGCTTGGGCTCGGCGCGCGTCGTATTCGGGTACAGCACTTCCTTTTTCTCTTTGGAAGCATTGCTGTCGCGTGCGATTACCGGGCTGCTCATCAGAACTAGCGCAAGCGCTGCGCCGGTCAGTAGCTTGATGAGGGGAACGTGCTTCATGGCAGTCCTCGTGTAAGGGTTCACGCACAAACTGTGCAGGGGATCGCTGAGCGTAACCTGAGCAGGCAGCAGATAACAAGTCGCAGCGCCGCAAGAAAGACCACGCAGAATCAATGGCTTGCGAGATACGCAGTCGTATCCAACGCAAATTTCTCCTGCCATTGGTCACGTTGCCCCATGCCATCGCACTGACTTGCGCCCGATGATGCCGCTCCAGGCGCCTACAGTCCGTGTCGGCCGTCCCCTACCTAAACTTGAATTCGTTCGTTTGCGTGAAGCGCTTTGAGGTAATGCGCCAGTGTAATAGCGCATTAATACACGAGTATTACTCCGATCTTCGTGCGCCGGTATCGCCCAGCATCACTGCTGGGCGATACCGGCGATTGACTCAGACGTCGAGGTTGGCGACCTTCAAAGCATTGGCTTCGATGAAGTCGCGGCGCGGCTCCACCGCTTCGCCCATCAGCATCGAGAACATCTGATCGGCGGCAAAGGCATCTTCGACCCCCACTTGCAGCATGCGTCGCGTATCCGGGTTGACCGTGGTTTCCCACAGCTGCTCAGGATTCATTTCACCCAGGCCCTTAAAGCGCTGAATGCTGCGGCCTTTCTTCGCTTCGTCCAATAGCCAGTTGCGAACTTCGTCAAAGCTGAGCACACCACGGGATGCGTTGCCACGGCGCACCACGGCATCGGGCTGGATCAAGCCGGCCAGCTGCTGGCTGGCGTGCAGAATCGGCCGGAACTCGGCCCCGCTGAAAAATGGCTGCGGCAGGATCCAGGTGTGGCTCAAGCCATGCTGGTCGCGTACGACCTCGATAGCCGCCGGCTGCTCGTCCACGGCCGGACGCAAGGCCAAACGGTAACGCGGTTTGCCCAACCCGCTCGCCGCGAGGCGTTTGGCCGCGACATCCAGCCAGGTCTGCATGGCCGTCGCATCGCTCCACAAAGCCGGTTCGATCGGGCTGTGTTCCAACAAGGCGGTGAGCACATTGGTATCGAAACGATGACCGAGGCGAGCGATCTGATCCAGCGCGGATTGATAGTCACGCAACAGTTTTTCGAGCGCCTCGCCGGCAATTCCGGGCGCCTGCGGGTTGTACTGCAACTCCGCGTTGTCGACCGCGCTGGAGATCAGATATGCATTCAACGCAGCGTCGTCTTTCAAGTACAACTCTTGCTTGCCCTGCTTCACTTTGTACAAAGGCGGCAAGCCGATGTAGACATGGCCGCGCTGAATCAACTCGGGCATTTGGCGGTAGAAGAAGGTCAGCAGCAGGGTGCGGATATGCGAACCGTCCACGTCCGCGTCGGTCATGATGACGATGCGGTGGTAGCGGAGTTTGTCCGGGTTGTATTCCTCTTTGCCGATACCGGTACCGAGCGCGGTGATCAGCGTGCCGACTTCAGCAGACGCCAGCATCTTGTCGAAACGTGCCTTCTCGACGTTGAGGATTTTACCCTTCAACGGCAGCACCGCCTGGGTCTTACGGTTGCGGCCCTGCTTGGCCGAACCACCTGCGGAGTCACCCTCGACCAGGAATAGTTCGCACAAAGCCGGATCTTTCTCTTGGCAGTCGGCCAGCTTGCCCGGCAGGCCGGCAATATCCAGCGCGCCTTTGCGGCGGGTCATCTCGCGTGCCTTGCGCGCCGCTTCACGGGCACGGGCCGCATCGACGACCTTGGACGCAATCGCCTTGGCTTCGCTGGGGTGCTCGAGCAGGAACTCGCCAAGCTTTTCGTTGACTGCCTGCTCCACCGCGGTCTTGACCTCGCTGGAGACCAGCTTGTCCTTGGTCTGCGAGGAGAACTTCGGATCCGGCACCTTGACCGAAAGGACGGCAATCAGGCCTTCGCGCATGTCGTCGCCCGATAGCGAAACCTTGGCGTTCTTGGCCAGCCCTTCTTTTTCGATGTAGCTCTGCAAGGAGCGGGTCAACGCTGCCCGAAAACCGGTGAGATGGGTGCCACCATCACGCTGCGGAATATTGTTGGTGAAGCAGAACATCGTCTCCTGGTAGGAGTCGGTCCACTGCATCGCCAACTCGACGCTGATGCCGTCTTGCTGGGTGGCGCTAAGGCTGATGACGTTCGGGTGCAGGGCGGTCTTGAGCTGAGCCAGATGCTGTACGAACGAGCGAATACCGCCCTCGTAGGCAAACGTGTCCTGCCGCAGCTCGCCGGTGCGCTCGTCCTTCAGCTCGATGGTGACGCCTGAGTTGAGGAAGGCCAGCTCGCGCAGGCGCTTGGCCAGAATCTCGTAATGAAATTCGATATGGGTAAACGTCTGCGGGCTGGGCAAGAACCGCACCATGGTGCCGCGCTTATTCGTGGCGCCGAGCACTTTTAGCGGGTATAGCGGCTCACCGTGAGCGTATTCCTGGGCGTGCTCCTGGCCGTTGCTGTAAATCGTCAGCCATAGACGCTCGCTAAGCGCGTTCACCACCGAGACGCCGACGCCATGCAGACCACCGGAGACCTTGTACGAATCGGCGTCGAACTTACCGCCGGCGTGCAGGACGGTCATCACCACTTCGGCGGCGGACCGCCCCTCTTCCGGGTGGATATCCACCGGAATGCCACGGCCGTTATCGATGACGCTGATCGAGCCATCGTCATGCATCGTGACGATGACGTGGTCGCAGTACCCTGCCAGGGCTTCGTCGATGGCGTTATCGACGACTTCGAACACCATGTGATGCAGACCCGTGCCGTCATCGGTATCGCCGATATACATGCCGGGGCGCTTACGCACCGCTTCCAGGCCTTTAAGTACTTTGATGTTGCTCGAATCGTAGGATGCGTTGTTCATGCCCTGCCCGTATCTTGGCGCCAGCGACCCCGCTCGACACGGCGCCGTAGAGGCCGAGCAAGGGGACAATCGGCGATTATAGCAGGGGTACCAGCCTGCCCTGTTCCACGTGGAACACACGTGCTCCAGGCCCCTGCAGCGCCAGCGGAAGTTCGGTTCCCGTCAGCAACACCTGGGCCCCCGCAGATCGAAGCTGACCGACCACGGCTTGCTGATGAGGGAGATCGAGTTCCGAGGCCAGGTCATCCAGACACATGACTGGCCACTCGCCGCGCAGCTCGGCGTAGAGAAGCGCCTGCGCCATCAGGCAGGCCAACGCGGTCAGTTTCTCCTGGCCACGCGACAGATGCTCACGTAAAGGGGCGTGTTCGAAGGCAATTGACCAATCCGCCCGGTGAACTCCGTGGGTCGTGTGCCCGCGAGCGAGATCCCTGCCCCGCTGCATCCGCAATTGCTCCGCCAGGGTCACGTCGTCCGACCACCCTCGGCGATATCGCAATTCGACCGCACCGAGTTCAGGGAGCAAACCAGCCACCGCGCCGATCAGCTTGGGCCGAAGCAGGCTCAGGTAGTCCTGCCGCTGTTGATCAATTTCCTCGCCGGACTGGGCCAACTCGGCCTCCCAGGGCAGAAACAGCGCTTCTGGGATCGAATCCCCGCTTCGAAGCAAGCTATTTCGCTGTTTCAAGGCGCGCTGATAGCGACGCCATGCCCCAAGAAAGGCATGTTCCACGTGAAACACCCCCCAATCGAGGTAGCGCCGTCGCTCATCTGCCGCACCAGCGATCAAAGCATGTGACCCGGGTTCAAAACAGACAACGGCGCATTCACGCACCAGTCTGCCGACCGGAACTTTCTCGCTATCTACTCGGGCGTCCCAGCGGCTGCCCTCCTTGCCCAGCCCCAGCCGGCTAAGCCGGTCATCGGCATGGCGTAACTCGGCGAATACCGACAGCGACGCTGCATTTCGTTGCAATAAAGCCTCTTTGGCACCGCTTCGAAATGAACGCGCATGTGAAAGCAGAAAGGCGGCCTCCAACACGCTAGTTTTGCCAGCGCCATTAGCTCCGACAAACACATTGATCCCTGCGTCCAGTGAAACGCGAACATCGCCTAAGCAACGAAGCCCCTGAACGCGCAGCGTCTCAAACTTCATCGGTTAACGCCCACAAGCAAGAACGCCGGAGTGTCTAACGACAACTCCGGCGTTGCATATCAAAGATCCACCGTAAGGCGGCAATCACCACCTACCGCTTTAGAGCCGCAACGGCATGATGACGTGACGAGCCTGATCATTGTCGTCCTCCTGCACCAGGCAGCTGGACTGGGCGTCACGAAGGCTTAATCGGGCTTTCTCGCTGCGCAAAGCCGACAAAGCATCCAGCAAATAACCGACGTTGAAGCCTACCGCCAAGTCAGAAACCACGGTATCGGCTTCCAGCTCTTCAACCGCCTCCTCCTGCTCAGGGTTATGCGCAACGATGCGCAGTTTCCCAGGCGAAAGCTCCAGCTTCACGCCACGATACTTCTCGTTCGAGAGAATCGCCGCACGCTGCAAGGCGCCCCGCAGTACTTCGCGATCAAGCGTCGCCGTTTTGTCGGCACCGAGCGGAATCACTGCCTCGTAGTCCGGAAAACGGCCATCGATCAGCTTGGAAGTGAACGTGACCTCACCGCGGCGAACACGCAGATGATTGCGGCCAAACTGAAGTTCGACAATGCCATCGCCGGTTTCGAACAAGCCGACCAACTCGTTCACGCCTTTGCGCGGGATGATGATTTGCCGACGCGATTTCACCGAGCTCTCCAGCTGGGTTTCTTTCAACGCCAAACGATGGCCGTCGGTAGCGACGCAACGCAGGGTATGTTCCTGCAAATCGAGCAACATGCCGTTCAAGTAATAGCGCACGTCCTGGTTGGCCATGGCGAACGACGTACGTTCCATCAGATCACGCAAAACCTCCTCCGGAAGCGCGACCTGCTCCACCAGTTCGATTTCATCAATGGTCGGAAACTCAGTCGCAGGCAAGGTTGCCAGGGTAAAGCGACTACGCCCTGCGTTCAGGGCAACACGATCGCCGTTGAGCTTCAATTCGATCCGCGCGCCATCCGGCAGCGCACGCACGATATCGAACAGCTTCCGCGCAGGAATGGTGATTTCGCCATCGACTAACTTCTCGGCGTCGGTGGTCGCGACCATTTCGACTTCGAGATCCGTACCAGTCAGCGAAAGCTTCCCTTCGGCAACACGGACTAGGAGATTAGCGAGCACAGGCAATGTTTGACGGCGTTCGACGACGCCAACGACCTGTTGCAAAGGCTTGAGTAGAGCTTCTCGTTGGATGCTGAATTGCATGTTTGCGCTTCCCCTAAACTGCTGTTCTGTTTTTTAAAAGAAGTTTAGTAGTGGTTGTTGTTGTCCGTGGATAACTTTTTTTCGCTTGAAACTACTTTTAAATCAAATGCTTGTGTGAAAATCGCGTTGTGCTCAAAGTTGCCCGGTGAATGTGCATCACTTGTGGATAACTCAAAGGGGTCATTTCATCCACCTATTATCCACAGCTAGCGCACCCAGTTATCAAGCGCTTATACAGTTCGCATCGTCACACAGTCTTTCCGCCGATCCCTAGCGCCCTAGACCTAGCCGGTGAGGATGCGGATCAGCTGTTCCCAGTCCTGACGCATACGCGTGTCGGTTTCGCACAATTTGCGGATCGTGCGGCAGGCATGCAGCACCGTGGTGTGGTCACGGCCACCGAACGCGTCGCCGATTTCCGGCAGGCTGTGCTCGGTCAGTTCTTTGGACAGCGACATGGCCATCTGCCGCGGGCGTGCCAGGGAGCGCACTCGCCGCTTCGAGAGCAGGTCCTGCAGGCGTACCTGGTAGTAATCGGCCACGGTCTTCTGGATGTTCGGCACGGTCACCGCCTGCGCATGCGTCGCCAGCAGGTCGCGTAAGGTTTCCTCGGCAAACTCGGTGGTGATCGGCTTGCCGTAGAAGTTGGCGCGCGCCGCCAGCGTGTTCAACGCGCCTTCCAGATCTCGCACGTTCGAGCGAATGCGCTTGGCCAGCAGCATCGCCACGCTTTCGCTCACATCCACGCCTTTGTCGTGGGCTTTGGACAGTAAGATCGCCGCACGCGTCTCGAAATCAGGCGGCTCGATCGCCACGCTCAGGCCCCAACCCAGGCGCGATTTCAGCCGCGGCTCGAGCTTGTCGACCTCTTTCGGGTAGCGGTCGCAGGTCAGGATGATTTGCTGCTTGGACTCGAACAACGCATTGAACGTATGGAAAAACTCTTCCTGCGTGGTGTCTTTGCCGGCAAAGAACTGGATGTCGTCGATCAACAACGCGTCGACCGAGCGGAAGCGCCGCTTGAACTCGTCCATGCTTTTGGCGCGCAAGGCCTCGATCATCGAGCCGACGAACTGCTCCGAACGCAGGTACATCACCTTGCAGCCGGGGTTGCGCTCACGCATGAGATTGCCCGCAGCGTGCATCAAATGGGTCTTGCCCAGACCGGTGCCGCCGTACAGCAACAAGGGGTTGTAAGCACGGCCAGGATTGGTCGCCACCTGCATGGCGGCTGCCTTGCCGAGCTGATTGGACTTACCCTCGACAAAGGTTTCGAAGGTGTAATGCGGGTCCAGGTTGTGATTGAACGTGGGCGCCGCGGGCGGCGCCGGCGGTTCGGCCACGGTGGCCGGCCGCGGCATGGACGCCGGTGGCTTGGCGACCTGGCGTGGCGCGCTCGAACCGACCTCCAGCCGTACCGTCAGCACGTGACCGGTCAATTGCTCCAACATCGCTTCGATACGAGGCAAGTAACGCTCTCGCACGGTGTCCAGAGTGTATGGATTGGGCGCAAACAGCTGTAAGCCGTGCATGTCGTCGCGGGCCTGCAGAGGCATCAGCCAGGTGTGCAGATCCTCGGCGCTCAATTCGCCCTCAAGACGCTCCAGACAGCGCCGCCATAAGTCACTCATGAATAAACTCAACCACTAGAAAGGGCGCTTGCGCGCAGGGTGACCGGCTAGTCTAGCGCAGGCAGATGGCGGATCGGCATGGGATATCCACAAAATTATCCACAGGTTGTTTCAGGCGGTAAATACCGTGGATTTGACAGCGCTGCCGATTGCCTCGCATAATCTCCAACCTTTTTATCCACATACCTACAGGAGGAAGCCATGTCGAAGCGGACCTTCCAGCCCAGCAAGCTCAAACGCGCCCGCACCCACGGCTTTCGTGCCCGCATGGCTACCGCCTATGGTCGCAAGATCCTGAAGGCGCGTCGCGCCAAGGGTCGTAAGCGCCTGATCCCGTAAACGGCACGCTGCTGATGCGTGCCGCCGGTCTGCCGCGCGAAGCGCGGCTCCGCCGCGCTGGTGATTTTGCTGCTTTAAGTCATGCCAGCGGTCGCTTCGGCGGCCGCTGTTTTTCTGTGCGCTATCGTAACAACGAGCTTGGCCATGCCAGGCTGGGCCTGGCCATCTCCAAGCGAGTGTCCAAGCTGGCGGTGGAGCGCAATCGAATCAAGCGACTGGTGCGCGAGTCGTTTCGTCGCATCCAGCATGAATTACCCGCGGTTGATCTTATGGTGTTGGCCCGAGAACAAGTGGTTGCCATGTCTGGCAATCAATTGCTTGCAGAGCTCGACGCCCTGTGGGCCAAGCTCAAGCCGTTGAAGCCAACAGAAGCGACCGGCACAATCGCTCGCTGACCTATTTCTAACCGTCTCGCCGCGGCCCGGTGTCGCAGCGTCTTACACCGGATCTGCTTTGCGATGAATCAAACGCGCACGTTTCTTATCTTCGCCCTGCTGGCCGTGGCCTACCTGCTATTCATGGCCTGGGAGAAGGATTACGCCCCGCATCCCGCGCCAAGCTCCGTAGCCGCAGCCAGTAGCGCCGCGGCTGTGCCGACTGCCGATGGCAGCGTGCCCGGCGCTACCGCAGGTGCGGCGGCGGTCGTGCCTGCGGCCGGCGTTGCCCCCACGACGGACACCGCCAGCGCCACCGCACAGCTGATCACCATCAGTACCGACGTGTTGCGCCTGACCGTGGATACCCGCGGCGGTAGCGTGGTGCGCTCCGAGTTGCTCAGCTACCCGTCGGAGCCGCGCACCAAGAAACAGCCCGATCCGGCGCCGGTGCGCTTGCTCGACGATGAGCGCGTGCACTACTTCGTGGCGCAAAGCGGTCTGACCACCGTGCAAGCCGCCAATACGCCGAGTGCGCCTACGCATCTGTCGATTTTCCAGAGCGCGCAGAGCAGCTACCAGCTGGTTGACGGCCAGAACGAACTGAAAGTGGACCTCACCTGGCAGGACGCCAGCGGGCTCAAGGTCATCAAGACCTTTACGCTTAAGCGCGGCAGTTATGTCATCGATCTTGCTCAGCGCATCGACAATGGTGCTAGCGCCACCTGGACCGGCAATGCCTACGAGCAGATGCAGCGTGTAGCGCCGGCAGGTACCAAGAGCTGGTGGCAGAACTTCAGTGACCCGGCCTCGCATAGTTTCTTTGGCGCCGCCTGGTACAGCCCGCAGGACAAGTTCGAATCGCTGCCCTTCACCGATTTCCAGAAGAAACCGCTGAACCGGCCGATCACTGGTGGCTGGGCGGCGATGCTGCAGCATTACTTCTTCGTCGCCTGGATTCCGTCGGCGCAGGATGCGACCACTTACACCACCAGCGAAATCAATCCCGATACAGCGCAGCCGATCTATTTGATCCGCACGCTGGGCCCCTCGATCAGCGTGGCCGCAGGCCAAAGCGCCAGCAGCAGTTCACGCTTGTACATCGGCCCGAAACTGCAAGGCACGCTGGATCTGGTGGCACCGGGTCTTGAGTTGTCGACCAATTACGGTTGGCTGACCGTGGTGGCACAGCCTCTGCATTGGCTGCTGTCCAAGTTGCATGCGATCAGCGGCAACTGGGGGGTGGCGATCATTCTGCTGGTGCTGCTGCTCAAGGCCGCGCTGTGGAAGCTCACCGCCACGCAGTTCCGCTCCGGCGCCAAGATGCGCAAACTGCAGCCTCGCGTCACCGCGCTTAAAGAGCGTTACGGCGACGACAAGATGAAGATGCAGCAGGCCATGATGGAGCTGTACAAGAAAGAGAAGGTCAACCCGATGTCGGGCTGCCTGCCGATCCTGGTGACCATGCCGGTGTTCTTCGGTCTGTATCGCGTGCTGATGGAAAGCGTCGAGTTGCGCCATGCACCGTTCTTCGGCTGGCTGCATGACTTGTCCGCGCCCGATCCGATGTTCGTCTTGCCGGTGCTGTATGTGCTGGTGATGCTGGCCACGCAATGGCTGACCCCGCCCGCCCCGGGCATGGACCCGGCGCAAGCGAAGATGATGAAGGTAATGCCGATCATGTTCGGCGTAATGTTCTTCTTCTTCCCTGCCGGCTTGGTGCTGTACTGGGTGGTCAACGGTGCGACCAGCCTGGCGCAGCAGTGGTACATCACTCGCTCGGTCGATCGAGCCGATCTGAAAGCCAAAACCGCTTGATCGAAAAGGCCGCTGATGCGGCCTTTTCTTTGCTCGGCTCAGCAATAATCTTTCCGTTCCCCATTCCCCGGACAGCATGAGCGCAAACACCGACACCATCACCGCAATCGCCAGTGCGCCGGGCGCCGCCGGCGTGGGTGTGTTGCGTGTGTCGGGTCCGGCGGTACCGGCGATTGCGCAAACCTTGCTCGGTCGCGCCCCTCGACCGCGATTCGCCCACTTCGCGGCATTTCGCGACGACGACGACACGCTGATCGACCGCGGCCTGTTGTTGTACTTCCCTGCCCCCGCCTCGTATACCGGCGAACATGTGCTGGAGTTGCAAGGCCACGGCAGCGCGGTGCTGCTGGATGCGTTGCTGCGACGGGTCTGCCAGCTCGGTGCACGGCTGGCGCGGCCCGGTGAATTCACCGAGCGGGCGTTTCTCAATGGAAAACTCGATCTGGCCCAGGCTGAGGCGGTGGCCGACCTGATCGCCGCGCGCTCGCAAGCTGGTGCACGCGCTGCACTGCGTTCGATGGAAGGAGTTTTTTCGCGCAAGGTCGAAACCTTGTTGCAAGCCTTGATCGCCTTGCGCGTGCATATCGAAGCGGCGATTGATTTTCCCGAAGAAGAAATCGACTTTCTCGCCGATCCCGCCATCGTCCGCCAACTCGAAGCCCTGCGGGCGGAACTCGCCGAGCTATGGCACGAAGCGCAGCGCGGTCTTCGTCTCAATGACGGCTTGCGCGTGGCGATCATCGGGCGCCCGAACGCAGGCAAGTCCAGCCTGCTCAATACCCTGGCCGGCAACGAACGCGCCATCGTCACCGACATTGCCGGCACCACCCGCGACGTGTTGCGCGAGCAATTGAGTCTCGATGGAATTGCGCTCGAACTGGCCGATACCGCAGGCCTGCGCGATACCAGCGACCCAGTGGAACGCGAAGGCGTGCGCCGTGCACATGGTGAACTCGCACGGGCGGATGTCGCGTTGCTGGTGACCGACGCACAAAACGCCAACGACGATCTCAGCCTGTTGGCCGAACTGCCTGCCGGCGTCGAACGCCTGGTGCTGGTCAACAAGATCGACATCGATCACGCGGGTGAACACCACACCGTTGCCCATCAAGAACGACGCGACAACGCCACCTGGCTATGGGCTTCGGCGAAAACCGGCGCCGGCCTCGATGCGTTGCGCGAACATCTCAAGCAGCTGGCAGGCGCCGGCAGTGGCGAAGGTGCGTTCAGCGCGCGCCGCCGCCATGTACTCGCCTTGCAGCAAGTGGCTGCCCATCTCGAACATACGGCTCATGTGCTCGACACGTCGCGTGCCGGCGAGCTTGCCGCCGAAGAGCTGCGCCAGGCCCAGCACGCACTCGGCGAAATCACCGGCAACTACAGCAGCGATGATCTGCTCGGCGCGATCTTCAGCTCGTTCTGTATCGGCAAATAACCGCTCAAGCACAGTTCGCGGACGCGCGGTTTAAGGTGTTCTTAAGCCCTTTTGCAGACACTGGAATCGCTCTGCACACATCGTTTGCGCATGCTGTCCGCTCATGGAATATCGAGCAATGAAGTGGATGGCTTGCGACCATCGTTGGCGACACTCCCCCTTGATAACTCTTTGGTCGCCCGACGCGTCATACCGCCAAACGCGGTGTGTGGTGCCTGCTCACCTCACAAGGAAATCATCGATGTTCCGTTCACTCGTACCGCTCGGGGTCTGCCTCTTGCTGACAGCGTGTGCCGCCGCACCTTACGAACCCGGGCACGACCGCCCCGGCCGCCCGGATCACGACTGGGATCGCTCGCAAGAGATCTCATGTGACAGCCAGTCCAATGCCTATCGTCAATGCTCCATCGATATCGGCCGCTACGACGACGTGCGCTTGCGTCGGCAAGAATCGGTAAGCGATTGTGTCGAAGGGCGCAGCTGGGGCTGGAATCGTCGTGGCATCTGGGTCGATCGCGGCTGCCGCGCCCGCTTCGAGGTCATTCGCCGCTAGCTGGCGGGCCGGGCATCGTGCCGAGTGTCATGCAGTTGGTTTATGCTCGGCCACTGCAGCGGTAACTAACGGCAGGGAGCACGTATACACGCATGGCAGCTGTGTTGACGCGAGATCAAGTGCTGGCGCTGGCGCCCGATAGCGCTTCGGCAAAAGCCGCCCTGGGGCTGCTGTCGGATGCCAGCTGGCCGACTCTGGGCATGCATGCCGACGCGGTGTGGGGCGAGTGCAAAGGCAGTGGCAGCAAGCCGTATCAGACCCAGGTGGAACTCGGCACCCTGGTCTCGCGCTGCAGTTGTCCCAGCCGTAAATTTCCCTGCAAGCACGGACTCGCCCTGCTGCTGCTTTATGCACAGGGGCATGCGCGGGTAGTCGATGCCGCCATGCCCATCTGGGTCAGCGAATGGCTGGCTTCGCGCCGCGACAAGGCGGTCAAGAAAGAACAGGCCGCCGCCGACAAAGTCCCCGTCGATCCCGAAGCCGCGGCCGCCGCGGCGCAAAAGCGCGAAGCCGCGCGCTGGAAGCGAATCGTGGCAGGCACGACTGAATTGCAGCGCTGGATCGCCGATCAGTTTCGCCGTGGCTTGGCGCGCTTTGGCCAGGGGCAGCGCCAAGAATGGCGTGCGATGGCTGCGCGCATGATCGACGCGCAGGCGCCGGGTCTGGCGCGACCGTTGGAACAGGCGCTCGCGGCCATGAAGGCAGGGTCGGAGCGGCACGAAGAAGTCATCGCGCAGTTCGGCCTGCTGCAACTGGTCAATGAGGCGGTGAGTCGCCGCGCCCAGCTGTCGCCTGCCCGACTGACCGATTTGCGGGCCGTGCTCGGCTGGTCGCCGGATCGCGAGGAAGTCATCGCGCTGGGCGATTCCATCGACGATGCGTGGCTGGTGCTGGGACAAATCACATCGAGCGAGGACGAACGACTCAGCGAACGCCGCGTCTGGCTACGCGGCCGCGATAGCGGTCGCGATGCCCTGCTGCTCGATTACGCCTATCAGGGCAAACGCTGGGAAAGCGCGTGGTTTACCGGCGTCACTTATCAGGCACGGCTGAGCTTTTATCCCGGCAGTGTGCCGCTGCGGGCGCAAGCCAGCGAAGCGGTTGCCGGCGGGAAGATGCCGTGGCCACAAGGGCGGGCAGCCGAGTCGATCGAGTCGGCCTCGCTTCGCTTCGCGGCAAATCCGTGGCTGCCCTGCGTGCCCATGCTGTTGAGCGATGCGATACCCCGATGGCATCAACAGCGTTGGCAGCTGCAGACCCAGGAGCATGTTTTCCCCCTGCGCCTGAGTGAAGAAGCCGGCTGGTCGCTGCTTGCCTTCAGCGGAGGTCACCCCGTGCACGTCATGGGTGAATGGGATGGGCAACATCTTTATGCCTTGTCGGCGCGTTCGTGTGCCGAAGATGCACGCGACGGCATCTGGGAGGCCAGCGCATGACGAGTTGGTTGAAACAGGCGCTGATCGGTGTCGATCAAGCCGTGCCCGGCATGGCCGATGGCGCCATCGGTGCATGGCTGGAGCAACCGGCGTTGACCACCGCCGATGCTGCGCTGGATTTCAGTCGAAAGGTGGGTGCCTTGGCTGCATGCCGACTCGCGGCGGTCACGTTGGAAGCGGCGCCGAATGAAGCATGGCAGGCCGCACCGGAGGATCCGCAGCGACTCGCGCAAGATCATCCCTGGCGCAGCCTGTGCAACCAGATCTTTGCTGACGGTTCACCGCGCCTGCAATACGAAGCATGCCTGCGTCTGGCATATCACGAACACCATTTGCCTTGGTCGGTGTTGCCGTCCGCGCTGGAACGTGGACTGCGCAACACCGCACTGCGCCCTGCATTGCTGCCAGTGCTAGGTGCGCGCGGTCATTGGCTTGCGCGACAGCGTACCGATTGGCAGTACGCCGCCACGCACGCGTCATCGCTTGAACCTGGCGTCGATGACGGTGACCGCATCTGGCAAGAAGGCAGCATCGAGCAGCGCCTGGCGTACTTCCGCCAGCTGCGTGGCAGCGACCCGCAGCAAGCGCGCGATTTGTTTCTGGCTCAAATGAGTGAATGGCGGGCAAAGGAGCGCGGCGAGTTCGTGTCTGCCTTCGCCATCGGCTTGCAGCCGCTCGACACGGTCGTGCTGGAGCCTTTGCTCAAGGATCGCAGCAACGAGGTACGACAAAGCGCGGCGATGCTGCTGGCGCGGTTGCCCGAATCCGCGCATGCCCGACATTTGAGTGCCTGGCTGGCACAGCTGGTGACGAGCAAGCGCGGACTGCTGCAACGTACGTGGCAATGCGACGCGCCGCAGGCGGTCGATCCCGCGTGGGCCGGGGCAATGGTCGAAGCTGTCCGACCGCAGCACGATGTGCTCGGCGAGCGCGCATGGTGGCTTTATCAATTGGTGCGACAGGTGCCGTTGTCGTGGTGGGTCGCGCACACCGGCATGTCACCGACGGCATTGATCGGTTGGGCGGGTAAAACCGACTGGTCCTTGGCGCTTTATCGAGGTTGGCGCCAGCGGGTGGGAGCGAGCGATCCCGTGTGGATCGAAGCGATGCTTAGCTCAGATGTAGCCGAATTCACCGAACGGAAGTCGGAACTACTCGCGCTATTGCCGGTGGCGCAACGCGAGCGGTACTGGCCGCGTTCGTTGGATCAACTGCAAAGCAGCGGCGCTTTGAACGCCATCGTTGGCGCGTTCGCCTCTGGCGAGACGCTGACGCTGGAGTACTCCGTCGCACTGTTGCCCAGCCTGCGCGCGAGTTTCGAAAGTGATCAGCTTCGATATGGCATTCATCTACGTGCACCATTGCTGGAACTGGCCGGCTTGCTTCATCCCGACAGTCTGCATCAATGGCAACCCCTGCTTCGTCGCGACGACCTGACCGCCGCGATGACCGAATGCCTCCACGAGTTCGAGCGCATCGTGGCCGCTCGCCTCACCCTGTATGCCCTCCCCGACCGACCGTTTACGGAGCTTCGATGAGCACTACCGTCCTGCGCCAACACGCCGAGCATCAGTTCGCCGAAGAACTGGAACAACTGCAAAAGGTGGACACGCGCCAGCGTCCCGCGAACTGGCTGTTATCGCCCTGGGCCGTCATCAACTATCTGATGGGTGGGCGGCTGGATAACGGGTTCGAAATTAGCCCCAAGTACATCGGCAACCCGCGCCTGATGGAAATCGCCGTGGCCACCTTGGCCACCGATCGCGCACTGCTGTTGTTCGGTGTCCCCGGCACGGCGAAATCCTGGGTATCCGAGCACTTGTCGGCGGCGATCAGCGGCGATTCCACGCTACTGGTACAAGGCACGGCAGGCACCAGCGAAGAACAGATTCGCTACGGCTGGAACTACGCGCAACTGCTGGCGCACGGACCCAGCGAAGCGGCCTTGGTACCCAGCCCGCTGGTGCAGGCAATGAAGCGCGGCAAGATCGCCCGCATCGAAGAACTGACGCGCATTCCGGCGGATGTCCAGGACGCACTGATTACCGTGCTGTCGGAAAAAACTCTGCCGATTCCCGAGCTCGGTTCCGAAGTGCAGGCCACGCGGGGGTTCAGCCTGATCGCCACGGCCAACAATCGCGACAAAGGCGTCAACGAACTATCCAGCGCGTTGAAGCGTCGCTTCAATACGGTGATCTTGCCGGTGCCGGCCAGCGAAGAAGAGGAAATCGCCATCGTGACCAAGCGCGTGGCCGAACTGGGGCGCGCCCTGGAGCTTCCTGCCGAGCCGCCCGCACTGAAAGAAATCCAGCGCATCGTGCAGATCTTCCGTGAGCTGCGAAATGGGCAGACCGCCGACGGCAAAGCCAAGCTGAAATCGCCCAGCTCCACCTTGTCCACCGCAGAGGTGATCTCCGTGATCAACAACGGCATGGCCTTGGCGGGGCACTTCGGCGATGGCCAGCTGCGCCCGGCGGACATGGCCGCAGGCATGATCGGCGCCGTGGTCAAAGACCCGGTGCAAGATCAGGCGGTATGGACCGAATACCTGGAAACCGTGGTGAAGGAACGCGCGGAGTGGAAGGACCTTTACCGCGCCTTCCGCGAACAGCTGTAAGCCAGCCGATGGCCGACACCGTCACTCTGTTTGGTATCCGTCATCACGGCCCGGGTTGCGCGCGCACATTGCGCCGCGCCCTGGAAAGCCTGCAACCGGATTGCCTGTTGATCGAAGGGCCTGCCGGCTGCGAAGCATTGCTGACGCATCTGGCGGACCCCGGATTGCAGCCGCCCATCGCCTTGCTCAGCCATAGCGCCGATGATCCGCAACTGGCGGTATTTCATCCGTATGCCGTGTTCTCGCCCGAATGGCAGGCGATGCAATGGGGGTTGGGCGCTGGCATACCGGTGC
Organism: Dyella silvatica; assembly: GCF_026283955.1. Lineage (GTDB taxonomy): Bacteria > Pseudomonadota > Gammaproteobacteria > Xanthomonadales > Rhodanobacteraceae > Dyella_C > Dyella_C silvatica. Next base: position 42,591 of record NZ_JAPDPE010000016.1, on the reverse strand, counting down.
AATTCATCGATGTGCCGCCGGCGATAACGCTGGCCTGGCAACAGCAGGACAAGCGCGCGGCGCTGGTGGCGGAGTCGGGCGTCAGCGATCCGCCGCCATCCGATCCTGTATCCGATCAGGCAAATGCTGACGCCGACGACCACGCTCCCGCCGATCCACTGGACTGGCTCGCCACTGCAGCGGGTTATGCGGACGGCGAAAGTTGGTGGAACCATATGGTGGAAGAGCGCGGCGATGGCGAGGGACTGTTTGAGGCGATCGCCGAGGCGATGACCGAACTGCGTGCCAATGCACCACAGCGGTTGCGTGGCTATGAAGCGCGCGAAGCCGTACGCGAAGCACATATGCGCCTGGCGCTGCGCGAAGCACGCAAGGCCGGCCATCAGCGCATCGCGGTGGTTTGCGGGGCCTGGCATGTGCCGGCGCTGGCCGATCCCGGTACCGCAACCGCCGACAAGGCATTGTTGAAGGGGCCGGAGAAACTGAAATCGCAAACGACCTGGGTGCCATGGACGTATCGTCACCTCAGTCGGCGCAGCGGTTATGGCGCAGGCATTACCGCGCCGGGCTGGTATGAGCATCTGTGGCGACATGACGATAGCGGCAGCCGGGTCATCGGCTGGTTTGCGCGAGTGGCGAGGCTGCTGCGCGAACACGGGCTGGACTGCTCGTCGGCGCATCTCATCGAAGCGGCGCGCTTGGCCGATTCGATGGCGGCGCTGCGGCAGCGGGTGGCGCCCGGCCTGGATGAGCTCAACGAAGCAACGCAAAGCGTGATCTGCCATGGCAATGATTTGCCGATGCGACTGATCGCTGACGAACTGATGATTGGCAATGCCATGGGTTCGGTGCCTTCATCCGTACCTACCGTGCCATTGCAGCGCGACCTGGAAGCGCTGCAAAAGCGTTTGCGCCTGAAACCCGAAGCGCTATCGCGCAAGCTCGATCTGGATCTGCGCAACGATGTCGATCGGCAACGCAGCCAGCTGCTGCACCGGCTTGGCCTGTTGAACATCACGTGGGGGCGACTGGCGACGGTTGGCCATGGCAGTCGCGGCACCTTCCATGAAGTGTGGGACCTGGCATGGGAGCCGAGTTTCGAGGTCGAGCTCATCGTGGCTAGTCGCCATGGCCACACCTTGCTCATGGCGGCGAATGCCAGCGCTAATGAACAGGCGCGCCACGCATCCACATTGCAGGCATTGGCGCAATTGGTCGATCGCGTGTTGTTGGCCGATCTGGCCGATGCGGTAGTGTTCGTCGCCGCCGAGCTGGACGCGCGCGCCGCCACCAGCGGCGATCCGCTGGCGTTGCTGGATGCCCTGCCCGCGCTCGCCAATGTGTATCGCTATGGCAATGTGCGTCAGACCGATGTATCCCAGGTCGCGCACCTGTTCGACAGCATGCTGCTGCGTGCCAGCCTTGGCCTGGCCCTCGCGGTCAGCGAACTGAATGACGAACCGGCGGAGCAGGCTCGCCGCACGATACTGGCTGCCGATCACGCGGTCTCGTTGCGCCAGGATGAGTTGCAGACTCAGGCCTGGCAGCGCGCGTTGCAGACCATCACGCGCATGGAGAGCAGTGCACCGTTGCTGCGCGGGCTAGCCAGCCGATTGTTGCTGGATGCTGGTGCGGCCGATGCCGTACAAGCCGCGAGTCATATCGAACTGCAATTGTCGATGGGCAGCGAACCGTTGCCGGCCGCGCAATGGCTGGATGGATTTCTCAACCGCAATGCCACAGTGCTACTGCATAGCGACGTGCTGTGGAGTCTGATCGATCGATGGATCAGCGAGCTAAGCCACGAGCATTTCGTCCGCGTGGTGCCGCTGCTGCGCCGCACGTTCGCCCAGTTCGAAGCCGCAGACCGACGCGACCTGGGTCTGCGCGTCAAACAGCCCGCCGCCGCGCTGGCCTCCGCGACACCCACATCGACGTGGAATGAACCGCGCGCTTGCCGCGCCCTGCCCACCCTGAGCGAACTGTTCGGATTGCCTCATGAGTGACGACGCCAAAGATCACGACATCGCGAGTGACTTCCCCACCACTCGAGCCGAGCGCTGGCGCATGGTGCTTGGCAGCGATGGCTTGCAGCGTCGTGGCGGTCGTGGTGGCTCGGCGCCGAATGTGGCGCGCTGGCTGGGCGACATCCGCAAATATTTTCCATCGTCGATCGTGCAAGTCATGCAGCACGATGCGCTCGAACGCCTGAACATGCGTCAGTTGCTGCTGGAGCGCGAGATGCTCGAAGGCATTCAACCGGACGTCCATATGGTGGCGAACCTGATCGCGTTGTCAAGCGTGATTCCTGCCGGTACCAAGGAAACCGCTCGCGCAGTGGTGCGCAAGGTGGTGGATGAATTGATGCGCCAGCTGGAAGAGCCGATGCGCTCGGCGGTCAGTGGCGCGCTGGACCGTGCGCGTCGCAGTCGTCGGCCGCGTCATGCGGAAATCGATTGGCATCGCACCATCAAGGCCAACCTCAAGCATTGGCAGCCGAGTCATCGCACCATCATCCCGCAACAGCTCGTGGGCTTTGGCCGCAAAGCGCGCAAGCCGCAGCGCGAAGTCGTTCTATGCATCGACCAGAGCGGCTCGATGGCCGCTTCGGTGGTGTATTCGAGCATCTTCGGCGCGGTGCTTGCATCGTTACCGGCGATCTCGACCAAGCTGGTGGTATTCGATACCAGCGTCGTCGATATGAGTGAGCAGCTGGATGATCCGGTTGATCTGCTGTTTGGCGTGCAGCTTGGTGGAGGCACCGACATCCATCGGGCGGTGAGCTACAGCCAGGAGCTGATCCGCGAACCGCACAACGCTATCCTCGTGCTGATCTCCGATCTCTACGAAGGTGGCGTCGCCGACCGTTTGCTCGCCCGCGCCAGCGAACTGGTCGAAGCCGGCGTGCAATTCATCACCTTGCTGGCGCTCAGTGACGAAGGGCGTCCAGCGTACGACAAGGCTCTGGCAGCCCGGCTTGCCGCCATCGGCGTGCCCTCGTTCGCCTGCACGCCGGATGCGTTTCCCGGTCTGATGGCCGCAGCGATTCGCCGCGACGATATCGAGCAATGGGCTGCAGCGCAGGGATTGATTTCGACACGGGCGGCAGACTGATTCTGCCGCCTAGCCCGTCGCCCAACGACGCAGTGTCGCATCCAGCAAGGCGTGTTCGGCTTGCACTGGCCTTGCCAGCGTCGCGCCGATTCGCTCGAAATAATCGGATTGCTCCAGCATCCATGTGCGCAGGATGCCGGGCATCGGTTCGTACTCGCTTTCCTTTGCTACAGCCTTGCGGATTTCCAGCTCGCCAATCCACGTGCGTTCCTCATCGCTGACCCAAGGAGCGGCGAGCAGTTGAGCAAAGGCGGTTGGCGGTTGCGTGCCATGGTGTTCTATCCAGCGACAGGCCAGGATCGGACGCAGAAAGTAAAACAGTTTCTTCAGCCGTACCTGGTCGCCAGCGAGGTGGTCGGCATAGGTCGAGCGGGCCATGCCTAGATAGTGAAATAGCGCGCGAGCGGGCTGGAAGAAATCCGCGATCAACAAGCGGACTTCCTGTGCGAAGGTTTCGTCGGCGCGATAGACGATGGGTGAATCGAACCATTCGTTAAAGGCCAGATTGCACTTGGAAAGCAGGCGCAGCGACTTGCGCAAATCCCAACCGCTGACGTCCAGGTCACCGGGCAGCATGCGCTCGATTACATCACGCTGTTCAAAAACACTTAGATACCAGTCGCGCGGATGCGTGTAGATAAAGCGCACGTCATAGTCACTATCCGGAGAGGCAAAGCCCCATGCCCGGCTGCCGGATTCGGCGGCGTACAGCACCCGCACGCCTAGCTCACGCTCGATGTCCGCGATGGCGGATTGAATAGCCTCATCCATGGCAGCGTGCCTCCCAATGTTGAGTCATGTCTTGCAGCAATCGGTTCGCCGCAGATGCATCGATAGTTGGCGGCAATGCACTTTGCGCTTCCTGCTGGGCGCAGCGGTCGGTAATGGTTTGCGCCATGCTCATCAACTCCTCATAGCTATAACGGCCTTGGCGTATCGCCAGCAACAATTCGCGCTGCTCACCTTCGAAGCGCACGATCGGCGCGCCGTGGCGCAGGATGGACTCGCCGGAAAGCAGCAGGCGCATCGTGTGCATGAGATTTTTCGCGTCATAGTCCAGCTCGCCGGTTTCCTGTTGACGCCAGCGTGCCTCGTTGCGCTCGCGCCGCCATGCCCAATAATTCTGGTGATCGATGAGCGCCTGCTTCCAGGCCTGCTCGTTGTAGAAGAGCAAGCCAGCGAAGTGAGATGTTTCCTCCTCGACCGGGATGGATTCGAGGACCAGCATGTGGTCGCGAAATACCCCGCGTGCCTGCTTGCCATAGCGATAAAGACGATAGCCATCGCGCGCGTGCTCAAGGCTTGCGGCGTGAAATTCGCCCAGATCCCAACCCAGGGTCGCCAGTGGCACCGGGCGGCAAGGCGGCTGCTCGATCGGGATGAGGCGCTCGCGCGGAATCACGTGACAGTAGTCTTCCTTGGCTGGCGGTCGCTCGGGACGCGGCTGATTGATCCACTTGTTTTGCCCGCGCGCTTTTTTGATCTGCCCGATGGCGTAGCCGAGGTGGCTTTGCACGCATTGCCTGGACAGAAACTGCTCACGCCGGGCGATCAGCATGTCCATTTCCGGGCTGCGCCAACGCACGCAGTCATCGGGCATGTACAACAGTTCGAGCATATTGGGATTGGCGCTGGCCAACAGTTCGATGACCCGGCGCAGGCTGTAGTAAACGATGTCGTTGCGCGTGTCAGCGACCTGGTCGGCGGGTGGGGTCAGACCGAGATAGGCGGCGGGGCGCACCGCATACACACCGCGGATATCCGTGTCGCTTTCGGGCGTGGATGTGCCGTAGGCGCGACTTCCGCTGATGCATTCGAACAACAGGGAGGGATCGGCGTGTGCTTGCAGGGTATCGAGGTCAGGCATGGTCATCCTTGATTCGGGCGGTGCCTGGGCGACCGTCACGACGTCATGGTTCAGTGATTGGCCGAGCCTATCACTGCATCCCAGTTGAGTTCGAATCGCGCCAGATACTTGCGCAGTCGATCGGCGTCGTTGGTGGTTGAGCGCTTTGCCCGCGAGGTTGCGAACAAGGTGCGTCCGGCTTCGGAGAGCGAGCGGCTGCGGCGGCATACGCGAATGACTTCGCGCAGCTGTAGCTGATCGAACAGGTCGACCTCCTGCATGCGCTCGCCGAGTATCTCGGCCAGTACATCGTCGCCGGCATCCTGACGCCAAAGCCGGCGCAGGCGCATCAGTTCTTCCTCGACGGTTTCCGTGGTGATGCGTCCGGCAGGGGCCAGGGTAGCCATGCGGGTGACGGACGCGCCGAGGTCGCGAAAGTTGCCTTGCCACAGAGCCTGCGGGCTGGTGGCAAAACTCAGGTAGCGAGCCCGCGCCTCGCGATTGAAGGTGACCCTTCGATTGACCTGTTGTGCGTGACGCTCCAGTTCGTAGTCGAGATTGGGCTCGATATCCTCGATGCGCTCGGCGAGGCTGGGCAGGTGGAAACTCCAGATGTTCAGGCGTGCATAGAGGTCGTCGCGAAAGCGGCCTTCGGTCACGCGCTGGCCCAGGTCGCGATTGGTACCGGCAATCAGCTGGAAATCGCTTTCGACTTCCTTATCGCTGCCCACCGGTAGAAAACGCCGATCCTCCAGCGCGCGCAACAACATCGCCTGTTCGTCGGCGCCGAGCTCGCCGATTTCATCGAGAAATAGCAGGCCTTTATGCGCGCTGCGCAGCAGGCCGGGGCGTTCGTTGATAGCCCCGGTGTAGGCCCCCTTTACATGACCAAACAAGCTGCTCATCGCGCCATCGCCGCGCAGCGTGGCGCAGTTCACTTCGACGAAGCGTCCGGTCAGTTCGTGCCGTGCTTTCTTCAATTCAAACAGGCGCCGCGCCAGTTGACTCTTGCCAGCACCCGTCGGGCCCATCAGCAGGATCGGTGCGGGCGAGCGGCTGCCCACTGTTTCGATCTGTTCGATCATGCGGTTGAATGCGGCGTTGCGCGTTGCGATGCCGCTCTTCAGATGGGTGCGGTCATCTTGCTGCTCGCTTTCGAAGCGCTGGGCGATGCGGTCATAACGAGACAGGTCCAGGTCGATGATGCTGAGCGTGCCGCCATTGTCTGCTTGGCGTTGCTTGCGCGGTGGCGCGGCTTGCAGCAACTGCGCCGGCAAGCGTCGATTTTCGGTGAGCAAAAACAGGCAGATCTGCGCGACATGGGTGCCGGTGGTGATGTGGACGTAGTAGTCCTCAGTCTCGGTATCGAAGGGATATCGGCGTGCAAAATCATGCAGCACCGAATACATCGATTCGAAGTCCCATGGATCGGCCAGATAGGTGTCGTGCGTGCGTACCTGGGTTTCCGGCGATACCTGGCCCAGGTCGGCGCGCACCTGATCAGCCAATCTGCGATAGCTCCGCTCATCGACCAGCAGCTCGATGCGGCTGACCAGAAAGTCTTCCTGCATACCCAGCGACACGGTGGGGCGCCATTTTTCCCAGCGACCCGGGCCTTCGCCTGCGTCGAGCTGGGTGCCGAGGAATCCGATCACGACTTTGCGTTTCATGGCGATACTATAAGATAAATATCGATATCTTTTTATCTATAAATCGAATAATGATGTGACCCAGGAAATAGCGAGAATAGAATATATGTCTTGTATATCAATAACTTGATGGATAACGTCAGCGGTTGGCACGAAGCCTGCTCTAAGGAAACCATCCCAAGGAGAAACATCGTGGCTAACCAACAACTCTTTGCCAGCTCGCGCGGTCGGATGACTCCGCCAGCCAACGCCATCAACGAGGCAGGTGGCCGCGCATATCAGCGTCAGCCGGAGGCCGCGCTTGCGCTCTATGCGGCAACCGGTTGCCTCAACGGCACTTATTACAGCGACGCCGAGACGCAGTTGGCCCAGGTACTGGCGATGTGTGACCAGGTGGCGCCGGCTTTCATTGCACGCACTGCGATTTATGCGCGGCAGCGCGCTTATATGAAAGACATGCCTGCCTTGCTGCTTGCCCATTTGGCGACCCGTGATGGTGAGTTGTTGGCGAAGGTGTTCGCCCGGGTGATCGACAACGGCCGCATGTTGCGCAATTTCGTGCAGATGCTGCGCAGTGGCGTGGTGGGTCGCAAGTCGCTTGGCACACGGCCGAAGCGATTGGTGCAGCAGTGGCTGGACGCGGCGTCGGCAGAACAGATCGTGGCGGCGGCGGTCGGCGAAAAGCCGTCGCTGGCGGATGTAATCCGGATGGTGCACCCGCATCCGCAGGATATGGAGCGCGAGGCGCTGTATGCCTGGTTGATCGATAAGCCACATAACGCAACGGCATTGCCGGTGCTGGTGCAGCAGTACGAGGCGTTCAAGCGCGCGCCGGGTCATGAGGTACCAGAACTGTCATTCCAGTACCTCACCGCCCTGCCGCTGACCGCCGTGCATTGGAAGAGCATTGCCGCGCGGGCTTCCTGGCAGGCCACCCGGATGAACTTGAATACGTTTGCTCGCAAGGGTGTATTCGATGACGCGGCGATGGTGTCCATGCTAGCGAACCGCTTGCGTGATCCGCAGGCGATTCGCAAGGCGCGGGTGTTTCCGTATCAGTTGATGACCGCGTACCGGGCGGCGGCAAAGATGATGCCGGAGCCAATTGCCGAGGCATTGCAGGATGCAATGGAAATCGCCACCAGCGCCGTGCCGGCGATTAACGGCGAGGTGGTGGTAGCGATGGATGTATCCGGTTCCATGCAATCGCCGGTCACCGGTTTTCGCCCTGGCGCCACTAGCGTGGTGACCTGTGTGGAAGTGGCTGCGCTGATCGCCGCGTGTATCAAGCGCGCCAATGCCAAGGCTCGGGTGATTCCCTTTGCCGAGACAGTGCGAGAGCTGCGTTTGAATGCGCGCGACAGCGTGATGACGCAGGCCCAGCAACTGGCGCGCATGGTCGGTGGTGGTACCTGTGTGAGTGCGCCATTGGCCTTGCTCAACTGCGAGCGGGCGAAGGTCGATCTGTTGGTACTGGTATCGGATAACCAAAGCTGGGTCGATACGCGTCACGGCAAAAGCAGCGAAACCATGCGTCAGTGGGCCGAGCTGAAGTTGCGTAACCCGCAGGCCAAGATGGTTTGCATTGATTTGCAGCCGGATGCGAGCAGTCAAACGGTGGAGTCGGCGGATGTGCTTCACGTGGGGGGCTTCAGCGATGCCGTATTTGAGCTGCTGGCCGATGTCGCCCAGGGTAGCGATACCCGCCGCTGGATCGAGCGCATCGAGGCGATTGAATTGTAAGTGTCTACCTCGGCAGGAATGGGCCTGCCGGGGCCGGGGAGGAAAACGAATGCCACGAAGGGCTACTTGGTCCCCGCCGGTTCGACTCCGGCAGCCTTTCGAGAGATTTGTCGCTTTCCACCGGCTAGGCATCATGACGAAAGATTGATTTGGCAGCGAATGCCGATGGAACTACAGGTAAGCCTCCGGGCGATGGGTTCGAATCCCGACCTGCATTGCAGGTATGTTTCATCACTCTTGTCGCTGCACTTTGTATGGTTGTATCGAGTTTTCGGCAGCGAATGCCGACGGACCTACTAGCCTCAAACGCTCCAGGTCGCGGGTTCGATTCCCGCCGGTGCCGATACTGTGGCGCCGTAGCTCAGTGGATAGAGCGGGATGGTTCGTCACCTTTGTCGCTGCATCTTTTTAGACGTTATAAGTTTTTGAGTTTCGGCGAATGCCGGTGGAACTACTGTGTCGCGGGTTCGACTCCCGCCAGCGTTCGCGCTGTAGCTCAGTCTGGTAGAGCAAATGTTTCGCCAAACCTTGTCGCCGATCAATTTGTGAAAAGAACAGACCAGGAGTCTGTTGCATGGAGAACGTGTTGTGACAACGACGTCGTATGAGGTCATCAACGAGCCGGGCGCGGTGCCGATCAAGCTGTGGACGCGTGGCGTGCCGCTGGAGGACGAGGCGCGCAAGCAATTGCTCAATATCGCCAAGCTGCCGTTTATTCACGGCTGGGTCGCGGTGATGCCCGATGTGCATCTTGGTAAAGGTGCGACGGTGGGCTCAGTGGTGCCGACGGTAGGAGCGATTGTGCCGGCGGCGGTGGGCGTGGATATTGGTTGCGGCATGATTGCCACCCGCACCACGCTGACCGCCAGCGATCTGCCGGATAACCTGGCCGAGTTGCGTTCGGCGATCGAGCACGCAGTGCCGCACGGCCGCACGGTGGGCCGCGGTCATGGTCGTGATAAAGGCGCGTGGCAAAACCCGCCGGCGGCGACCCTGGAGGGATGGTCTGGGCTGCATGAGGGCTTTGCGCGAATCACCGCAAAGCACCCGAAATTGGCGCGGACGAATCATCTGAACCATCTGGGTACGCTGGGTACCGGCAATCACTTTGTCGAAGTCTGCCTGGATGAGGAGCAGCGCGTGTGGTTCATGCTGCACTCGGGCTCCCGCGGCGTCGGCAACGCGATCGGCACTCACTTCATTGAGCTGGCCAAGCAAGATATGCGTCGTTGGATGATCAACTTGCCCGACCAGGATCTGGCGTATTTACCCGAGGGCAGCGAGCATTTCGTCGACTACGTCTTTGCGGTGGACTGGGCACAACGTTTCGCGCGCAGCAATCGCGCCATCATGATGGCGCATGTGATCGAGGCGGCGAAGAAAGTCATTGCCAAGCCGTTCGATGCCTGGGCCGAGGCGGTGAATTGCCATCACAATTACGTGAGCCGTGAGCATCACTATGGCAAGAACGTGATGGTGACCCGTAAGGGCGCGGTCAGTGCAAAGCTCGGTGAGCTGGGCATTATTCCGGGCAGCATGGGCGCCAAGAGCTTCATCGTGCGCGGTCTGGGCAATAGCGAGAGCTTTCATAGCTGTAGTCACGGCGCGGGTCGTGTGATGAGCCGTACCGAGGCGAAGAGGCGTATTTCGCTGGACGATCATCTTAAGGCCACGGCGCATGTCGAATGTCGCAAGGATGCAGATGTGATCGATGAATCACCGGCCGCCTACAAGTCGATCGATGCAGTGATGGCGGCGCAGAATGATCTGGTTGAAATCGTGCATACCCTGCGTCAAGTGGTTTGTGTCAAAGGTTGAGTGGTGCGGGCGTAAGCCCGCGCCACTGCATGAAAAGCTGCAATAAACATGGAATGGCAATGATAGAAATCGATGGACTGCAAGGTGGTGGCCAGTTACTGCGAACAGCGCTGGCTTTGAGCCTGTATACGGGCGAGTCCTTTCTTATGACTGATATCCGCGGGCGGCGTAGCCGGCCGGGTTTGATGCGTCAGCATCTGACCGCGATCGAGGCTGCACGGCAGGTGGGCGATGCCCAAGTGCAAGGCGCTGAAGCCGGTTCAGGCACGCTTCGCTTTGAGCCGCGTGTGTTGCGCGGTGGCAATTTTCATTGGCCGATCGGCACGGCGGGCTCTACCACCCTGGTGCTACAAACCATACTGCCGGTGCTGTGGAAAGCCGATCTGCCATCGACTATTCGCCTGGAGGGCGGCACTCACAATCCACAGGCGCCGTGCGCGGACTTTCTTATCGAGAGTTTTTCGCCGCTGATGCAGCGCAGGGGTTTGCAGGCAGAGATCCGGCTGGAGCGCCATGGCTTTTATCCGGCTGGCGGCGGCGAACTGAACGTTACGGTTCAGCCGTCCAAACAACTTCAGCCACTGACCCTGCGTCAACGCGGTGAGTTAAAACGGGTTTCCGCCACGGCTCTGATTTCAGCCATTCCCGGCTTGGTAGCCGAGCGCGAGCTTGCTTCGGTGCAACGCTATCTGCGATTAAACGCGGATCAGCTGCATCATCGGCAAGCGCGACCGGTAAGCGGTCCAGGCAACGCACTCATGGTGAAAGTGGAGTCTGAGCAGGTGTGCGAAATATTTACCGCCTTCGGTGAAAAGCGTGTAAGCGCCGAGCGCGTCGCCGAGTTGGTGTGTAACGAAGCCCGCGCCTACCTTGCGGCCGATGTGGCGGTGGGCGCGCATCTGGCTGACCAGTTGCTATTGCCGCTGGCGTTGGCCGGTGGTGGCGAATTCAGCACGCTGGCTCCGACTGAGCATGCACGTACCAATGCGGCGCTGATCGAAAAGTTTCTACCGGTGGAGATCGACTTCCGCGAAGAGAAAGCAGATCACTGGTTGGCCATAGTCAGTGACTGATGCGGTGACTGCCGGCGCTAAGCGACGGCTCTAGCCTGATCCGCACGGCCAGGCCGCGCTCATCCAGGCCAGGGCCCAGGCTGAGTTCGCCACCATGCAGTCGGACAATTTGCTGGGCGATGGCCAGACCCAGGCCACTGCCTGGCTGCTCGCTGTCGGGTACGCGATAGAAACGTTCGAATATCCGCGCCATATGCGAGTCGGGTATGCCTGGACCATCATCGGCAACGATCAGCCAGATGGCGTCTCGATAAGCCCGCAGTGTGACCTTGATACGGCCGCCGCTGGGCACATAGCGGATGGCGTTATCCAGCAGGTTGTCGATGGCTGAGGCCAAGGTATCTGGATCGAAAGCCCATAGGCATGGGCCGCGCGTTTCCAGGCCGATGTCGATGCGCTTGTCCAAGGCGCGCGGTGCCAGCTGGCCGACACGTTCTTCCAGCCATGCCGACAGATCCAGTGTGCGCAGCTGAAGTTTGAGCCCTTGCGAACTCACCCGTGAGATGGTCAGCAACTGGCGGATCATGGCGCTGACGCGCTCCAGGCCGCCGTGCAGATCTTGTTTGGCAGTCTGTTTGTCCGACTCGCCTGCCGCTGTGGCGAGCAGGTGTGCCTGGGTCTGGATAACCGCGATGGGGGTCAGCAGCCCGTGTGCGGCGTCGGCAAAGAACTGTCGCTCGATAGCCTGGACGCCGCGCAGCTTTTCCAGCAGCCGGTTCAATTCGTGCAGCAGAGGAGCGATCTCTGGGTAGGCAGGCGTTGCCACGATGGCATCGAGGTTGTCGGCTGAGCGATTACCGATCATGCGGCCCAGATCGCGTAACGGAGACAGGCTGAAGCGTGCCAGCAAAAAGGTCAGGAAAAATATCGGTGGCACGATCAACACCGCCGTACCAATCGCCAGCAAGCGGGTCTGTCGGCGCGATTGGATATGCCAGAACATCCTGATCCAGCTATCGTCGCCAGCGACCGCCACTTCTCTGCCGCTATGGGCATCGCGGGCCCGGTATACCCGCAAACCCTTGATGCCTGATTGCGGCAATAGCGGCGAAGAGGCAAGCAAGCGTTGCTGGGCATCGCGCACTTCATAGCGCAGCGCGCTGCTGCCGGCGGGTATTTCCATATCCGAGGAGATCTGCCGCCCCATCGCGTGGGTCAGGGGTGCCGCCAGGGAAGCCGGATCGGATACTTCGAGCAAGGATTGAGCGTAATTACGCAGTTGCTGGTCGAATGCATCGCTGGCAATCGGCATCAGTACGAAATTGGTGACGACTTCCAGCGCGATGAAAACCACCGTGCAGGCGAGCAATTGCACTGCCAGCATGCGCCGGGTCAACGATGGCCTGGTCAGCGAGAGACTGCGTAGCCGGGGAAATCTGGATCGCAGGCTCATGACACGATCCGATAGCCGATGCCACGCACCGTCTGAATCATCTCCGCGCCAAGCTTGCGACGCAGATTGTGCACATGTACTTCAAGCGCATTGCTTTCGATCGACCCCGGTGAGCGAAACGCCGCGCCTTCAAGGCGCACTCTCGGCACCACGTGGCCGGCGTGTTTGACCAGCTCGGCGAGTACCGAGAATTCGCGCGGCGAGACTTCAAGCAAGATACCGTCGAGCAGTACTTCGCGCCGGCCGATATCAATGCGCACCCTGCCCGCCTCCCAGATCGCGGCGGCTTGTCCGACACTGCGGCGGATCAAGGCACGCAGGCGCGATAGCAACTCATCGACCGAGAATGGCTTGGTGACATAGTCATCGGCGCCGCCGTCGAGCGCGCGGACGCGTTCGCTCACTGCGTCACGCACGGTCAGAAACAATACCGGGGTACGGTCATTGCGTTGGCGCATCCAGTTCAGCACGTCGTAACCCAAGCCATCGGGCAGTTCCATATCCAGTACGACAGCATCGAAATCGGCAGCCAGCAATTCGGCGCGCGCCTCGGCAATACGGCGCAACCAGCGAACGATAAAACCGCCGCGTTCGAGCGACAGCAGCAGCGCTTTGCCCAATTGCAAGTCATCTTCAAGCAACATCACACGCATTTTGTTCTCCATCGCGCGTGCCCAATCGGCAACCCGCCAAGCGGTATTTCAATGCATTCCGGTGCTGAGCACCTTAATTCGCTCTTAAGCGTTTCTGACAAGAATGCCGAAGCTCCCCTTACCCACATCGGAGCGTCATCATGCATATCTCTTATTCGCTGGCCTTGGTGCTGCTACTTAGCAGCGGGGCCGCCGCCACCGCACATGCGGAAATTACCGGCACGCTGGGGGTAGGCGCGGCCGTGGTGCGCGATTATGAAGGCAGCAAGGACTCGCGCGTCATGGGCGCCCCGCTATTTACCTTGAAGATGCCTACGGCTGCCGGCGATTTCATTCTCGATGGTCAGGGCGTGAGCTGGATTCCTATCCAGGGTGGCGGCTTTAACGCAGGCGTTTTCGCGACCTACAGTCCCGGCCGTCGCGATGATCAAGAGCGTGATTATCGCTATCTCGGCAGCACCTATCTGCGTGGCATGGGCAGGATTAAAGGGTCGCCTGAAGCAGGTTTGCTGATGGGTTGGAATTCACCCGAGTTCTCGCCCTATATCCGTGTACAGCACGGCTTCGGCGGTACTGATGGCAACCGCGGCAATCAGGCAACGATCGGTGCGGCTATCGGCATCGTACGTACGCCACGCCTGACCGTGCTGGTGACGCCATCCCTGGTATGGACCGACAGTAAGTACCTGCAAACGTTTTTTGGTGTGACTGCCGTGCAATCGGCGCGCAGTGGTTTCAAGGCTTATCAGCCGCAGGCGGGTTTCAAGTCCGGTCAGGTCGATGTCACCGCCACCGTGAAGTTGAGTGAGCATTGGTCGGTCATGGGCATGGTCTCGGCCAAGCAACTGATGGGCGACGCAAAGAAAAGCCCCCTCGTGCAATCGAGCAGCAGCCTCGAATACATGAGCTTTCTGATCTGGCGTTTCTGATCACGGCGCCGGTGTTGAGGAGCAACTCTGATCGCTTAACGGGCGGCTGATCATGGCTGGAATCTCGCGCACCAAGGCATCGATCGCTGCGCGAGTTTTGCTTGGCAAATAACGTGTATGTGGCCATACCGCGTGAATATCGCTGCCTTGTACGTGTTCATGGCTCATCACTAGGGCAAGCTCACCCGCTTGCAGATAACGGCTGAGCAGCCAGCAGGGCAGCCACGCCAGCCCGGCACCGTCGACTGCGACGTCGGCAATGGCTTGCAGATCGTCAAGGCGCAAGCGTATCTCGATGCGAGCATCGCAGAGGTTTCCCTGTCGGTCATGTACGCGCCAGGGCACGGTGTGTCCTGCGCGTGAGTACAGGATGCCGCTGTGTCCGGCCATCTCCTCGACGTTGCTTGGCCATCCGTGTTTGGCGAGATAGCTCGGTGCGGCGCCAATGCCCATGTGTTGGATGCCCAAACGCCGCGCAGCCAGGCTGGCACTGTCGGCAAGCGGGCCGATACGAATGCCGAGGTCGAAACCTTCGTCGACCAGATCGACCACCCGATCGTTGAACGACAGATCCAATTCCAGCCGCGGATACTGTTGCGCGAGGCGTTGCAGCACGGGGACGACGCAGTGACGTCCAAACAGCATGGGCATGCTGACGCGCAGTCTTCCGCTGGGTTCGCGCTGGCCGCTGTCGAGTACCGCTTCGGCCGCTTCGAGTTCGGCCAGGGCGCGTACGCAACGTTCGTAGTACGCCTGCCCCGCCTCGGTCAGGCTTTGCCGGCGAGTGGTGCGATGAAACAGCCGCGTGCCCAGGCGCTGCTCAAGCCGCGCAATGCTTTTGCCCACCGCCGAGCGAGTGAGCCGGAGGCGCTCGGCGGCCAGCGCGAAGTTGCCGGCATCTACCGCCTGCACAAAGGCCTCGACACCGCTTAGGCGTTCACTGGTAAATCCCATTGATTCCTCCACAGCTACATAGAAGTTAGCAAATGGCTTCAATGGAGCCATTACGTCGCCTATATCGTATGCCTACCTTTGATCGAGTGCAGCTTTGGTGACGTGGTCGCCCCGGCCTGTGCTCCCCCTACGGAGACGTTTTATGCAGGCCTATCGTGTTTACCCCGGGCGCCACCCTGAGGCTATCGAGCTGTTTGAGCGTGACTTACCGCCGCCTGCAGCTCACGAAGTGCGCGTCAAAGTGCGTGCGGTTTCGTTGAACTATCGCGACCTGATGGTGACGCGTGGCAGCTACCCTGTAGGCAGCGACAAGCCGTTGGTACCGACCTCGGACGGTGCTGGTGAAGTCGTTGCGGTGGGGGCGGCGGTCACCCGTTTTCGTCCCGGCGATCGCGTCATCAGTTCGTTCTTCCCACATTGGATCGACGGGCAGCCTACCCGCGCCAAAACGTCGGGGGCGCTCGGTGCCGAGGCCGATGGCATGTTGGCGCAAGAGGTTTTATTGCCCGAAGACGCGCTCTCGGCCATGCCTGCGCATCTGAGTTTTGCCGAGGCCGCAACCTTGCCTTGCGCCGGGGTGACTGCGTGGAACAGCCTGTTTGTCGAGGGCGCGCTGAAGCCTGGCGACAGCGTGCTGATGCTGGGTACCGGCGGTGTATCGATCTGGGCCTTGCAGTTGGCCAAGGCAGCCGGTCTGCGCACCATCATCACCTCGTCCAGTGCCGCCAAGCTTGAACGTGCGCGCGCCCTTGGTGCCTCGGCCACGATCAACTATGTCGAACAACCCGAATGGCAGGAAGAGGTATTGCGCCAAACCGGTGGCGAAGGCGTCAATCTGGTGCTGGAAGTCGGTGGCCAAGGCACCTTGGCGCGTTCGATGGCAGCAACCCGCATGGGTGGCAGCATCGCCATCATCGGTGGCGTCAGCGGTTTTGGCGGTGAGTTCAATCCGTTTGCCTTGATTACCGGCGCCAAACACCTGAGCGGGATCTTTGTCGGTAGCCGCAGCATGGCCGAAGACCTGGTGCGCTTCGTCGAGATCCATGCGATCCACCCGGTAGTCGATAAGCTGTTTCCGTTTGAACAAGCCGTGGCGGCCTATGCCTATCTCGAAGCGGCCGGGCATTTCGGCAAAGTGGTCATTACGCTGGATTGATCGGCGTCACAGTCGGTTGATGCGCGGTGCACAGGTATGCACCGCGTCTCTTGCAGCTCTCTTAGGCTGTGCGTGCGAGCAAAGCTTCTACATCGCGTCGATAAGGCATGCCACCGCGAGCCCCGAGCTTGGTCACCGAAAGTGCCGCCGCGGCGCAAGCTTTGCGTACGGCGCTGGGCAGGCCTTCGTGCAGAAAGACCGCAAGTGCGGCGTTGAAGGTGTCGCCTGCGCCGGTGCTATCGACGACCTCGACCTTGAAGCTGGGCTGGTGCGTGGGCTCGCTGTTGTCGCCGAACCAGGCACCCTCGGCGCCTCGGGTAAGCACTACCGGGCAGGGGGCGCGACGCATCAGTTCGCGAAAATCCTGCTGGCTATCGGCACCGAGCAAGATCGCCAGCTCGTGTTGGTTGGGGGTGACGTAGCGTGCGAGTTTCAGCCACTCCAGCTGCAACGGCTGGGCCGGTGCGGGGTTGAGAATCACCGGTACGCCAAGACGATGGCCCAGTCGCAAGGTGGCCTCCACCGTCTCCAGCGGAATCTCCATCTGCACTAGCAAGGCATCGGCGCTGGCGATCTTGGCTTCAGCCTGGGCGAGCTGTGCGGGCGAGACGTGCCAGTTGGCAGCAGGCACGATGATGATTTGGTTCTCGCCTTCAGCGACGGTGATCGAGGCGGTACCGCTGGCGCAGTTCGCCACCCGTTGCACATGCTCCAGTGCAATGCCTTCACTAGCCAGGCCATCATGCAATTGCTGGCCGAAGGCATCGTCGCCGAGCGCGCCGATCAGGGTGACTTCGGCGCCGAGACGGGCGGCGGCTACCGCCTGGTTGGCGCCTTTGCCGCCATGGGTGGTCAAAAAGCCCTCGCCCAGAATGGTTTCGCCGGGGCCGACGAAGCGCGGCGACAAGGTCACCAGATCCATATTGATGCTGCCGACCACCACGATATGCGTCATGCGTTTATCCCATTTGCTGTGTCACTGGCGATCGAAAAGCATAACGGCAGAGGTCAGCTCAGCGCGAAAAAACGCCTGAACCGTGTTTTGTCGCAGGGTCAACTGCGGTCGCTGCACTTGAAAGCCTGGCCGAGGGCCCCGAGTAACCAACGATTGGTCCCTGCTTAGGAGTATCCGCTGATGATCGAGTTGCATTATTGGCCCACACCGAATGGCCACAAGATCACGATGTTTCTGGAAGAGGCAGGTCTGCCGTATACGATCAAGCCGGTGAACATTGGCAAGGGCGAGCAGTTCGAGCCGGCTTTTCTGGCGATTTCGCCGAACAACCGCATGCCGGCCATAGTCGACACCGCACCGGCGGATGGCGGTGGCCCGTTGAGCGTGTTCGAGTCGGGGGCGATTTTGCAGTACCTCGCGGACAAGTGCGGGCGTTTTCTGCCGGTGGAGCCGCGCGATCGTTATCGGGTGCTGGAATGGCTGTACTGGCAAGTCGGTGGTCTTGGTCCAATGCTGGGGCAAAACCATCACTTCAATCGCTATGCGCCCGAGAAAATCCCCTACGCGATCGATCGCTATGTCAATGAAACTCGGCGCCTATATGGCGTGTTGAACAAGCGCCTGGCGGGCCGCGCCTTTATCGTCGGCAAGGACTATTCCATTGCCGATATGGCCGCGTATCCATGGATCGTGCCGCATGAAGTACAAGGTATGTCGTTGGATGATTTTCCGCATCTCAAAGCTTGGTTCGAAGCGATCCGTGCACGTCCGGCAACTGAGCGCGCTTATGCGCTTGCCGATACGATCAAGGGCAATCTGGATCTGACTAAAGACGAAGGGGCGCGCAAGCTGCTGTTTGGACAGGGAGCCAAAAAGTAGCGAAAAAAGCCTGTTGTGAAGGACGCGTGGTGGGGTCTCCACGCGTTCGCAGCAGCAGCTTCATGCTGGCGTTCGTCAACTCGGCACGCTTTAATGCCAGCACATTCGTACGGGATGCTGCCGATGCGCGCTCTTCTCTTTGCTGTCCTGATGACAGCCACCTTGCCCACCATGGCCGAAAAACTCACCATCGAACGGATTTTTGACGGCGGCAGCCTGGCCGGCCCGGCGCCGCGTGAATTGCGGATCTCGCCCGATGGCACGCGGGTAAGCTTTTTGCGCGCCAAGCCCGACGACCAGTTTCAGCTGGACTTGTGGGAATACCATCTCAAAGACAACAGCACCCGTTTGCTGGTCGATTCGAAGAAGCTGGAGCCTCGCGGCGAAGCGCTTTCCGATGCGGAGAAAGCGCGCCGTGAACGTGCCCGCACCGCTGGGTTTCGCGGCATCTTGAGTTACCAGTGGTCGCCTGACGGCAAGCAACTGCTGTTTCCGATCGGCGGCAAGCTTTATCTGTATGACCTGGCCGCTGAAAAGCCCGCGCCGCGCGTACTCGATACCGGCGGCGACGTGCTCGATCCGAAAATCTCGCCCAAGGGGCATTACGTTTCGTATCTGCGCGACCAAAACCTGTGGGTGATCGATCTGAGCAGCGGCAATGCGCGCCAGCTCACCCATGATGGCGGCGGCACCGTGCATAACGGTGAGGCCGAGTTTGTCGCACAGGAAGAAATGGATCGCAGCCAAGGCTATTGGTGGGCGCCGGACGACAGCGCCATCGCGTTCGAGCGCTACGACGAGGCGAAGGTGCCGGTCACCAAGCGCACCGAGGTCTACGCCGACCGTACCGAAGTGATCGACCAGCGCTATCCGGCGGCGGGTGACCCCAATGTGGCGATCAAGCTAGGCCTGATCGCTCCCAGCGGTGGCCAGGCTCGCTGGATCGATCTGGGCAAAGATGCCGACATTTACTTGAACCGGGTGAAGTGGCTGCCCGATGCCAAGCATCTCAGCTACCAGTGGATGCCGCGCAATCAGCAGCAGTTGGAGCTGAAGCTGGTGGATGCGAAGACGCTGGCGCAGCGCACGCTGGTTACCGAGACCAGCCATACCTGGATCAACCTCAACGACGATCTGACCTTTCTCAAAGACGGCAAGAGCTTTCTCTGGGGCAGCGAGCGCAGCGGTTATCACCATCTGTATTTGTACGGCCTCGATGGCAAGCTCAAGCACGCGGTGAGTGCCGGGGAGTGGCAGCTGGACGGACTGCTGGCGCTGGATGAACACAGCGGTACGGTTTACGTCAGTTCCAACCGTGATTTTGCGCCGGATCGGCAGGTCTATGCGCTCAAGCTCGACGGCAGCACAGCGAATGCACCGGTGCGAGTCAGTCAGGGCCGTGGCAGTCACATGGCCTCTTTCGCCAGCGACGCGGGTTTCTATCTCGATAACTACTCCAATACCGAAACGCCACCGCAAGTGAGCGTGCACAAGCCGGACGGTAGTTTCGTCAGCTGGATCGAGCAGAACCCGCTCAATGAAAAACATCCGTTCTGGGCGTATCGCGACAGCTTGATCAAGCCAGAATTCGGCACGTTGAAAAGCGCCGATGGGCAAACCTTGTATTACCGCGTGTACAAGCCGCTGGGTTTCGATCCCAACAAGAAATACCCGGTGTTCAATACGTTTTATGGCGGTCCCCATGCACAGCTGGTGACCGATACCTGGGGCGATTACTTCAATCAGTACATGGCAGCCCAGGGTTTTGTGGTCTTCACCCTGGACAATCGCGGCATGGCGCGGCGCGGCCGTCAGTTCGAAGATGCGATCTATCAGCAGCTGGGTGCGGTGGAAGTCGAAGACCAGCTCGCCGGTATTCACTGGCTGAAGTCGCAGCCCTGGGTGGATGGCAAGCGCATCGGCGTATTTGGCTGGAGCTACGGTGGCTATATGACCACCATGATGTTGTCCAAGGCGTCGGACGAGCTCGCTGGTGGTGTGGCCGTGGCGCCGGTGACCGACTGGCGGCTCTACGACACTTTCTACACCGAGCGTTATCTGGGCCGGCCGCAGGATAACGAGGCCGGCTATACCCGCAGCTCACCGCTGGCCTGGCTCGATGGGCTCACCGCCAAGTTGTACCTGGTGCATGGCATGGCCGATGACAATGTGCTGTTCCTCAACTCGACCAAATTGATGGCGGAACTGCAGAAGCGCGGTACCCAGTTTCAATTCATGGCGTATCCCGGCGCCAAGCACGGGCTGAACCTGCCCGGGCAGCGCACCCACGTATATCACCTGATTGCCGATTTCTTCGAGCAGCAGGTCAAGGGCGCGCCGGGTCAGTGAGATATCAGTGAGATAAAGCATGAAGCCCCTCAAGAGGGGCTTCATGCTTTATGGAGAGGCCCGGTGGAGAGGCTGAAGGCGGGACGTTTCAGTCACCGATGCGCGGACCGCGAAGCGGGTCGGCTTGCAGCATGCTGTCGAGTTCCACATAGACCACGCCGGGTTGGGCCTTGAGCTTAGCCATGGCGGACTCGGCGGTGATGCCGGGCGGCAATTCCACCACCGCGGCATGACCGCCGCTGACCGGCCGCAACATACGCGCGCCCACCGTCCGATTGGCCGCCTTGGCGGCATCGGAGTCGGGGGCATCTTGGTAGGTAACGATCAACCGAGCGCCTTGCTGGCTCTGATTGGCACGGGGTGGGGTCGATGGCATGGGCGGGCTTCCGTCTTGAGCGCATGCCGAGATGGCAGGCAGCACCAACAGCAACGGCATGGCCCAGCGGATGAGATGACAACCTCGGATACCGTGCATGAGCTGACCCTTGTCGATGGCTGCGGGCTGTCGAGCCACGCGTGATGGAGCACCTTACTCCGTTGCGCGGCCCACGCCGGTATCGCCTTGTTCGAGCGGCGGCGGTTCTCCGGCTACTGCCAGCAGCGACTGCGCATAACCGTCTTCGATGCTGATGGTGGAGACCTCATCCCAGGAAAAGAACGACGCTTCACGCAGCCATTCCGCGTCCGGGCTGATCTCCTGCATGTTGAAGCCTTCTTCCTCGACATTGATGAGTCGGCCGATATAGCAAACCTCGGCCTCCTCTTCGCTATCCACATGCACGCCGATCACCGGGGCCTGTAAGCCGGCGGCCTGCACGACTTCACGGATGTCATCCAGCGGAAAGCCTTGCGGCGGGTGCGGCAAAAGATTCTTGAGCGTGAGCGCTTTTTCGAAAAACACGTGATGCTTGTCGGGTGCTTCCAGTTCGGATACGTCGCGATGACGCATCACATACATACCGTCGTATGTAATGCCATCACCGATCACCCAGAGCAGGAAAAATTCACGGCCAACCCCGCCGACATAACCGCAGAAGCTGCCGTGTTCGAGTTCGCCGCGCCATAACCGGATCAGCTGATGCTGCTGTTGCGCTTCACGCAACTGTGCCCGCTGACCGGTGGTTTTTAGTTCAATGATCTTGCCCATATGCCCCTAATTTTAGCTGCTGGGGCCTTTCCCCATGTTTACAGGATGTAACGGCTGAGATCCTCGTCCTTAACCAGGCCACCCAGGTTTTTATCGACATAATCGGCGTCAATCAGGTATTTTTCGCCGGACTTGTCTGCAGCTTCGAAGGAGATTTTCTCCAGCAGGCGCTCCATGACGGTGTGCAGGCGGCGGGCGCCGATGTTCTCGGTACGCTCATTGACCTGAAAAGCCACCTCGGCCAGCCGGTCGACGCCGCTATCGGAGAACTCCAGGTTGACGCCTTCGGTATTAAGCAGTGCGACGTATTGCTTGGTCAGTGCGCTGTGCGGTTCGCGCAGAATGCGTTTGAAGTCATCGATGCTTAACGCCGATAGCTCGACCCGGATCGGCAGGCGTCCTTGCAGCTCGGGGATCAGGTCCGAAGGCTTGGCCAGCGAGAACGCGCCCGAGGCGATAAACAGCATGTGGTCGGTCTTGATCGGGCCGTATTTGGTCGACACAGTGGAGCCTTCGACCAGCGGCAGCAGGTCGCGCTGCACACCTTCGCGGCTGACCCCGGCGCCGCCCCATTCGGAGCGTTGGGCGATCTTGTCGATCTCATCGATAAAGACGATGCCGTTCTGCTCGGCGACGAACACCGCTTGCGCGCGGATCTCCTCGTCATTGAGCAGCTTACCGGCTTCTTCATCGATCAACAGCGGGCGGGCGATCTTGATCGCCAGGGTGCGCTTTTGCGACTTGGAGCTGCCCAGGTTCTGGAACATTTGCCGCAACTGCTGGCCCATTTCTTCCATGCCGGGTGGCGACATGATGTCCACGCCCACGTTCATGGCGAAATCCAGTTCGATCTCGCGCTCGTCCAAGGCCCCTTCGCGCAGTTGCTTGCGCAGTTTCTGGCGAGTGTCGTTGTCGCTGGCCGGGGCCGGGTCGTGGCTCCAGTCGCTCGGAGCCTGGCGGCGTGGCAGCAAGGCATCGAGGATGCGGTCTTCCGCGCGGTCCTCAGCCTGGGAGCGCACGCGCTTGATCGCCTGATCGCGGGTGAGCTTGTATGAAACATCGGCCAGGTCGCGGATGATCGACTCGACATCTTTGCCGACGTAGCCGACCTCGGTGAACTTGGTCGCTTCCACTTTCACGAACGGCGCATTGGCCAAGGTCGCCAGGCGGCGGGCGATTTCGGTTTTGCCAACGCCGGTGGGGCCGATCATCAAGATATTTTTCGGCGTTACCTCTTCGCGCATGCCCGGCTCCAGTTGCATGCGACGCCAGCGATTGCGCAGCGCGATGGCTACGGCGCGTTTGGCATCGTGCTGACCGATGATGTAGTGATCGAGTTCGTTGACGATTTCGCGGGGAGTGAGTTCGGACATGAGAATTCGCTGCGCTCAGATAAACGGGGAACTGGAAACGAAGTGCGGGCTGTTTTCAGCGCGCTCCATTGCCGCTCAAAGTTCTTCGATCGTGGTGTTGTGATTGGTGTAGATGCAGATGTCGCCAGCGATCTTCAGCGCGCGCTCGACGATTTGCCGCGCATCCATCTCGGTGTTTTCCAACAGCGCCAGTGCGGCGGACTGCGCAAACGGGCCGCCGGAACCGATGGCGATCAGCCCATTCTCGGGCTCCAGTACGTCGCCATTGCCGGAGATCAGCAGCGAAGCGTCTTTGTCGGCCACCGCCAGCATCGCTTCGAGACGGCCGAGGCGGCGATCGGTGCGCCATTCCTTCGCCATCTCCACCGCGGCGCGGGTGAGGTTGCCGCTGTGCTTGATCAGCTTTTCTTCAAACAGCTCGAACAGCGTGAATGCATCAGCGGTGGCTCCAGCAAAGCCGGCCAGTACATCGCCTTTGCCGAGGCGGCGGATTTTGCGTGCATTGGCCTTCATCACCGTATTGCCGAGGGTGACCTGGCCGTCGCCGCCGATCACGATGCGGCCGTTACGGCGCACGGAGATGATGGTGGTGGCGTGAAACGATTCCATGGAGAGGCTCCGCAAAGTCTTGAACGAAGTAGGTGGGGGTGCTGACCGCAGCGTTCAATATGCGCCACCGCTGAATGCCCCGGGGCGCCATGACCGGCGGCCCATTCAGCACCTGGCAGCCCGCCGCTTGGTTGTTGAGCCGCGCCGGGCTAGCGGAATATCAGCGCTTGCGGGCCCGAGGATGGGCTGCGTCGTAGACCTTGGCCAGATGCTGAAAGTCGAGATGGGTGTAGATCTGGGTGGTGGCGATATCGGCGTGGCCGAGCAGTTCTTGCACCGCGCGCAAGTCGCCGGAAGACTCCAGCATGTGGCTGGCAAAGGTGTGCCGCAGCAAATGCGGGTGCACGCGCTTGGCAAAGTTCTGTTGCAAGGCCAGCATCTTCAAGCGCATCTGCACGGTGCGCGGGCTGATTGGTGCACCGCCGCGGCCGCGGAAAACCGGCGATTCAGGCGCCCTGCCCTCGGCCTCGCCCAAGGCACGCAAGGCGGTGACGGCGTGACGGCCGACCGGCACGACGCGGGTCTTGTTGCCCTTGCCCAGCACGCGTACTTCGCCGCCATCCAGATCCAGGTCGATCCAGCGCAGCCCGATCAGCTCGGACAAGCGCAGGCCGGAGGAATAAAACAGTTCGAGCATGGCGCGATCGCGCACGTTCAATGCGCCGCTATCGGCCTCGATGAGCACGGTTGCTTCATCCACATCGAGCACTTGCGGCAGCTTGCGATGCACTTTCGGGCCACGCACGCCAGCCACTGGGTCGTGGTTCAACAAACCCTCGCGGCTGAGTTGGCGAAACAGGCTGCGGCAGGATGAGAGCAGCCGTTGCAGGCTTTTCGGCGATAGGCCGCCGCGATGCTCTGCTGCCACGAAGCTGCGCATGCGATTGCTATCGAGCGCGTCGAAGCCGGTCAGATGCTGGGTTTCCATATAACGCAACAGCTTGCCCAGATCGCGCCGGTAGCCATCGATGGTATGCGGCGATGCTTTGCGTTCGCCCGCCAGGCGGGCCAGCCATGCGTCGACCTGGCTGCGCGGGTCCATCGGCTTAGGTGCCGCCTTGGGCGCGAGCGAGCGCGGCGGTCACCGTGGCGGCGATCATTTTCAGGAACAGCGTGCCCATGCCGGGCTGGAAATGGTCGGGATCGCGGCTGCCGATGGCCATCAGGCCCAACTCGCCCAGCGGCACCACGGCGGCGGAGCGGATATCCTGGGCGCGATCGCCAAACAAGCGGTGCAGGCGCTCGGCCGACAAGCGGCCTGAGACCGGCTCGTGGTGGGCGAGAAAATCCGCGAACTCCGGCAACGCGGCGCGGCCACCCGGTTCCTGCACCAGCCAGTCGCTCGGCGGCAATAACAGGTGCTGGCCGAACAGCAGCAGGCGCACGTGATCGGTATGGAAATCTTCACCGAGCTTGGTGATCACGTCACGAGCGGCCGCCGCCGGTGTACTGGCGCGTAGCGCGGCGACGTTGAGATCGTGGACGCGCTGCATCAGCTGTTCGTTTTCGGCGGCGATCGCCGTCAGCTCAGTGAGGCGACGCTCCAGCTCGGCGTTCTTGTCGCGCAGGTTTTGCAATTGATAGGTCGCCAGCGAAGCGACCGGCCCCTGCTCGCGCGGCATGGTGAGCTGCGCCGCCAGTTCGGGGTAATCGGCCAGGAACTCCGGGTGACGCCGGAGATAGGCGGCGACATCGTGGGGCTGCAATGTGATGTCGAGAGCGGTGTTGGTCATGCGCTGATTACCTCGGCAGTAGCGGTTCGCCGCCTGGTCGGAGTGTGCGATGCCAGCGGCTGCGCATCAACAAGAGCGTGCCCATGATGATCCCTTTGCGGCCCGCCAAGGGACGTTCATGTATCCGTTCAATAGGTTGCCGTTCAAAGCCACTCGCCCTCGAACACGAAGGCAGCCGGGCCGGTCATCCACAAAGCATGGCCGGCACCGCCCCAGTCGATTTGCAGCGTGCCGCCTGGCAGCTCGACTTGTACCCGGTCGCCGACCTGGCCGCGCTGATGCAGCACCGCCATCGCGGCGCAGGCCCCGGTGCCGCAGGCCAGTGTCCAGCCGCTGCCGCGTTCGTGTACGCGCAGTCGCAAGTGGTCGTGGGCCAGTCGTTGCACAAAACCGGTATTGACGCCGTGGGCAAAGCGCGGATGGGTGGTCAGCGCCGGGCCCCAGGTCGCCAGGCTGGGCTGAGCCAGGTCGCTCACGCTGACCACCGCATGAGGATTACCCATGGACACCACGCCGATTTCGACCGTATCCGGGCCGAGCTCCAGCGCCTGGCTGTGACCGTCAAAACCCGATGCGGCCGGGGCAAAGTCGGGCTCGCCCATATCCACCGCCACCCGGTCGGCGGCCAGCAAGCGTACCGCTACCGGACCCGATGGGCTTTCCAGCCGCACCGTCTCGCCGATGCCCAACGCGCCGGCGCGATGCAGCCACGCCGCTACGCAACGTACGCCATTGCCGCATTGGCCGGAGGGTGAGCCGTCGGCATTCCAGATGCCGTAATAGACTGCGCACGACGGATCGCGCGCCGGTTCGACGCTGAGTAATTGATCAAAGCCGACCCCGCAGCGGCGATCGGCGATCGCACGGATCTGCGTTTCGCTCAGGGCAGGCGGTAGCCGGCGGCCATCGAGTACGACGAAGTCGTTGCCGATGCCGTGCATTTTGGAAAAACGTAAGCTCATGAACCCGGTGACCGTATTCAGTGCTTGCCAACCGTACTGGACGTAGCTGGCGCCGAGCTGCTGCTCGACGCCGCGGGGGCGGCAGGCGCAGGCTGAGCGGCCGGTGTGGGTTTCGGCGGCGGCCAGGTCAGCGGGCCTTTATTGCCGCAGCCGGCCAGGGTGGCCAAAACGAGGCAGAGCGAACACAGCAGAAGCGATCGACGCATGGGAGAGGTTTCCTACGAAGGCTGCCGCAGTATAGACCGGGCGTAGATACAGGCATCACGGCGCGTATCGCTATCATGTGCGGCCGCGCGCCACATAATAATGAGGCCGTACCGATGATGAGAGTGTTGAACGATGGATTGGACCGCCCTGCTGCGTTTGCCGACGACCATTCTGTGGCTGCTCGCCACCGGTATGTTGTTGCTTACCCTGGTGCAATTAGTGGCTTTGCGCGAACGCATGCAAACCCAATCACGGCTACTGGTGGCCGGCGGGTTTGCGCTGCTGCTGGTGACCATCGTCTTGACCGTGCTGCTGGCCGTTGCCGGGGCGA
The DNA here is from genome assembly GCF_026283955.1 of Dyella silvatica. Taxonomy (GTDB): domain Bacteria; phylum Pseudomonadota; class Gammaproteobacteria; order Xanthomonadales; family Rhodanobacteraceae; genus Dyella_C; species Dyella_C silvatica. Next base: position 15,718 of record NZ_JAPDPE010000016.1, on the reverse strand, counting down.
GCCTGCGTGGCTACCACCTGCTTAACGAAGATACCCCGGTAGTCGAGGTCGAGGCGCGTATTCTGTCGCCGCAGCGATGGGCGCTGACCCTGCATGGCTCGGATGGAAGCACGCGCCGACTGCAATTGTCCGGTGACGCCTGGCGGATGGAGGCGGTGATGGTGGCACGGCAAGAGTCCGGCTTGCTCGCCCGCCTGCCGTCGCTTTACAAGCTCGATCGTGTCTCCGGCCGCTATGACGATGCCGCCCAAGAAAGCCAGGCAGCGCCGACGGCGGTGAATCTTCAGGAAGCCGGCACGTTTGATTTGCTCGGCCTGCACCAGTACTACCCGGACTGGCTGCCCGCGGTGAATGCCCTCAACGGCGATGGCAGCTTTCTGCCGTTGATCGATGAAGGCCGCTACAGCATCCGCCTAAGCCGCAACGGTACCTTGGCCACCCAGCCCGATGAGACCACGGCACGGCGACTGGCCCAGCCCCTGGGCGATTGATGTCATGGCTGCCGCTACCGGCAGGATTAAAGCAGGTGTTCGCTCAGCACTTTGAAATGCACGCTGGGCACGACAAAACAAAGCGGCTCGGCCGCGCCGGTCAGCGCTTGAACAAAGTCGCTGTGCAAGCTATCGGCGACTAACGCCAGGGGGCGTACCGAGGCCATGTCGATCGGCAAGGCGATCTCGGCGTAAGCCAGTCGCTGCAGTTCGTGCACCGGAGCAATCGCTGCGTCTTGCAGGCATAAATACGTCACCGCCTCGGTCCAGCTAGCGAAATAGCTGTCGAAGCCCGGTGGCAGGTGCTCTGCCGCAGACAGCTGAGCCAGATAACGCAGCTCCGGTGCGCTGCCTGTGCCTGCAGTGATCTCGGTCGCGTAGTGCGAGCCACTGTGCTCATGCCGGAAGCGCAAGGGAAGATGCGTCGGCAAGGCGTCGCTGCCGAGGCGGGTCGACAAGGCGTACAGCGCGCTGTCCATCAGGTTTTTGACGAAGAGCACCACGCGTTCGGCTGCTTGGTGACCTGGCAGGGTTTCCACGTAAAGCCGCCAATTGCTTTGCAGTGGCGAGGGAAACAGGCGGCGCAACTTGCTCATCGCTGCCGGGCCGAAATGACGATGGGCGTAGGTCAGCACGGTGAACGGGGTTTTGCCGTGCTTCTGCTGCAAAGTCACCCCCGGTGGTACCAGGGCGGCCACGGCAGCCACATCGACCAGCCAGGTCAGATAGACCACGTCGCGTACGTCACTTTGCAACACCAGGAACGGTAACCGAGTAGACAGTGCCCGGCGCCATCGGCGCAGTAGCGCACTATTGGCGGCGCGAGCCAAGCAGCGCCCCCATAAACCTGGCCTGGGGTGGACATAATCATCAGCGTGCGCTCGTGACGCGCGGGTGCCGGCGCCGCTCAAGACGGTAACCGCAGGGCGTTGGCGCTGCACCTGGTCGCGGGATTGATAGCGACGATGGCGGTGGCCAAGCCCATAGCGTTGAAAATGAGCTTTAGCCGGCGGTTCGGGTCAGATCCTGGCATGCCATCCTCCATTGACCGGTGGAGCCTAGGGCCTGTTCACGCTATTCGCGTAGCCCGCGCCGGGATCTGTTTGCGCGCAGGGCAAGGAAGAGTGAGGGAGTGTACGTCCGTACACGACCGAGCGATGACGCCGCCCTGCGCGCAAACAGACCCGGCCCTTCGGGTTGTCGTTGTGTGGCCGCCATGCGGCAGCGCGCGGTTTGGCCTGGCAGCCAGCCAGGCCGGCGCCACGCACTACCACCTGGCAGCCACTCAACGACAACGCGGGCTACGCCAATAGCGTGAACAGGCCCTAGCAGCGACGTTACGCGCTAGCTGCGTCTAGCAGCTTCTCGTACCGCCACGCATGCGATCCGTCTTGGTAGTAGTGCTCGTGATGACCGATGCGGTGGTAGCCGAGCCGCTCGTAAAGGCGGATTGCACTATGGTTCTCGGTGCGCACTTCCAGCCGCAAGGAACGGCAGCGGTGCTGACGGGCCGCCGCCTCGGCGCCTTCGATCAGCGCCGAGCCAACGCCTTTGCCGCGGGCCTCGGGCTTGCTGGCGATGGAATACAACCTGGCCACGCTGCTGCCCTTGCGAAACAACACAACCGCGGTGCCGAGAAAGCGGCGGCGGTTCGCGCTAGCCACCAGTACCCGTGCGGTATCGCTGTCGAGGTGGCGGCGGTATTGCGCACGACTCATCCGATCGCTATCAAAGGTCGCCTCTTCCAGCGCAACCAAGTCGTCGAGATCGGAAAGTTCGGCACGGCGCACACGCACGGCGGCGGTCGCGGGCGTTGGACTCATCAAGGGATTCCAGGCGGCGCATCACGCCGTTGAGGTAAGAGGAAAGAGGTGGTGTGGGCTGGTAAGCGCGGCACTCTAGCCCCGGCGTCCCGTTACGGCAATCGCCGATGGTCACACACGGCCTGGGTATTTAGTCCCGCTTCAGTGCCATCCCTTGTGTGATGCGGGTCATGTGCCAAACTGCATGCCTTGTGAGGCCAAGTGCTGCGTCGCCGATCGATGGACGACGGCAGGATCATCAGCGGTAGCCACATCACCTGAGGTGTCATGACCCGTCTGGTCATTGTTGTCGAGAAGGCCTCTGACTGGGGCTCCTACTACCCGTCCGTGGACGTGGTCAGTGCGATGGATTACCTGCGTGAGCCGGTCGTCAATGACGACGAGCGCACCCACGTGATTAACCTGTGTCGCAGTTACAAGTACCTCGGTACCGGGTATTACGTGTCGTTGCTGGCCGAGGCGCGCGGGCATCGGGTGATGCCGTCGGTGCGTACGGTGAATGATTTGCGCCGGCGTTCGCTGTACGGCCTGGATATCGACGACCTCAACCAGAAGCTGACCAACTTCCTGCCGGCCGGCGGCCGTGACACCACCGACTTCGGCATCCTGGTGTATTTCGGCGAAACCGCCCAGCCTGCCCTGCAGGACCTGGCCCGGCAGGTGTTTGAAACCTTTCCCTGCCCGTTGTTGCGCATCGAGTTCGAGCGCGATCGGGTATGGCAGGTCAGTTCGATCAAGCCGGTAGGCCTGCACACGCTGGATGACGCGCAGGAAGATGCCTTCGCCGTCGAACTGGACCGTTTTTCCAAGAAGCTGTGGCGTAAGCCGCGTGCACGCAAACGCTACCGTTACGACATCGCCATGCTGGTCGATCCAGCCGAGGCGATGCCGCCATCGAACAAGAAAGCGTTGAAGTCGTTCATTGCCGCCGGCAAGGAACTGGGCATCGAAGTCGACCCGATCGGCAAGAACGACTACCAGCGACTTGCCGAATACGATGGCTTGTTCATCCGCGAAACCACCGCTAGCGATAACCACACCTACCGCTTCGCGCATCGTGCGGAGAAGGAAAACATGGTGGTCATCGATGACCCCAGCTCGATCCTGCGTTGCACCAACAAGATCTTTCTCAATGACTTGATGGTGTCGCGCAAGCTGGCGGTGCCGAATACCGAGATTCTTTATCGCGATAACGCCAAGGGTCTGAAAGACGTGGTCGCCAAACTCGGCTTTCCGCTGGTGTTGAAAATTCCCGACGGCTCGTTTTCGCGTGGCGTGGTCAAGGTCGAAAGCGAGCAGGAGCTGGAGAAAGCGGCAGGCGAGCTGTTCCAGCACAGCGCGTTGCTGCTGGTGCAGGAGTTTGTCTATACCGAGTTCGATTGGCGCATCGGCGTGCTCAATCACGAGGCGCTGTACGCCTGTAAGTACTATATGTCGCGTGGCCACTGGCAAATTTACAACCACGGCGCCAAGGGCACGGCGAAGTCGGGCGGTTTTGAAACGATTCCGGTACGCGACGCCCCGACCGAGGTGGTGAAGCTGGCGCTGAAAGCCACCGCACCGATTGGCGACGGCTTGTACGGCGTCGATTTAAAGCAAGTCGCCGAGCGGCCGGTGGTGATCGAGGTGAACGACAACCCATCGATCGATGCCGGCGTGGAAGACGCCTATCTCGGCGAGGATCTCTACCTGCGCATCATGCAAGAGTTCTTGCGGCGGATGGAGCGCAAACGCCTGGGAATCGCGGGCTGAGCTCAGCTGTCCCTGGCGCCCCGGCGACTGTTGGCACGATCGGGGTAGCTCCGGCAGCCCATCCATGAACTGCCGAAACCCACTGCGCGCCCTCCATGGCGCTGCCTTGTCACTAACGTGCCCAGCCATCCCAAGCCGTCGTACAAAGCCCCTCGTGCGGCCTTTCCGGCCGCCGTCCACTGCCAAGCGGAAGTTTTGAAGCGGTGACTAATGGCAGATCACGCGTTGCACCGCGCGGCGATGGCGCAGGGCCAGCAATTGCCGCGGCAGGCTCGGTTCCAGCGTGAGCAGCAAGCTCAGTGGCGCCAGCAGCAACCAGAATGCAGGGGTCCAGCCGAGCAGCGCCGTATGCACCGGGACAAGGGTGCTGAGCAATAAGGCCGCGCCGACAATCAGCCAAAGCAAGGCGATGCCCAGCAGGCGCTGATGACGGCGTGTATCCATGGCTTGCAGGCGCATACGGCGAGTCCAGTCGGGTCGAGTAGGGATAGCTTGCCGGTGCCGTATCTCAAAGCCTGCGACTGCGCCGGAAAACCCCGGGCAGGCATTAGAATGGCGGTCTGTCGAGGTTGGGTGCTGTCCCACCTGGAATCTACGCCATTGAAGGAGCGCCCATGAATGCAGGACAGTTTGCGGTGTTTGGCCATCCGATCAGCCATTCGCTATCGCCGCAGATCCATCAGGTTTTCGCGCATCAGCTCGGGCTGGAACTGGGCTATCGCACCATCGATGCCAGCCCCGAGGCCTTTACCGCCGAGGTACGGCATTTTTTCGCCGAAGGCGGGCGCGGCGCCAATGTGACCCTGCCGCATAAGACCGCTGCCTTTGCCTTGGCCGATGAGCACAGCGAAGCGGCTAAGCGCGCCGGTAGCGCCAATGTGCTGACCCGCCTGCCCGACGGTCGGCTGGCCGCTCACAACACCGATGGCGCCGGCATGGTGCGCGATCTCACCGATCGGCATCAGGTCGATTTGCGCGGCCATACCGCGCTGTTGCTGGGTGCGGGCGGCGCGGCCCGCGGGGTGGCCTGGGATCTGCTCGACGCCGGGGTGGAAACCCTGACCATCGTCAATCGCTCGCCCGAGGCGGCCGACGCCCTGGCCGATGCCATCGGCGATCCGCTGCGCGCGCATACCCGTTATTGGGAGGATCTGGCGGACATCGGCAGTTTTGACCTCATCGTCAATGCCACCTCCGCCGGCGTCTTGGGCAAGTCGCTCGAACTGCCCTTCGCGCTCGCCGGCAATCGGGCCACCTGCTACGACCTGTCCTATGGTGTGGCCGCGACCGGCTTCCTGGCCTGGGCGCGGGTAGCCGCTGCCCGTTATGCCTTTGACGGCCTGGGCATGCTGGTGGAAACCGCCGCCGATTCGTTTGAACTATGGCATGACCGGCGGCCGGATACGGAGCCGGTCTACGCCGAGCTACGCAAGAAATACGCATAAGCCATGGCGCTTTCCTGCCGTGCCGGCTGCGGTGCCTGTTGTATCGCGCCCTCCATCAGTTCGCCCATCCCCGGCATGCCGCTCGGCAAGCCGGCCGGGGTGCGTTGTGTGCAGCTGACGGATGACAATCGCTGCGCGATTTTTGGCGATTCGCGCCGGCCGGCGGTTTGCGCCGGTTTGAAACCCGAGCCGGCGATGTGCGGCGGCGATCGCCGGCATGCGCTGGCTTACCTCGATGCCATGGAAGCAGCAACGCGTTGAACTTGCCGGCACCCGCCGGCTGGCGATGCATCGATCAAAACCGTCCGGGTCATAGTTCGTCGAGTCTGCCGAGGTCGACATATCCGCTCAGCACGGCGTAGCTTCTTGTGCTCATATGCCGACCCTTTGCGCGGCGGCTTGCTCGCCCTGCCGTGTCGACAGACGCTTGGTTATCTTGCGAAGAACGGCACGATTGCGCTGATAAAAGTGCGTCTGCCTCGTGTTAACTTCGCGGTTCAGGGGTTATCACGGGGAGAGGTTACATGTCGCACAAGGGGTTGTTACGCCGAAGCCGGCTATTTGTCGGGCTGTCTTGCACTTTAGGTTTGTTGTCCGGCACGGCGATGGCTGCCGCTGCTGGCGGTTTTACCGTGGGTTCGACCAACGTTGCCGTGGCCGATCCAAGCGTGCCGCGGCCGTCAGGCAAGCCTTGCGTCGTCGAGTTATTCAACGACGTGACGTTTACCGATTTCAACAGCCGTCCATACGCCTATGCGCCGCCGGGGGGCTGCCAAGGGCAATGGGCCAAAGTGGTATTGGAAGCCGATTTTTCAGTGACCGCCGGGCGCCAGTTCGATCGCACCGCCACGTTGTGGCTGGGCGGCGTGAATGTGTATTTCGGCACCACCCAAGAGCCCTCCTCGGCGGTGGCGCCGTCCTGGCATGTCGAGCGTGATCTCACCGATTACGGCTCGTTGCTGCGCTCAGCCCAGAACGGTCAAGCGATTATCGGCAATGTCGTCGATGGCACCTATACCGGGGTGATTCATGGCAGCGCGCGGCTGCTGTTCTATCCGGGCCGGTCGCCGGTCAAGGCGCCGGATGCGATTTATCCGCTGGGTGCCGACCCGGTCGGCAATACTGCCGTGCTCAATGGCCCTGCCGACAAGCTGGCGAAAACCTTGACGCTGCCGCGCAATATCGAGCGGGCTTATCTGGATGTATTCGCGCAAAGCCAGGGCGGCGATGAGTTCTGGTACACCTGCGTGCCGGACGCCTACGCCAAAGCCACACAAGAATGCGGCGGCGGCAATTTCCGCGAAACCGAAGTCAGCATCGATGGCCAGCCGGCTGGTGTGGCACCGGTGTACCCGTGGATTTACACCGGCGGCATCGACCCTTACTTGTGGCGGCCGACACCCGGTGTGCAGACGCTCAATTTTACCCCGTACCGGGTCGACCTCACGCCGTTTGCGGGCCAATTGAGCGATGGCGCGCCGCAGGAAGTGGCGGTCAGCGTCGCCGGGGCGCATGGTTATTTTTCCACCACCGCCACCCTGCTGGTTTATCGCGATGCCCGCGCCAAACAGGTCAGCGGCCAGGTCACCAACAATACGCTGGCAGGCCAGCAGCCTGAGCCGACGATTGCCAGCACGCTGGTCACCGGTAGCAACGGCGACGTCAACGGTGATATCACCACCGGGCTTAAGCGGCAGTTCGTCATCGAAGGTTATGCCGATACCTCGCATGGCCGGGTGCGTACCAAGGTGGCGCAAACGGTGGGCTTTGCCGATACCCAGTCGTTCACGGTTCACGGGGCAGGCTACCGCCAGGTCAGCGATCAGCTGACCTCGGTCGACAGTGTCAGCCAAAGCCGCATTGGTCCGTTCGTCACCAACGAACACCGCGAGAAATTCAGCTACCCGCTGCATGTGGATTACAACCAGGTCGCCGCCACCGATGGCAGCAACAGCAGCACGACCACCGTGCATCAAGGCTATGAAAAACACGATGCCTATCGCTTGTTCGGCATCGATGTGTACGCCGCCAAGGTCAGTGACAGCATCGACACTGCCGACACGCTGAACTTCAACGCCAGCGGCGCACTGACCAGCCACGACGGCCAGCACAGCGCACAGTCATTTGCCTTCAACGACTCGCTGGGTAGCTGTTATCGAGCGGATCTGACCACGCTGAGCGGTGCCTTGGCGACGTATAGCGAAGGCCAGGGTTGCCCGGGGAAGAGTAACCGCGTTTTCTGGTTCAGCCGTCCAGATGCTTCGCCGGCCAGCGGTAACCCGTGGTCAACCTGGTGAATAATCGGTTCGTTTGACTTCGCTGGTGGCCGCGTTGCATAACATGGCGGCGCGGCCAGGCAGCGCCATAAATAGACAGGGGGGATATACCATGCATGATGCGCCCGCGCCGTCGACCGGTTATGTGACGGATATGAAGAGCTTCGACGCCTTCATTGCCACGCATCCGACGGCAGACCAGTTCCGCTCCACCTATCCGGGTGTGCTGCTGGTTTTGCCGGGGGAAAGGTCTTCGCGTGAATTTCGCAATAACAACAGCCGTTATTTTGCTGAGCTGGATAAGGATGGCCACATTACCGGTGGCAAGTTCATGTAAATCGTTCGAGGGATACCGACATGCGTAAATTGCTGGTTGCTTTTACACCGTTAGTTTTTGCCGTTGCCATGACGCTTGGGGGCTGTCAGTGGATGACTCCGGGTGCAATCAAACCGGTGACTGGCTTTGTCACCGACACGAAGAGCTTCGATGCTTTCATCGAGACGCACCCGACGCCCAAGCAGTTTCGCCGGGCTTATCCCAATGTGCAGCTGGTTACGCCGGGGACGATCACCAGCTTGGAGTATCGCGAGAACAACAGTCGCTACTACGGCAAGTTCGATGAGAAGGGCCGCATCATTGGCGGCAACTTCGGTTAAAAGCTAACGCCATGCGCGTTCCGTCAACCAGCGGTAGTGCATGGATCGCACATTCGTAGTGACAACCCGTTCGGCACTGAAAAGTGTCGAACGGGTCATATTTCTGACACGCAGCAAAGTTAACGTGAAGCACCCGTCAAGAGTGTTCGATCGCAGAAGCTCTTGAGTGCGGTCCCACCTTTATTGCAGTCGGTGTCATGGCGCGTTCGATGTTGGTCCTGTCAAAGCGATGGGCGATGGTTCTTGTTTTCTTGTCGGTGCTGCTCGTTGCTGCCGGCGGTATCTGGTTTGCTTACTCGGGTAAGGCGACCACAGCTGCAGCCCAAGCCGACAAGACAACCGCTTCGACCGGCGATAGCAGCGGTACCGAGATTCTGCTCGGACTGGCACAGACGGCGATCAGCGAGAAGCACCTGGTTGCGCCGATGGGCAGCAATGCCTACGAGTTTTATCTCAGCGTGCTGCAGCTGGACCCGAACAATCAAACCGCCCTCGATCACCTGCGCAGCCTGCTTGCGGATGCGACGACCGAAGTCGAGCGGGCCATCAACGAGAACGACTTGAATGAAGCCCAGCGTGAGCTTGCTTTGCTGCGTGAGTTCGACAGTTCCAATTACACGCTGGCACTGCTCGGCGGAAAGCTGGATGCGGCCCGGCAATTGATGGTGCGGCAGGACGAAGAGCGCGCGGCGATCATCCAGGCCGAGCGATCGTCGTCTGCCAATGGCGCGCAATAACCTGCCTGACCTTGCCGGCAGTGGCTGCCGCTGAACGTCATCGGATCAAAGGCGTGTGCTTGCACGCTCAGCGCAATAAGGGGCCGGCTCGCTTGAGCAGTAACTCGACCAATGCCGGTTGCATAAACTCATAGCGATCAGGAATGTCCAGGCACAGCACCCGCTTGCCTTTGAGGTGTGTGCGATAACGCGACTGCAAGCGGCGCTTATGCGCGGCTTCCATTACCACGATCAGGTCGGCCCAGCGCAACTGTTCTGCGGACAAAGACGTCATCGCATCATCGGCAAGCCCGGCAGAGTCGACCTCCAGATCAGGCCAGCCAGCAAAGACCTGTTCGGCGGTAGGACTGCGCAGCCGATTGCGGCTGCACAGAAACAAGACGCGGCGGGTAGCCATCAAGCGCTCTTCAAATACTCATCTTTCAACTGCACGTAGGTCTGCGCCGAGTAATGCAGTTGCTCGATTTGCTGATCGCTGAGCAGGCGTACGCATTTGGCCGGATTGCCTAGCCACAGCTCGCGCTCGCCGACGACTTTGCCCGGAGGAATCAGGCTGCCGGCACCGACGAAACCGTATTTCTTGACGACGGCGCCATCGAGCACGGTGGCGTGCATGCCGATCAGGCAATAGTCCTCGATGACGCAGGCATGCAGCACGGCGGCGTGGCCGACGGTGACGCCCTCACCGATCAGGGTAGGGAAACCGCCGGGTGTGTAGACCCCATCGTGAGTAACATGGACGATGCTGCCATCCTGGATATTGCTGCGTGCGCCCACGCGGATGTGATGCACATCGCCTCGTAACACGGCGCCCGGCCAGATCGAAACATCGTCGGCCAGCTCCACGTCACCGATCACCGTGGCGGCGGGATCGACGTAGACACGTTGGCCGAGCGTGGGCATGACGCCCTTGAAGCTGCGTAATGGATTCATTGGCGCATGGTAACGCCTCTCGCTTTTGACGGGTAAGCGCGCCGTACACGCCGCTATCGCTCGCCTGTTCGCGCTTGTTGCTCCAGTACTTCCATCGTATGCACGTAGCCCGCTTCGATGGCGCGCTGCCAATCTTTCCAGGCCAGCATGCCGACGTGTTCCAGCGGCGGCGTCAGCAGTAAATCGGCGCGATCGCGGCGGTGCTCACTGGGGCCTTCACTGTTGACCATGGCGGCACGTACCAGGGTCGAGACCAGGCCGGGACGCCGAATGTCCTGATGCCGCTGCAATAACAGACGCCACCATGGCGGGGTGGAGTATTCCTCGGCGGTGGTGAGCAAGTTGATATCCGCACGGATATCCACCGCGGTGATATGCGCGACGCCGTTGTTGGACATCACATCAGTGGGCAGGTTGTTGACCAGCGCGCCATCGACATAGACGCGGCCTTGATGCAGCACTGGCGGCAGTATTCCCGGGATCGCACAAGACGCGCGCAGCCACAGCCATAACAAACCATGCCGCTGTACGGTGATGCCGCTGCCGGACAGGCAAGTGGAAACGCAGAAAAAGGATAACGGCAGGTCTTCGATATCCAGGGCGCCAAAGGTGTGGCGCAGCATTCGCGTGGCATGACGCCCGCGGGTCAGCGCGATCAGCGGCAAGGTCCAGTCGGACAAGGGGCGGTCTTCGACAAAACCGCGGCGGAACACTTCGGTCATCTCGTCATGGCTCCACTCGCTGGCGACGCCCGCGCCGATGATGGCGCCAATGCTGGTGCCGCCGACGGCGTCGAACACGTGGCCGGCGTCGCGCAAGGCACGCAGCGCGCCGAGATGAGCCATGCCGCGCGCGCCGCCGCCTGCCAACACCAGACCACGCGCATGGCCACTGACCATACGTGCCAGGCGGGCGATATCCGCCTGATGACTGACGTGATGGTGTTGCAGTTGATCCGGCGCCAGGTGACTGAACAGCCCGCGCCAACGCCGTGCCGCGCCAAGGCTGGGCTGGTGCCCCGCATGCAGCAAGATCAGGTGCAACGGCCGATGCCGTGCCAGCGCGGCGAGGCCGGGCCGGGTTTCTGACCATGGCCGTGCCGGCTGCGCCGCCTGCACCGGCAGCAGCAATACATCGGCTTGGCGCAGGCAGCGTTGGCGCCAGATGGGGTCACTGCCCGTATCCAGGTAGATCACAAAGCGCAGCTGCGATTCGCGTTCGGCAAACCAGTCACTACTGCGGCCGGTACCTTGCTCGGCATCGATCACTGCACAGCTGCCATAGGCTTCCAAGGCTTGGCCCAGCTGCATGGCCAGTGATCGCGCCGGCACGCTGGCATCCACCGGCAGCAGGGCGAAGGTGCGCGGCGCGTCCGGTTCGGCTTCGTCGCGGTCGCGCCGCAGCAGGCGCTCGATGGCCACCCGCGCCACCCCGAGCATGGCCTGGGGATGGCGACCGACGAGTGCCTCGAAGGCGGGGCGGTCCAGCCGCAACAATTCCGAATCACGTAGCGCGCGCACAGTGCGATTGCGTCGCTCACCGCCGATCAGGCTGATCTCGCCGACGCTGTCGCCGGCAGCGATCTGCTGAATGCGTTCGGTCGGGCTGTTGAACACGCCCAGGCTGCCGCTCTTGAGCAGATACAACGCATCGGCGGGCTCGCCGGCCTTGAACAGCGGCCGTCCTCCGGGCAGGCAAAACCACACCAGTTCGCGTTCTAGTGCGGCGAGGGCCGTGGCGTCCAGGTGTGAAAAAACCGCGCTGTGCTTGAGAAGTTCGGTGACATCTGATGGCAACATGGGCGCGATGTTACGGGCGCGGATGTGACAAAACGGGGCTTGGAGTGGCGTCAGGCAGGCCTAAGCCGGCGGTTTAGCGCAACTTCTGCCCGTTCCCGCTTGATTTCCCTCCGGCCGATTGCCACGCTGGCAAGCCCAAGGAGATCCCATGACTCAAGACAATCCGCTGCTGGCTGAGGATGCCCTGCCCGCGTTTTCGCAGATTCGCCCCGAACATATCGAGCCGGCGATCGACACCCTTCTGGCTGACTATCGCCGTGGTATCGATGCGTTGACCGCGCCGGGCGCGCCGCATGATTTTGCCAGCGTGATGTTGACCCAGGAACGCCTGGAACAGCGCTTGGCACGGGCATGGGCACCCGTAGGCCATCTGCATTCCGTGGCCGATAGCGAGGCCTTGCGCAAGGCCTACGGCCCCGCCGAAGAAAAACTTACCGACCACGCGATTGAGCTGGGTCAGAACCGCGAGCTGTACGCCGCGGTGCAGGCCTTGGCTGATGCGCCCGACTTCGCCAAGCTGCCGCGGCCCGAGCGCACCCTGGTCGAGCATGCGCTGCGCGATTTTCGACTGTCGGGCGTGGCCTTGGAAGAGCCTGCCCGCTCGCGTTACCGCACCATCGGCGTGGAGCTGTCCAAGCTGTCCACCGAATTCTCCAATGCCGTACTGGACGCCACCGACGCCTGGCATGAGCACATTACCGATGAGCGCGATCTCGCCGGGGTGCCTGAATCCGGCCGCGCGGTGCTGCGCCAGTACGCCAAAGAACAAGAGCTGGATGGCTATCTGGTCACCCTCAAGCAGCCCAGCGTACAAGCCGTGCTTACCTATGCCGATAACCGCAGCCTGCGTGAGCGGGTGTACTGGGCCTACCAGACGCGCGCTTCCGAGCAAGGCCCGAACGCCGGCAAATTCGATAACACGGCGCGCATCGAACAAATCATGGCGCTGCGTCACGAAGCGGCGCAATTGCTCGGTTTTGCCAACGCCGCCGAAGAATCGCTGGCAACCAAGATGGCGAACTCGACCGACGAAGTGCTGGCGTTTCTGCGCGATCTCGCGGTACGCGCCAAGCCCGTGGCACAACAAGATCTGGCTACGCTACGTCAATTCGCCAGTCAGGAACTGAAGCTCGACAACCTCGAGTCATGGGATATCGCCTACGTTTCCGAAAAATTGCAGCAACAGCGCTACGCGCTGGATGAGGAACAGCTCAAGCCTTACTTCCCCTTGCCCGCAGTGATCGATGGCTTATTCGCGCTGACCGAAAAGCTCTACGGGATTACGCTGGCACCGCGCGACAAGGTTGACCTATGGCACCCCGATGCGCGCTATTACGACGTGCGCGATGCGGATGGTCGCGTGTTCGCTGGCGCCTATGTCGATCTGTATGCCCGCAGTGGCAAGCGCGGCGGCGCCTGGATGGACGTGTGCCGTTCCCGTTTCAAGGACACCGATGCCGAGGGCCGCGAGAACGAGCAGCTGCCGGTGACCTTCCTTTGCTGCAACTTCGCACCGCCCACCGAAGGCAAGCCCGCGCTGCTTACCCACGATGAAGTGCTCACGCTGTTCCATGAGTTTGGTCATGGCCTGCACCATATGCTGACGGAGATCGCCTTGCCCTCGATTGGCGGTACCGACGGGGTGGAATGGGACGCGGTGGAGCTACCCAGTCAGTTCATGGAGAACTTCGGCTGGAATCGTGAGGCGCTCGACATGTTCGCCCGTCATTACCAGACCGGTGAACGGCTACCGGAGGAATTATTCCAGCGCATGCTTGCCGCGCGGCATTTCCAGGCCGGCCTGTTCCTGGTCCGCCAGCTGGAATTCGCCTTGTTCGATTTCCTGCTGCACCTGGAATACGACCCGGCGCAGGGTGCCCGCACCTTGGCTGTGCTCGAACAAGCGCGCAAAGAGATGGCGGTATTGCACCCACCCGCCTGGCAGCGTTTTCCGCATGGCTTCAGCCATGTCTTCGCCGGTGGCTATTCAGCGGGCTACTACAGTTATCTATGGGCCGAGCTGTTGAGCGCCGATGCCTTCGGCGAATTCGAAGAATTGACGGCCAAAGGCCATAGCGCGATCGATCGCGCCACCGGCGAACGCTTCCGCCGCGAGATTCTCGCCGTAGGCGCCAGCCGTCCTGCGCTGGAGAGCTTCGTCGCAGTCCGTGGCCGTAAACCAGAGCCCGACGCGTTGTTGCGCAGCCACGGCTTGGTGTGATCGAGGTTTTATTTTCTCCTTAGGTTTTCAGGAGATGATGTTTGACTTCCCCCTCTTGGGAGTAAGAGGGGGTTTGTCGCGAATCGTAGCTGTCAGGGGACTTACACAATGACGCATAACAGGCTCGGCTTTCGTGCTGATATCGAAGGCCTGCGCGCTATCGCGATTGTGTTGGTCGTTGCTGCGCACGCAAAGCTACCTGGATTTCAGGGAGGCTTTGTTGGCGTCGATGTGTTTTTTGTGCTCTCGGGTTACTTGATAACGGCCCTGCTAGTCAGCGAGATGAGCGAAACAGGGCGTCTGGATCTGATGGGCTTTTATGCCCGTCGATTTCGCAGGCTATTACCCGGTCTTCTGACCATGCTGCTGGTGAGCTGCTTGCTGGCTTCGTTACTGCTCTCGCCCAATCAGCAGATGGCGCAGGCGGAGGCTGCGGCCAGCGCGGCACTGTGGATAAGCAATTTTCACTTTGCATTCTCACGCTTGGATTACTTCAGCGCTGGAGCAGAGAGCAGCCTGTTTCTCCACACATGGTCGCTCGGTGTGGAGGAGCAGTTTTACCTGGTTTGGCCGATTCTGCTGGTGCTGACACTAGGTCTCTGGCAGGGCAAGCTGGCCGTCGTACGGCGACTGCCATGGCTACGAGTAGTTATGACCCTGGTGATCATGGTCAGCTTGACGGCATGCGTCTGCCTGACCCGTACACAGCCGGCGCAGGCGTTCTACATGATGCCGACGCGGGCATGGCAGTTTGGCCTGGGTGCGTTGACCTGGCTTTGCCTACGCCAGAGCAATGAATCGCGATGGGCGGCAAAGCTGCCTGTGCTCGGCTGGCTTGGCCTGACCATGATCGTCGGTGTGGCCATGCTTTACAGCACGGATTTGCCCTACCCGGGCTTACGCGCGATGGTGCCGTCGCTAGGTGCGGCCTTGGTTATCGCATCAGGTGCAGGTGCCACTCAACACGGACACGGACCTGCGCGGCTGTTGTCGACCAGGCTTTTCCAGGCCTTCGGCAAGATTTCATATTCCTGGTACCTGTGGCATTGGCCGATACTTTTGTTGGGGGCTGCGTGGTTTGGTTATGTGTCGCTCGGTTATCGACTGGGGCTGGTTGCTATCTCGCTGATACTTGCACTGCTTTCGTATCGCCTGGTGGAGTCGCCCATTCGCCAGCGAGCAAGCCTGGTTGCACGGCCTTCATTTAGCGTAGTTGTCGCTGTGCTAACCATGCTGATGGCCAGCACCCTTTGCCTGCGTTGGCAGGACATGGCAAGCGATCCCTTGCGGCATCCTGAGCAAGTGCGCATCAGCTCCGCTCATGTCGACTCACCAGTTATCTACGGCATGGGCTGCGATGACTGGTATCACAGTGCGGAAGTAAAACCTTGTCATTTCGGCGCGGAGCAAGCGCAGCACACAGCCGTGTTAATCGGCGACAGCATTGGCGCGCAGTGGTTTCCAGCGATCAACCGAACCTTCGATCGCCCCGGCTGGCAGTTGTTGGTGATCACCAAATCGGCTTGCGCCATGGTGGATAAGCCGCAGTTCTATGTGCGTATTGGCCGGGAGTATGTCGAATGC
>NZ_JAPDPE010000169.1 GCF_026283955.1 Dyella silvatica | reverse complement strand
GCATGCGCTGATCTACGACGTTGCCCGACTGGAGCGTGGTCTGGCCCAGGCCAAGGGCCTGCATTTTTATGTCGATATCATCGAGCCGTTGCCGGCGTGGTTGCTCGGCGACTCGGTGCGGATCAAGCAGATTCTGCTGAACCTGGCCAACAACGCCTTGAAGTTCACCGAGTACGGCAGTGTGACCTTGCATGCAGAGTGGGCTGAGGAAAACCTGCATTTGAGTATCAGCGATACCGGCCCGGGTATTCCCGAGGCGAGTCAGGCGCGGCTGTTTCAACGCTTCGAACAAGAGCAGGGCCCGCAGCGCAATTCCGGTAGCGGTCTGGGGCTGGCGATCTGCCGCGAGCTGGTCGGCTTGATGGGCGGCAGCATCGATCTGCAATCGCGTGTGGCGCACGGCAGCACCTTTCATGTGCGCTTGCCGCTGGCGATTCCGGAACAGCCTGCGCTAAGCCCCATATGGCCGGTGGAGAGCGTGGCCTTGCGCAGCTTGCGGCTGTTGCTGGTGGAGGACGACGCGACGGTGGCGGCGGTCATCCGTGGCTTGCTTGAACGGCAAGGCCATCTGGTACGCCATGTCGGCAACGGCCTGAACGCGCTGGCCGAAGTGGAGCAGGGCACGTACGAGGCGATTTTTCTGGATCTGGATTTGCCCGGCGTGGACGGTTTTCAGATTGCGCAGCTGGTTCGCCAATGCGAGGACAGTGACCGGCGCATACCGATTGTCGCGGTCACCGCCCGTTCGGGCGGCGATGAAGAACTGCGTGCGCGTGAAGCGGGTATGGACGGCTTTCTACGCAAGCCGCTGACCGGTGAGCAACTGGCCGAGGCCTTGCAGCGCGTCGTCGCCTAAGTGCCTGATGGGGCGCTGCCGCCTACATGTCAAACTTGTTGACCTCGACCCCGAGCCGTTGATATTCACGCCAACGCACACGTGAGCCGTCGCGTTCGGCCGGGTCGGCGGCGACCACTTCAAGCACGCGTTCGTAACGGCCCGGCGGGCAGGTTTCACGCAGATTGATCAACAACGGGCGATCTGCGGTATCGATGCCCGGTGGTGCGATCAGCACCGCGGTAAGCGCATCGTCGTCATCGCCCGCCAGCTGATGCGGAATAAACGCATCGTCATCGAAGGCCCACAACAACTCGTCCAAGGCCTCGGCCTGGGCAAAATCGCGCGTCAACACCAACACCGGCTGCTGCGTCGCAAACGCCTTCTTCGCCAACTCGCAGACCAGCAACAGCGGCTGCTCGCGAAAGCGTGGTTTGTCGATCAGGTAGAAGTCGGCGCGGGGCATCGGGATTCAAGCATGGTCGGGGAACGGGGAACGGGGAACGGGGAACGGGGAACGGGGAGTGTCGAGTCTGAGGCAAGAATGCAATTCAACACCCTTGATGTTCCCCGTTCCCTATTCCCCGTTCCCCGCTTTCAATCAGCTTCGGTCAATCAGCCTCGATCGATCAACCACTGGGCGAGCAGCGGAACCGGGCGGCCGGTGGCCAGGCCTTTGCGGCCTTCGTCCCAGGCGGTGCCGGCGATATCCAGATGCGCCCAGCGCTGGCCTTCGGTGAAGCGGGCGAGAAAGCAGCCAGCGGTGATCGCGCCGGCATTCTTGCCGCCGATATTGGCGACGTCGGCAAAGCCCGATTCCAACTGCACCTGATAGTCATCCCACAGCGGCAGGCGCCAGGCGCGGTCGAGGGTGTTTTCGCCGGCGGCCAGCAACTCGGCGGCCAGATCGTCGTGTTTGCTCATCAGGCCGGTGGCGTGTTTGCCCAGCGCAATGACGCAGGCACCGGTGAGGGTGGCGGCGTCGATGATCACCTGCGGCTTGAAGGTCTGCGCCGTGTAGGTGAGTGCATCGCACAGAATCAGGCGGCCTTCGGCGTCGGTGTTGAGCACTTCGATGGTCAGGCCGGAGAGGCTGGTAAGCACGTCGCTGGGGCGGTAGCTGTCACCGTCGGGCATGTTCTCCACCGCCGGCACGACGCAGACCAGGTTGAGCTTGAGGCCCATCTTTACCGCGGCGACAAAGCCGCCGAGCACACCGGCGGCGCCGCCCATGTCGAATTTCATTTCTTCCATGCCGGGGCCGGGCTTGAGGCTGATGCCGCCGGTGTCGAAGGTGATGCCCTTGCCGACGAAGGCATACGGCTTCTCATCGGCGTTGCCGCCTTTATATTCCAGCACCACCAGCTTGGGCTTGTTGACCGAGCCGCGGCCTACCGCGAGCAGCGAGCCGAAGCCGAGTTTTTCCATCTCGAGATGATCGAGTACGTTGCAGCTGACGTGGTCGTGCTGATCGGCAAACTGCTGCGCTTGCTCGGCGATATATGCCGGGTTGCAGATGTTCGGCGGCAGGTTGCCCAGCTCGCGCGCAAAGCGCACGCCTTCGGCGATGGCGATGGCCTGGTCCAACCCATGATGCGCTTCGGCCGGCGCGGCAAAGCTGATGGCGGTCAACTCGGGCTGGCTGGATGCCTCGCGCGGCTTGAACGTGGCGGTATAGCGATAAGCGGTGTGATCGGCGGCGAGCACGGCGGTGCGCAAACGCCAGGCGGCATCGCGGCCGGGGACTTCCACTTCGGTCAGGTAAGAGGCCGCGCTATGGATCGGCAAGCGGCCCAGGGCGCGGGCGGCTTCCATGTGGATCTTCTGGTAGCGCGCGCCGTCGAGGGTTTTCTGTGCACCCAGGCCCACCACCAGCACGCGCTTGGCGGCTACCCCGGCAGGGGTGAACAGCAAGGTCGTGGTACCGGCCTTGCCGGTGATATCGCCGCTTTCGGCCAGGCGCTTGATGGCACCCTCGGCAGCGGTATCCACCCGCGCCGCTGCGCTGGTGAGTAAGCCGTTCTCGTAGACGCCAACCACCACGCAAGAGGTTTCGACGGATTCGGGGGCGGCAGAGTCGAGGCTGAACTGAAGCGTCATCGGTAACATCCTGCAGGGGTCCGAAGCAGGTCGGACAGGCTAGACTTGGAGTTTGCCGGCCGGCGTTGGCCAGGCACGGAGCCAAGTATCCTATCGCATGCTGAGCATCCTCGACCGCTATTTTCTGCGTGAACTGGCTCAAACCGTGGCTGCCACGGTGATTGTGCTGGTCGCTATCTTTGCCGGCACCTCGTTTGCCGGGGTGCTCAAACAAGTGGCCAACGGCAGTTTTCCCGCCAGCGTCATGTTCCAGGTACTGGGCTTGAACATGCTCGACGGCCTCGCCACGGTGGTCATGCTGGGCGGCTTTCTGGGCGTGCTGCTTTCGCTGGGGCGCAGGTATCGCGAAAGCGAAATGCACGTGCTGGCTTCGTCAGGCATGGGGCCGCGCGGCTTGCTGCGGCCGATGGCCATGCTCGCGGTGGTGCTGGCGGTGCTGGTGGGCACGGTGACGATGTGGCTGGGGCCCTGGTCGGCGCGTACCTCGCAGGCGCTGGTGGCGTCGGCGAACCGCTCGGTGATTGCCGCCGGACTGGACGCCGGCCGCTTTACCGAATTGCCGGGCAAGGGTGGGATTATTTTCGTCGAGAACCTGAGCCGCGACGGCTCGGTGCTGGGCAATACCTTTATTGCCACCGACCGCGCCGGCACCGACGGCGTGCATCACCTCAAGCTGATTACCGGCAAGCACGGCCAGCTGTATCAGGACACCGACGGCGTCGGCCGCTTTCTTGCCCTGTGGGATGGCTGGCAGTACGAGATACCGCTGGGCGCCGACAACTGGCGCAAGATGCAATACGAGCGCAACGACAGTTCGCTGTCCAACGTGCAATCGGACAACGACGAGGATGATCCGGCGCATATCCTGGACATGATCACCCTGGCACAGGCCGACACCCCCGATGCGCGCGCCGAGTTCGCCTGGCGCACGATCGCCCCGGCGATGATGGTGGTGCTGTTGATGCTGGCGTTGCCGCTGTCTCGGCAAACGCCGCGCGAACCGCGCTTTGGCCGTCTATTGCTGGCGGTGTTGGCCTTCTATCTCTACTACCTGCTGCTGGCCTTGTGCCGTAGCAAACTCATCAAGGGTGCTTGGCATCATTCGACGCCGATGTGGAGCATCAGCTTGCTGGTGTTCCTGATCGCCGTGTGGATGTTCCGCGCCCAATACCAGGCGCGCAAACCGCGCGGCAAGGCCACCCCCAAGGCAGTGAGCGCATGATGGCTTTGCGTATTAAACGTGTCGACTGGCTGGTCGGCATCACGGTGCTGAGTGCGCTGCTGATGGTGTGGCTGGTGATTACCGGCCTCAACGTGGTCTGGCAGCTGATGGCGCAGATCGGGCACATCGGCAGAAACGGCTACACCCTCACCAACGCCATCGTCTACGTGCTGGTCACCACGCCGCGCCGCATGTACGAAATGTTCGGCAACGCCGCCTTGATCGGTGGCTTGCTCGGCCTCGGCGGCCTGGCCGGTAGCGGCGAGCTGACCGCACTGCGCGCGGCCGGCATGTCCAAATTGCGTATCGCGGTTTCCTCCGTGGGCGTGGTCGCGGTGCTGATCGTGGGCGTGGTGATTCTCGGCGAGACGGCGGCCCCCTGGGGTGACCAGCAAGCGCAAGCCATGCAATTGCGCATGAAGACCAACACCATCGGCATGACCACCAGCAGCGGTTTGTGGGCACGCGATGGCGACCACATCATCAACGCGAAAACCGCCCTGGCCAAAAGCGACAGCACGCATAACAGTGTGCAACTGGTCGACGTGCGCGTATTCACCATGACCGCCGACGGTCAGCTCACGCGCTTCGATTGGGCCAAGACCGCCGAGCACGACGGCAAGCAGTGGGTAATGAACGGCGTGCGCAGCACCACCCTCGACGACCTGGGCACCCACACCACCGAGGCGGCCAGCATGCAATGGGATTCGCGGCTTAATCCGCAGGTGCTGGAGCAATCGCTGATCCAGCCGCAATACCTGTCGATGCGCGACCTCTATCGCAACATCCATTACAAAGAAAGCCTGGGTGAAGCGCCCGGCGAGTATGCGGTGGCCTTCTGGACCCGCGCACTCTATCCGCTGAACGTGCTGGTGCTGGTGCTGTGCGCGATGCCGTTCGCCTTCGGTGCACTGCGCTCCGGCGGCCTCGGCAAGCGCATGTTTCTCGGCATGATGCTGGCCATCGGTTGGTACTTCCTACAGAAAGCCATGGTCAACTTTGGCACTGTCTACGGGATCCCCCCCGCGCTGGCCAACCTGCTGCCAGCGACGATTCTCGCCTTTATTGCTTGGCTGTATTTCCGCAAGCACGGCTAAGTTTTCCCACCAGCGCTTTGGCCGTAGTCACCCTGAGTCAGGGGGCGGAACGCTTGAGCAATCCCTCCGAGATGGCCTGTTGTCCTTAGGTCACTGGACGAAATCTTGCGATTAACGTAAATAGTTACATTTAATCGCAAGATTATGCCGTTGCCGCGTAGGGGTGGTGCGGGTCACTGGGGGTTGTGAATGAACTTGATCATGGGGCGCCTTGCGCGCCACGGATGGCTTGCGGCCGCTTTATGGCTGTTCTCGACATCGCTTGCAGCGCAGTCTTCGCCGGAGCAGGAATATAAGAAACTGCTTAAGGTGAGTGAGGAGATTCAGCCTCTAGGCGAAAATCCTTTCGGTGAAAATATCAGTCTTTACAACGGTGCTATTTCGTTCTCGCAAACGGACGTGAGCCTTCCTGGCAATGGACCGCTGCTGCAGCTCATGCGGTCGTTCCATGTGACGGATCCCATGAATAGCGAGGGCTATAGAAACGGTGCGTTTGTCGATTGGGATATCGATCTTCCCCGTATCACGACTACCGTAGCGACTCAGCAAAATGTGCAGGGTTGGATGGTGGAGGGGCCATCGCCCTTGGCTATCTGCACTCAGTTCAGTAGGCCGCCAAGTGTCAACGGTGTCCCTGGCGATTCTTATCGCCACTCTTGGAAGACTTATGAATGGTGGAATGGCTACCAGTTGGTGATGCCGGGTGAGGGCAGTCAAGATATTCTGAATCGCGCGGGTGGTTTCTATACTGCTGCGCCTCAGATGCCGGGCATGGTGTTTCCTGCCCTGACCAAAAAGCATTGGATGATTGGCTGCTTGCCGCATGCCGCCAATGATTCTGCGCGAGAGGCTTTTCTCGCCATCGCACCTGATGGAACCAAATACTGGTTCGACTACCTTGTCTCCAGCCCCGCCCCGATTATTTCACGGCCGGTAGGTGATCCATCGCCCCCTATGTTGCGATCCGCCTCGATTGATGTGCAGCCGATGGTTTCGGCAGAGACGGACGACTTGTACCGCGAGTACGCCGCCATGTTGGTGAGCCGGGTCGAGGATCGTTTCGGCAACTCGCTTACTTACAGCTACAACAGCAATCGTCGACTTGCAGGCATTACGGCAAGCGATGGTCGCTCGGTAACGATTCAGTACTCATCCCCGACAGGTCCCGCGAGCACCATCACGGCTCAACCCAATGCCGGTGGTGGACGAACATGGACTTATCAATACACGGACTATAACCGTGGGCAACTGGTTCTCAGTGACGTTGCACTTCCTGACCACAGCCATTGGAAATTCAACTTAGGAGATCTTGCATACAAGGTGACGCTGACGACGGTCCGTGAGGGTGATTGCGATGCTCCCGCAAGCGCGAGTAATCCCGTTGGATGGGCAGGCAGCATGGTCCATCCTTCTGGGCTGACTGGGAGTTTCTCTGTGGCGGCCCAAAAACACGGTCGCTCTTATGTTTATCAGGGCTGCTGGGGTGGCGATAGCATCGCTGGGGTAGCTGCTGGTTACGCGCTAACCCCGAACGCGTGGTACTCGTTCACGATCAAACAGAAGGTATTTTCAGGGGCGGGGCTGCCGTCGCCGCAGACTTGGATATACCAGTACTCACCGGCGAATGAAAGCTGGACAAAAAATTGCCCTACGCCGAGCAGTTGTCCTTCGACCGTTTGGACTGATGTCATTGCGCCAGATGGTCGCGCCACGCGTTATACCTTTAGTAATCGATTCGACATTACCGAAGGGCAGCTGCAGCGTACGGACGCCTATATAAGTGGTGTCGGTAGTGGCGTGGCACGCTCTCAAATCAGTAGCTACGCTGCGCCCGATAGTGGTCCTTGGCCACTTTATTTTGGCGATGACATGCAAGGTGATCGATCGAATACCTGGGTCACAAGTCAGGAGACGCCATTGTCGCGGCAAGTCTTGCAACAAGATGGCGACAGTTACATATGGCAGGCCACGGGTTTCAACGCATTCGCCCAGGT
>NZ_JAPDPE010000168.1 GCF_026283955.1 Dyella silvatica | reverse complement strand
CCATGGGATTGGGTCATGCGAGCTGGTCGGCATTGGCTGAAGTATTGAGTCACCATCGCGCCATCGTCAGTGAAGAATTCGCGGCGGTGTTGATGCCGCAAGGCGGTCGCACCGCCAGTGTGCCAGTAGCCGATGTGGTGCTATGGCAAGCGGTTTGCGCGGGCACCAGCCAGGCTGCCGCTTTCGAAGCGTCCGGATTTACACCGGGGGCGGAGGTGGCCGAGGCGCTGATGAAATTACCGCAGGCGGCTGCGGTGCGTGCGATGTCGGGGCAATCGCGCGAGCGGCTGGATCGGCTGATGCCACAGTTGCTGATTGCCGCGCGCGAAAGCACAGCGCCGGTAGCTTGTTTGCTACGGCTATGCCGATTGGTGCTGGCGGTGGCGCGGCGTTCGTCGTATCTGGCCTTGCTGGAAGAGCAGCCGGCAGCGCGCAAGCGATTGGCTGGGCTGTTTGCCGGTAGTGCCTTTCTGGCTGAGCGGGTGATTGCACAACCGCTATTGCTCGATGACGTGCTTGATCCGCGCATCGATCAATTGCCGCTTAAGCGTGCCGATATCAGCGCGGAAATCACCCGCGTATTGGCGACGCTGGATGAGCGCGAGGCCGAGGCCGAGTTAGAGCGCATCAATGAATTCAAATCAAGTATCGCGTTCCGTTTGGGCCTGGCATTTAACGATGGCCGCGCCGACGCCGTGGCAACATCACGCCGTTTGGCTGCGCTGGCTGAATCGGTGGTGCTGGCGGTGACGGCCTTGGCCGAGCGCGAGTTGATTGCGCAGCATGGCCGCTTGCCCGGCGACGGCTCCGGTTTTGCGGTACTTGGCTACGGCAGCCTGGGTGGCGAGGAGCTTGGCTTCGCGTCGGATCTGGACCTGGTGTTTGTCTATGACGGCAAGCGCGCGCATGCGATGAGTGACGGCGCACGTCCGCTGGAGGGGGCGCGCTGGTATCAACGGCTGGTGCAACGCGTGGTGAACTGGTTGACCGTGCTCACTCGCGCCGGCCGTTTGTATGAGGTGGATACGCGACTACGCCCAGATGGCTCCAAGGGTTTGCTGGTCGGCAGCCTGGATGCCTTTACCGCCTATCAACAAAGCCGCGCCTGGACCTGGGAGCATCAAGCGCTGCTGCGCGCGCGCCCGGTGGCCGGTGACCTAGGCTTGATGGGCGAGCTGGCCGAGGTGCGGCGCCAGGTATTGGCGGTGCCACGCGATCGCGCGGCGGTGTTGCACGAGGTCAGCAGCATGCGAACGAAAAGCCCGCTTTGCTCGCCATCACGGCGAACGCTTCCCTGATCGATGCATGCCGTGAAGCCGGTTTGCTCGATGTGGATCAGGCCGCGGTATTCACTACGGCACATGCCGAACTGTTGCGGCGCGCGCTGGCTTGTACGCTGGATCTGCGTTCGCGGATCGCGCCGCGTGACAGCGAGCTTGAGCAGATAAGCGCCGCGGTGCGAGAGGTTACCGGGGTATTGGGCTTGGCTTTTTAGCGCAAGGCTTTAGCCCTTCCAGCCTCCCCGAAAAGACAGGGTTGGGGAGGGGGCTGGTTTGCGACAAGGTTAAAATTCTCAGCTCTTTTTATCAGGCCCTTTGCGTTCCTGCGCTTGCCTGCGATGCGCGCCTTCGGCCAGGACCTTGGCTCGATTCAGTGATTGCAGCCACAGCGCATGATGTTGGGCATCGTTGTCGCGTTGTTCGTTTTCGCTGGCGCTATCGGGAATGCGATTGAAGGGGATGCGCATAGGGGCGGCATCGTGATCGAGCGCGGTCTGCATGCTGCCGAAGTAAACCTTGTTGTAGCCGAACTTGGCATTGATGCGATCGATTACCGAGTCGACTTTGCGTGTTTCATCGGCGGGTGCGAACAGTGAGCCGCTGCTCTGCGTACGTTCGATCAACCGGTACAGGGTGACGCTGACGGATAGCGGTGTGGCCCGCGCAGGGCCAGGGAGCAGGCGGCCTTGGCTGCGCTGGCCATCGATCATCTGGCTAAGCATGCGCAGCAGGTCGCGGCTGTCGTCGGTGGGATCGAAATTGAGATCACCCTCCCAGCGTTCGTCGTGGCCGATATAGCGGATGCGCACCGCCAAGGCACCACTAAGCATGTCGAAGCGACGCAATCGCATCGCCGCCTTCACCAGCAGTTTTTTCAACACCGCACGGGCACCCGAAGGGTTGCGTAGCTCTGGTCCCAGCACATGCGAGTGGCCGAGCGAGCTGCGTGAGGTTTCAGCGACCGGCAGCCACGCACCGCGCAGCAAGCCCCACATGCGCTCTCCTTCGATACCGCCCCAGGCATGTCGCAGTACGTGCTTCCCGGCGGCGGTGAGCTGCGCGATGGTAGTGATGCCGTCGTCGTGCAGGCGTCGTTCCATCGAGGGGCCGATGCCGCACAGATCGCGTAGTGCCAGCGTGTGCAGTATCTGCGGCAGGTCTGCGGTTTCGATCACGGTGAGGCCGTCGGGTTTGCGCATGTCCGAAGCGGTCTTGGCGAGAAAGTCATTGGGCGCAATGCCGATCGAGCAACGAATCGCGCCGCCGGGTGCGGCCAGGGCAATTTCTTCCTTCACCTGCTGCGCGACCTGCACGGCGACGTCGCGCTGGCGCTGCCGGCCAACCAGTTCGCAGGCCATTTCATCGATTGAGCCGACGCGGGCAATCGGGATGGCCCGATCAATCGCCTTGCATAGCGTGTTGTGCCAGGCCACATAGCGCTCTGGTCGTGCCAGGCGAATGACGATGTCGGGGCAGCGCTGCCTGGCCTCGCGCACCAGGGTGCCGGTGCCGATGCCGAAGGCCTTCGCTTCATAGCTGGCGGCAATCAAGCAGGTGGTATCGGCCTCGACCGGCACCACGCCGACCGGGCGCCCGCGCAGCGTGGGATCCTCGTGCTGTTCGACCGAGGCGAAGTAGCTGTTGAAGTCGATGAACAGGCTGCGCAATGTCATGGGTATCGCATCAAGGGCAGGCTGGCCGGTATAGCTTGCGCCTGTCTCGCGGCGGGAGACAGTGCGCTGCGACATGCGCGGTGCGGGCGCGTGCCGACGGTGTCAGGGCGGTGGCTAGATAGGGTCTGCTGCGATTACGAGGCCAGGCTGGTCGCCGCGCCAAAGGCAATCGCCATGATGACGGCCACGGCCATGCAGGCGCTGGTAGGCCGGATGCGCCGCGCGTCGACCCGCGGGATCAGGCGCCAAAGCAAGGCCACGCCGACCAGCATGTCGATCACCAGCGCGCCACGCAGCAGGCCGGAGGCGAGCAAGGGCGCAAACGGCGGGCGCACGTGCCCTTCATGCATGGCGACGCCGGCGATCAGCAACAGGCCGAACATATTCCACAACAGGCAGGCAAGGTAGGTGCGATTAAACACCACCGCACAACGCTCACTCCAACGCAGTACCACCCAGGCGATCAGCGCGATGAATAGCGCGCCGATGCTGCTGTAGAGCACCCACCAGAGCAGGCTGCTTATCAAGGTGAGTACGGTGGTCATGCATATCCTTGGAGCAGGTCTGGTTGAGGCACGGTTCTATTGAGCTACGTTTTAAATGCTGAAGCGGCGAAGCAGCTTGTCCATCAGCCAGGCGGGGCCGATCAACAGGTAGGCGAGGTCGGTGAGAAAGCTCGGGCGACGCCCTTCAATGGCATGGCCGATGAACTGGCCGATCCAGGCGACGATAAACACGCCCAGCGCCAACCAGCGCAGCGATGCCGGGCCGATCTGTTGATAGATAAGCTCGGTGAGCACGGCCATGGCGGCGAGCGCGATCAGCAAGGCCCCGCCAAGCCGGTGCGATTGTTTCCAATACCAGGCAAAGGCCAGCACCAGCACGCCGACAGCGACAAAGCCGGGGCGGCCAAGCGTGGCTGGCACGGGCACCGTCCATAGCAGGGCGATCACGCACCACACGATCAGCGGTACGCAAATCCAGTGCAAAAAACGGTTGGTCGGGTTTTGGTGATCCTGGCTGTAGTTATTGAGCCAGGTCTGGATGTCGCGTGGGCCGGTTTGCTTGCTGTTGTCTGCGTTCATCAGTGCGCTCCGCTTTTGGAGAACAGGTTCAACACCAGTACCCCGGCCACGATCAGGCTAATGCCCAGGATCGCCGCCGGATCGAGTTTCTGACGATAAGCGATGACACCGATCAAGGCGATCAACACGGTGCCAGCGCCAGACCACACCGCGTAAGCAATGCCGATCGGGATGTGGCGCAAGGTAAGGCTGAGAAAATAGAACGCGGTGCCATAGCCTGCGACCACGACCACACTCGGCAGCAGCCGGCTGAAGCCGGCAGAGGCTTTCAGTGCGCTGGTGCCGATGACTTCGGCGAGGATGGCGATGGCAAGCAGAAGCCAGGCGTTCATGCGGGTACTCGGAGCAGAGCGGTTCAGTCCAGTTTGAGCCCGGCCAACCGCTGCAGCGCTTCGGCGTACTTGGCGGCGGTGCCGGAGATCACCTCGGCGGGCACGTGCGGGCCCGGCGCTTGTTTGTTCCAGCCCTGGGCTTCCAGGTAGTCGCGCACGAACTGCTTGTCGTAGCTGGGCGGGCTGATGCCGATGCGGTATTCCTCGGCGGGCCAGAAGCGCGAAGAGTCCGGCGTCAGCATCTCGTCCATCACGTAGAGCGTGCCCTGCTCATCGGTGCCGAATTCAAGCTTGGTATCGGCAATGATGATGCCGCGCTCGGCGGCATAAGCTGCGGCCCACTGATAAATGGTGAGGGTGGCGGTACGCACCTGCTCGGCCAGATCAGTGCCGACAGCGGCGATGACGGCGTCGAAGCTAACGTTTTCATCGTGGTCGCCCACGGCAGCCTTGGTCGATGGGGTGAAAATCGGTTCGGCCAATTGCTGAGCCTGCTTCAGGCCCGCCGGCAGTGAGATGCCGCATAGCGAGCCGCTGGCGAGGTAGTCCTTCCAGCCGGAGCCGATCAGGTAGCCGCGGGCGATCGCCTCGACCGGCACGGGCTTGAGCCGGCGGGTAACCACGGCGCGTTTTTCATACAGGGCCAGATCGGTGCCAGCCGGTAAAACCTCGGCTAGCGGCACGTCGAGCAAGTGATTCGGCATCAGGTGCGCGGTTTTGCCGAACCAGAAATTGGAGATCTGGGTAAGCATTTCGCCCTTGCCCGGAATCGGGTCGGGCAGCACCACATCGAATGCCGACAGGCGGTCGGTGGCCACGATCAATAGCCGGTTACCGGGCAGGGCATAGACGTCGCGGACCTTGCCGCGGTGGATCAGGTCCAGGCCGGGCAGGTTCGATTGCAGCAAAGTCGTGGGCACGAGAGGCATTCCAGAAAGGGGCGGACAGGCGCGCCATTGTAACGGCTGACACGCAACAGTCAGGAAAGATCGAGACACGCTGGTAGAATCACCGACTTTTAACCCTGTCGATTGCCGATGCGAACCGTATTGATCGCGGCATGCTGTCTGGTTGCCGCCCTGCCTGCCCTCGCCAGCGCCCCGGTCAAGCCGGCGCGCCTGGGCTTGTGCGCGGCTTGCCATGGCGAAACCGGTATGGCGCAGATCCCTGGTGCCCCCCATTTGGCCGGGCAAAAGGCGGATTACCTACGAGAGGCCCTGAAGCAGTACCGCGATGGCCGCCGCAATGTGCCACTGATGCGCGCCGCGATCGGCCCGGTCAGTGAAGCCGACCTGGATGAGCTGGCGCGCTGGTATAGCGCGCAGTCACCGCAGCAGGGGCAGCCATGAACCTTAGCTGGACCCTGTGGCTGGCGTTTCTCGGCCTGATCCTCGGACACGGCTTACCCGGTGCCATTGTCGGTGGTGTCAGTGGTTTTATCATCGATAGCCTGCGCCAAAGCCAGCGCCGCCGCGCCACCCCGGAAGTCGGCGGGTTTATCGGCCCGTTGTTTGCTTTGCTGGGCGCGGTGGCCAAATCGGATGGGCGGGTTTCCGAGGCCGAAATTGCGATTGCCGAGCGTTTGATGGCGCGCATGGGCCTGGACGCCGAGCAGCGTAAGCAGGCAGTCACCAGCTTCAATGCCGGCAAGCAACCTGAGTTCAATGTGACCCCGGCCATCGACGGTTTGCGCCAATGGGTCGGCATGCGCCGCGATCATGCTTTCCCGGTGCTCGATGTGGTGATCGAAACCGTGCTGGCCGAGGGCAACCCGCCGCCGGAGAAGATGTCCATCCTGCGCCAGCTGGCCTTCGCGCTGCGGGTCAGCGATATGGAGCTGATGGCGTTGATGGCGATGAAAGGCTATGCCTGGAACGCCGGCACCGGCGGCCAGCGCGGTCATGGCTCCAATGGCAGCTATGTGCCGCCGCAACGTAATACCCAGGGGCCCGACCCGTATACCGTGCTGGGCATTGATCGCAGCGTGGACGATCGCGCGGTAAAGCGCGCCTATCGCAAGCTGATCTCCGAACACCACCCCGATCGCCTCGGCGATTTGCCCGAAGATATGCGTCGTCGCGCTGAGTCACGCGCGAGTGAGATCAATGCGGCGTATGAGCGTATTAAGAGTGATCGTGGGTTTAAGTGATGTAAGAGCGGGGAACAGGGAATGGGGAACAGGGAACGTGACGTCCGAGTGGTGATTGCGGTGCTGCGTTCTTTTCGATCTTTTTGATGTTTGTTTGTTTTAGCTCTTGCTTTTCCGCTTCTGCTTTTTAGGCTTTTCCCCGTTCCCCGTTCCCCGTTCCCCGTTCCCCGTTCCCCGTTCCCCGTTCCCCGTTCCCCGTTCCCCGTTCCCCGTTCCCCGTTCCCGTCCCAGGCCATCGCCATGAGCAAACAACAGCACGTCATCGCCCCTTCCATCCTCTCCGCTGATTTTGCGCGGCTGGGTGAGGACACGGCCAAAGCGTTGGCGGCGGGCGCGGACTGGGTGCATTTCGACGTGATGGACAACCACTACGTACCCAATCTCACGATGGGTCCGATGGTGCTGAAGTCGTTGCGCGACTACGGCATCACTGCGCCGATCGACGTGCATTTGATGGTCAAGCCGGTGGATCGCATCGTGCCGGATTTCGCCAAGGCAGGCGCTACGCTGATCAGCTTTCATCCGGAGGCCAGTGAGCACGTCGATCGCACCATTGGCCTGATCAAAGAGTCGGGGTGCCAGGCGGGTTTGGTGTTCAATCCGGCCACGCCGCTGAACTGGCTCGATTATGTGATCGATAAGCTCGATCTGGTGCTGATCATGTCGGTGAACCCGGGCTTTGGCGGGCAGAAGTTCATTCCCGGCGCTTTGGACAAGCTGCGTGAAGCACGCCGCCGCATCGACGACAGTGGCCGGGCGATTCGCCTGGAGGTGGATGGTGGCGTGACTGCCGACAACATCGGCCAGATCGCTGCGGCTGGCGCGGATACCTTCGTGGCGGGCTCGGCCATCTTTAATGC
>NZ_JAPDPE010000167.1 GCF_026283955.1 Dyella silvatica | reverse complement strand
ATGACTGATCTGCCTGATGCGCTGACGAATTTGCACGATGCGACACTCGGCTTGATCGAGTTCGAGTGGAGTACGCGCCGCTGCACGCTGCATTTTCATGGCGCCCCGGGCGGCGCTGTGCAGCATCCGTTCACGGTGGTTTTTGAAGGCGTCACCGAGATCAGCATTCCGGCTGAGCATCCGTGGGGATCTTCGCCTGGGTTGCTGGAGGTCGATTGCGTCGAGCCGGGGCAGTATGTGTTGGTCATGCAATCCGGCGATGAGATATGGATTTCATCCGCGACGGATCCGACCCGTGCAAGCCGCGCCTCATGATGGCGCTGCCTGCCGCTGCCGACAGAGCGGCAGAGTGAACATGCCCACACCGGCTTGAGGCATCATGTTCGCCAGCCGTTTTTTAGCGCGAGGCACCGATTGAACCGGCTTGTGCCGCGCGTATTTGGAGCACCCATGAGTGATATGGCAGCGCCGACGCGCATTGCGTTGATCGGTTATGGCTTTGTCGGCAAGACGTTTCATGCACCGCTGATCGCTGCTGTCGATGGTCTTGAGCTGACGGTGGTGGCCTCACGCGACGCGGATAAAGTGCATGCCGATCTGCCTGCTGTCGAGGTGATCGCCGATGCCTATCGCGCCGTCGCCGATGAGCATGTGGACCTGGTGGTGATTGCCTCGCCCAATGACACGCACGCGCCGCTGGCCCGTGCCGCGTTGGAGGCGGGCAAGCATGTGGTGGTCGATAAACCCTTTACGCTCGATCTTGCCGCAGCGCGCGAATTGGCCGCGCTGGCTGCCCGGCATGGGCGAGTGTTGTCGGTATTCCAGAATCGCCGCTGGGACAGCGACTATCTGGGCGTCAGGCAGGTGATCGAGCAAGGCCTGCTCGGCAGGCTGGCGCATGTCGAATCGCACTTCGACCGGTTTCGGCCCGAGCCGCGCGTGCGGTGGCGCGAATCGGCCGGTGCCGGTGGCGGGCTTTGGTACGACCTGGGGCCGCACCTGATCGACCAGGCGTTGCAGCTGTTTGGGTTGCCCCAGCGAATCCAGGCGCATATGGCGATTCAGCGCGACGGCGGCCAGGCGACCGACTGGGCGCAGGTGTTGCTCGACTACGGTTCGCTGCGAGTGATTCTGCACGCCAGCATGCTGGTCGCGGGCGGCGGCGCCCGTTTCATCTTGCATGGCAGCCGCGGCAGCCTGCTCAAGCCGTTGGCCGATCGGCAGGAGGCGCAGCTGCTGGCCGGCGTTCGTCCCGGCGCAGCTGGCTGGGGCGAAGACCCCGACGACATGCTGTTCTACGATGGCAGCGGTCAGGTATCCCGGCTACCGACACCTGCCGGCGACCAACGTCGGTACTATGCGATGCTACGTGACGCGCTGTGTGGCCAAGGTGCCAACCCGGTTTCACCGTTGCAGGCGATCACGGTCATGGCGGTACTGGAGGCGGCGATAGAAGCTGCCACGAGTGGGCGTAGCGTCACCCTGTCGCTGTCCGATGAAGAGCGCGGGGCTTGGCCGCATCGGTCAGCACAAGCATAGGAGCCATGCCCGTGAAGGTTTCTATCCGCGGTCGAATCTTCTGCGGCCTGGTAAGCCTTGGCTTGTTCTATAGCCTTGCCGTTTGCGCAGGGGGAAGCCATGAATGGACGCTGTTCGGGCCCAAAAAAGTGCTAGTGAATGTGGTCGTATTCAATTATTTGAATCGGCCTATTTATGACGTGTATTTAGACGGTGAAATGGTTGGCGGATCGGCCTCTTTGTCGGAGAG
This sequence comes from Dyella silvatica, assembly GCF_026283955.1. Classification (GTDB taxonomy): domain Bacteria; phylum Pseudomonadota; class Gammaproteobacteria; order Xanthomonadales; family Rhodanobacteraceae; genus Dyella_C; species Dyella_C silvatica. Next base: position 5,656 of record NZ_JAPDPE010000167.1, on the reverse strand, counting down.
CCCCTATGGACAGTTCAGCACGGTTGCCGGTGTAGCTATTCCTCTCGGTCCGCAGACGTTGACGTGGCGCGTGGATGGCCCCAAGGGAATGGCTGATAACGGAGAGGCCTATCGGGTCAAGAATGCCCTGGTCGTGACGGCAGCGCAGATACCGCCGGAGGTCCGCTCGCTAGGGGTTCATATTTACCCGGACAACACGGCGGAACTGATTTTTTCAAAGGACGTTCTGGAGCAAAGTGAGCGTGGCCTAGGCTATGCCAAGCCGTTTCAAACGGAGGGCAAATGAACTATCGCAGGATGGTTCCCGCCGCTGGCATTTAGCCGTCCATATCTTGCGGGTGGGCTCAGCGCGCTGCCTTGGCTGCCTGCAGCTTTCACTCAGTCATCGATCTCGGCAAAGCGTGCCGCCAGGAAATCGATCAAGGTGCGCACGGCGGGAAGCACGCCTCGCCGCGATGGAAAGACCGCATGCACGATGCCGTTCTTGGGTGACCACTCGGGCAACAAGGCGATCAGCCGGCCGTCGCGGATTTCATCGCAGACGATCATGCTTGGCAGCTGGGTGATGCCGATGCCACGCAGGGCCGCGCTGCGTAGCGCAATCATATCGTCGGTGATCAGCCGCGGTTCGTGGCGGATGGTCGCGTGCGCGCCTTGCGGGCCACTCAATTCCCAAAGGTGATCGCCCATGGCGGGACGTGTGTCCAGGGTAGGCAACTGGTGCAGATCGGCCGGTACCTGAGGCAGGCCAAAACGTTCGAGCAGTGCCGGGCTGGCAACCAGCCGCCAGCCGCGCTCAGCCAGCACGCGCATGACCAGATCGCTGTTTTCCAGCGGTGGGGGGCGCACCCGAATGGCGATATCGATACCTTCGCCGATCACATCGATACGACGATTGGTGGATTCGAGATCGATGATCACCTTGGGATGCTCAGCCATATAGTCGGCCAGCATGGAGCCAACCCGGGCATACAGCATGGCTACCGGGCAGGTCAGCCGGATGACCCCTTGCGGGCCCGATTGCCGCAGGTCGATGACCTCCTGTGCGGCCTCGGCCTCGATCAGCATGGCCTTGCAGTGGCGGTAGTACTCCTGCCCGATATCGGTGACCGAGAAACGGCGGGATGAGCGCTGGATCAGGCGCGCGCCTAGCCGCTCTTCCAGCAAGGCGATGCGCCGGCTGAGTTTGGACTTGGGAATGCCGAGCGCCCGGCCGGCTGGCGCAAAGCCTTGGTGATCGACGACCTGGGTGAAGTAATACAGATCATTGAGATCCTGCATGGCCGGGTCATCGTTCTATGGATGGGACGCAAAGGATAGATCTCGCTATCTATTGGCGCCATCGTTCTGCGTTTATCGTGACCGTCATTCCGCTTAGCCGCTGCGGCTGACGACGACAGGAGATCTCCGATGAAGAAGGTTTTGGGTATGTACAGCGCGCCCCGCGGGCATTGGGTCGGCGATGGTTTTCCGGTCCGTTCGCTTTTCAGCTACGACAGCCACGGCAAACACCTGAGCCCGTTCCTGTTGCTGGACTATGCCGGCCCGGCCACGTTCAAGCCGAGCGACAAGCCGCGAGGCGTGGGCCAGCATCCGCATCGCGGCTTCGAGACCGTGACCATTGTTTACGAGGGTGAAGTCGAGCATCGTGATTCCACCGGGGCCGGCGGCAAGATCGGCCCCGGTGATGTGCAGTGGATGACCGCCGCCTCGGGCATCCTGCACGAAGAGTTTCATTCGCACGACTTCAGCAAAACCGGCGGCACGCTGGAAATGGTCCAGCTGTGGGTCAACCTGCCGGCCAAGGACAAGAAGGCCCCGGCGCGTTACCAGACCTTGTTGAACCAGGATATTCCGGCCATCGATTTGCCCGATGGCGCGGGCAAGCTGCGGGTGATTGCCGGTGACTATCACCAGCATCACGGCCCGGCGCAGACGTTCACGCCGATCGATGTGTGGGATATCCGTCTTAATCAGGATCATGAGGCACGCTTTGAGATCCCCGAAGGACGCACCCTGGCACTGGTGGTGTTGCGCGGTACGGTGCAAGTCAATGGCAGCCAGATCGCCCGCGAGGCGCAGTTAGTCACGCTAGGGCTGGAAGGCCGCGGTGTGTTGCTGGAGGCCAATACCGATGCTTCGCTGTTGCTGCTTAGCGGTGAGCCGATTGACGAACCCATCGTCGGTCACGGTCCGTTCGTGATGAACACGGTAGAGGAAATCAACCAAGCCATCGTGGATTTCAATAGCGGCCGCTTTGGCCAGATCGCCTGATAAAACCAGGTAGCGAAACGAGGCGGCTTTGGCGTTATGCGCTGAGGCCGCCGAATAGTCTCGCAGCCTGCGGAACCCAGCGATGGGCAAAGGCAGGCTGGTTTTTTTATGGAAAAAATACGGCGGCACGGGATTTAGGGCATCGTATTTTTATACGGTGGCTCCGAGAATCGTCAGCATGAAGATTCCGTCTCCCTAGGCTGCCCTCATGACCCGTCGAATACGATGTATCGGCTTGATCGCCATCAGCTTGTTGTTCTTGATTTCGGTTTTTCGATTGGTCCAGCTATCCACCGTCTCGCCCGATAAAGTGCTTGCGCACTGCAGCGGCATGGCGGAAGTGAACTGCGGCAGCCAGCCTCTTGCCAATCTGTGGCGCGGCCTGGCCCTGGGCTCGCTCTATCTCCTGTTTTGCCTGCAGCCGCGCCGTTCTGTGCCGCCTGCGCAGGTAGCGCAACGACCACGCGCCCTATCGACACCAGCCATCTCGCCAGGCAAGGCAGCGCCAGCTCGCCCATGGCCATCCGATATCCATAGCAACGGTCGCTCGACGACTTAACGGGCAGTTTGCGCCTGTCATATCCGCCCGTTTGCAGGGATAAGCGATGAACCCGTGGAATATGCTGCAGTACGGCGTGTTTCTGGCGCTGCTGACGGTGCTGGTCAAGCCCGTGGGCATGTATCTGGTACGAGTATTCGATGGCGGCGCCACGCCGCTGGACCGCGTGCTGGTTCCCATCGAGCGGGCGATCTACCGGCTCGCCGGCATCGACACAAAGCAAGCGATGAGTTGGAAAAGATATGCCATGTCTTTTCTGCTTTTCAGTCTTGCCGGCACACTGCTGCTGTACCTGATCTTGCGGTTGCAGCCGTTTGGCCACCCTTTCGATCCCTTGTTCAAACCGGCGACGTTGTCACCCGATCTGGCGATGAACACCGCGATCAGCTTTGCGACCACCACCACCTGGCAGGCCTACGGTGGCGAAAGCACCATGAGCTATGTCAGTCAGATGGTCGGCCTGGCCGCGCAGAACTTTCTCGCCGCAGCCGCCGGCCTGGCGGTTGGCATCGCCTTTATACGGGGCCTGGCGCGGCAGCGCAGCGGCAGCATCGGCAATTTCTGGATCGACCTGACCCGCTCGATTCTGTGGGTGTTGTTGCCACTCTCCTTGATCGGTGCGTTGATCCTGGTCTGGCAGGGAGTGCCGCAAAACTGGAGCCCGTATGTATCGGTCACCACGCTGGCGGGGGCGCCGCAAACCTTGCCGCAAGGTCCGGTGGCCGCGCTGGAGTTCATCAAGAACCTGGGCACCAACGGCGGCGGTTTCTTCAACACCAACGGCGCCCATCCGTATGCGAACCCCACCCCGCTGACTAACCTGCTCGGCATGCTGGCTATTGCCGTATTGCCAGCTGGGCTTACCTATACGCTGGGGTGCATGACTGACCAGCAGCGGCATGGCTGGCTGCTGTTCGTCGTGATGGCCTTGCTGTTTGGCGCGGGCTTGTTGCTGTGCGACCGCGCCGAGCAAGCAGGCAACCCTCGGATCGCCGCGCTCGGCGTGGATCAAGCCATGACCGCGCTGCAGCCGGGCGGCAACATGGAAGGCAAGGAGGTGCGCTTTGGCATGGGTGCCTCGGTACTGACGGCTATCACCACCTCGAATGGTGCGACGGGTTCGACCAATAGCGCCGACGACAGCTACACGCCGTTGGGTGGCGGTGTGCTGATCTTCAACATGTTGCTGGGCGAGTCGATTTTCGGCGGCCTGGGCACCGGCATCTACAGCATGCTGATCATGGTCTTGATCGCGGTATTCATCGGCGGCCTGATGGTCGGCCGCACGCCCGAATATCTCGGTAAGACGCTTAACCCTGTCGAGATGAAACTGATCGCCCTGTACACCATCATCGGCCCGTTGTTCGTATTGCCGCTGACCGCGTTGGCGGTCACCACGCAGGCGGGCCTGGCCGGGCTGAGCACGAATGGCGGCGCACATGGCTTCAGCGAAATCTTCACCGCCTATATCACCTCGATGGCGAACAACGGGCAGAACTTCGGCAGCCTTAACGCGAATACGGCTTTCTACAATGTCACTACCGCCATTGCCATGACGGCGGGCCGCTTCTGGCTGGCGATACCGGCGCTGGCGCTTGCCGGCCAATTCGCCGCGCAAGGGCGACGTCCGGAAACCCCTGGTAGCCTGCCGCTGGATGGGCCGTTGCTGGGCGGGCTGGTGATCGGCTCGATGCTCATCATCGGTGGCCTGAGTTACCTGCCGGCGCTGGCGATGGGGCCGATCATCGAACACCTATGGCTGTATCCGTAACCGGCTGGCATGGGCGGTTCCAAGGGCATGGGCTTGCTGTGAATCATGCTGCTCGGTTGTAAGGCGTGTCTTGCCGTGTCGATAAAAGGAAGGATCGATCCGTCGCCGTTCTTCTACGCCAGCGGGCTGCCTTGCCTTTGCCTTCAACCAACGCGTGATCTGCTGGACGCCTGCGCGCCGACCTTGACGCACCGATAGCGATGCGGCACGTTCGGCGCATCCCTCGTAAAGCAATGGCCTTGGCTATGTCTGATCTGCCCGCTGCCGAATCCAGCGCTGCGCGCATGCGGCGCATCAGCTATCGCCTGCTGTTGTCGCTGTCGCTGGCAGGGCTAGCCGCCTGCGCACCGATGCCTGCGCACAATCCGATGGCGCGCTGGGTGCCGTCACCGAATTACGACCTGCGCCGGCCGGTGTTGATCGTGCTGCATTTCACCAATCAACATTCGGTGCAGAAGAGCCTGACCACCTTGCGCACAGGTAATAGCGGCGGCCCGGTAAGCGCGCATTATTTGATCGGCAGCGAAGGCGACATCTATCAGCTGGTGGCTGACGAACAACGCGCCTGGCACGCCGGGCCGGGGCGCTGGGGGACGATTACCGACGTCAACTCGGCCTCGATCGGTATCGAGCTGGATAACACCGGCGATGAGCCGTTCGCGCCGGCGCAGATCAGCAGCCTGCTGCGGTTGCTTGCCGATTTAACCGAGCGGCTGCGCAGTCCCCGCACGCAAATCATCGGTCATGAAGATCTCGCGCCGACCCGCAAGAACGATCCGGGCCCGCGCTTTCCGTGGAAGCAATTGGCGGATGCCGGCTTCGGCTTGTGGCCGAAGGGCCCTTTGATCGATCCGCCGGCCGAGTTCGATCCATGGATGGCGCTGGGCCTGGTCGGCTACCCACTGGATAACCGCAGCGCCGCCGTGCGTGCGTTTCATCATCATTTTCGTGGCATGGATACCGACACGCTCGACGCCGAAGATTCGCGTGTGCTGTATGCGCTTACGCGATCGTTGAGCGGAGTGGCATCGCCGTAGATTGTGCAGGCATGC
>NZ_JAPDPE010000166.1 GCF_026283955.1 Dyella silvatica | reverse complement strand
GAATATCGTCATGCGATCGTGCAGATTTTTACCGATGCCTTGTTGGCTGCTCAGCTGCAAAGTCGCCAGCTCGAACCGCGTTTGCAGCCCGGCGCCAAGTTGGCTCCGCGTTTTCTGCTGACGTTGAACGATCTGGATGAGTTCGGTTTCCGCCCCGGGCTCGATGTCGACAGTTACTACCGTGGCAATCCTGCCTACGCGCACTATCCGCTCTTTGAGCGGGTGCTGGACGATTACGGCATCGAGCCGCACGTGCGTGAGTCGTATGTGCCGAGTCAATCGTCGCAAAGCGTGCGTGAGTATCTGGACCAAAGCTACGGCAACTATCTCGATGTCGTAGTACTTTTGGCCGCCGCGGAAGAAGAGGTCATCCTGTTCAGTCCACCCCTGCGCGAAGCGACACGCGCGCTGGGTATCAACGTTGACGACGGTTATTACTTTGTACACGGCGTCAGTGCAGACGAGACCTCGGACGCCGCCGACGACGATCACGAGGACGACCTGTGGCTGATTCTCACCCAGGCACTCACGCCTGATCAGTACATGCGCGTACAAGCGTTATGCCTGCGCTACTGCGATCTATGGGCTGAGTTCTGGACGGCTCAGCTGGCCCAGGCCAACGTCTTGAGTGCAGCGACGAGGACCGCGGTTTTCGCCAAGGCGATGTAATGCATGCCTGCATGGCAGACGATGGACCGGTTCATCGAGGTGACTGGCCCGGTTCTAGCCGGCTCTTGCCACGAACGGTGTTGCGATAGTCATGGCGCGGCCGTCGATAGCGGACGGCGAGGTCGTACGACGAAAGGAGCGCCCTGGGCTTTCAGGCAGGGCGTTTGAGCTGCAAGCCCGCGGCGCCCAGCGCCGCGGGCTTGCAGCAATTCGTACCGTTGCCGGATGGCTCTGCCTGGGGTTGTGATGGCGGCGTGACTGTCGAGCAGTCTGTACTGAGGTCGGCATGGGCGAAGAGCATGCACGGCGCTCGACCGGCACTTCGTCAGCTAGCGGTGTAGGATGGCGCACGGTCGTCAGCACGGTGAGGTGCGGTGGCCTTCCATGACGCCGAGGCTGATCTTCTCATCCGATCTATGCGCTCCCCACCGCTTAGCCATCCGCTTCAGTCCGGGCAACAGCTGCAGCACCTGCAGAACAAGGCGTTTGCCTATTTCCAGTACGAGACCCAGCTGAGCAATGGACTGGTCGCGGATAAAACCGCGCCCCATTGGCCTGCCAGTATCGCTGCCACCGGGTTGGCGCTGAGCAGTTATCCGATAGCCGTCGAGCGCGGTCTGCTGAGCAAGCAGGCGGCGATCAAACGCACGCTGACGACCCTGCGTTTTCTTCGTGACAGCCCGCAAGGCGAAGAGCCGGATGCGACCGGATATCGCGGTTTCTATTACCACTTTCTCGATATGCAAAGCGGCCGTCGTGCCTGGCAGTGCGAGCTATCTACCGTCGACAGTGCTTTTTTGTTTGCTGGCATGCTGGCCGTGGCTGCGTACTTCAACGATGACAGCGCAGAACAGCATGAGATCCGCGATATCGCTCATGCGCTATACCGACGCGCGGACTGGCCCTGGGCACAGGCCGCGGATGGCACGATAGGGCATGGCTGGCGGCCGGAAAGCGGTTTTATTCCGCATCGCTGGCAGGGCTACGACGAAGGTCTGCTGCTTTATGTGCTGGCACTTGGTTCGCCCACACATCCGCTGGCATCGAATGCGTTTGAGGCGTGGGCTTCCACCTATGAATGGAAGCGTTGCTACGACATCGAGTATCTCTACTGCGGGCCATTGTTTACCCATCAGCTATCACATCTATGGCTGGATCTGCGTGGCATCCAAGATGCTTTCATGCGTGGCAAGGGCATCGATTATTTCGAGAACAGCCGTCGCGCGACACAGATTCAGCAACGCTACGCGATCGACAATCCGCTAGGTTTCAAAGGCTATTCCGCCGAGTGCTGGGGCATTACCGCCAGCGATGGCCCTGGCCCTGCCACGCGGAATATCGATGGAGTCGAGCGGCAGTTCTACGACTACGAAGGCCGTGGTGCACCTGAGGGCCTCGATGACGGCACGGTAGCGCCGTGGGCTGTGGTCGCCTCGCTGCCTTTTGCACCCGAGATTGTGTTGCCGACCGTGCACCACTTCATCCATACGCTACAACTGCACGAACATCATCCTTACGGCTTCAAGGCCAGCTTCAATCAGACCTGGCCCGAGCCTGCGCATGGCGACGCCTCCGATGGTTGGGTATCGCCGTATTTTTTCGGTCTGGACCAGGGCCCGATCTTTCTCATGGTGGAAAACCACCGCAGCGGTATGTTGTGGGAGTTGATGCGCAGTTGCCGCTGGATTGTCGATGGCTTGCATCGAGCCGGTTTCGAAGGTGGCTGGCTGGCCAAAACAACCAGGTCACACCGATGACGATTTTGTACCGCGGCTATGCGCAAGCTACATGGCCTAAGACCTTTTTTCGAACGACTGCTACGGAGTAAATGCAATGAAACTTGGCATGGTGGGTTTAGGGCGCATGGGCGCCAACATGGCAGAACGACTATTGCGCGGCGGCCATGAAGTCGTTGGATTCGATCCGAACGCCGACGCGCGCAAGGCCTTGGAAACCCATGGAGCCAGCTCAGCTGACTCATTGCAGACGCTGGTCAAGGCGTTGCCCGCGCCGCGCGTGCTGTGGCTGATGGTGCCTGCGGGCAAGATCACCGATGACACGGTCAATACCTTGCTGTCGTTGCTGGATACCGGCGATACCGTGATTGACGGCGGTAACTCCAATTACAAAGACACCATGCGTCGCGCCAAGCTGTATGCCGACCAAGGGCTGCATTATGTCGACTGCGGTACCAGCGGCGGCATCTGGGGGTTGCAAGAGGGCTACAGCATGATGATCGGCGGCGACGAGCATGCCGTGGAGTCGTTGCGGCCGATCTTCGAAACACTGGCGCCTGGCAAAGAACAAGGCTGGGGCCGGGTCGGCCCGGTCGGTTCGGGCCACTTTACCAAGATGGTTCATAACGGTATCGAATACGGTTTGATGCAGGCCTACGCCGAAGGCTTTTCGATCTTGCAGCACAAACAGGAATTCGGCCTCGATCTGCATCAAATCGGCGAGATCTGGCGCACCGGCAGTGTGGTGCGCTCGTGGCTGCTGGATCTGACCACCGATGCCTTGAGCAAAAACCCGACCATGGCCGGTATCGCGCCGTACGTGGTCGATTCCGGCGAAGGGCGCTGGACGGTGGATGAAGCCGTCGCACTCAACGTGCCGGCGCCGGTGATTACCCTGTCGCTGATTGAGCGGCTTCGTTCGCGTGACAACGAGTCGTTCTCGGACAAGCTGCTTGCCGCCATGCGTAACGAATTCGGCGGACACGAGATCAAATCCGAATCGAAGTAACGGTATTTACTGTTCGCTGATTTATGGCCGTCCGTGGCCTTGTGGCGATCAGCATCGAGCCGGTCGGGCGAGAGTGGCCCATGGATCGAGCGCGGGTTTCATTCTCGGCCTGATGGATGCGCTATAAAACGCGCACGATATGAGCGCCGTGCGCGAAGCATTGCAGCATTCAAACAGGCCAGCTCATCCCTTCATCTTTGCCTTCGCAAACCGAAGGCAATTCAAAGACGGTATCCAACGGATACCGTTAATGACCCGGCGGTGAAAGATGCCTTGCCGCGATCAAGAACACCGGTCGAGTTGACGCCCTCGTCGCGTACCACATGCTATCGCCCCTGCCAGGCATGATGGCGGTCAATGCCGGCGGCTTCGGCGCAGGGAAGAGGCGACCATGGCGTTTGCGCGTAACGGTATCGACTCGTCTAAAAAACCGATTGCCGAGCATCAACGAAAAGCTTAGTCTGAAGGCGGTGCTTTTTAATCCATTGACTTGGCGGCGGCAATGGATAATGTCATGCGGCAATCATCGGACTGAGCTTTATCAATTCGTGCGAATTTCTGGCCTGTGTGTGAGTAATTGCGGTTACTAGACCCGTTCACCCGTATATCGAGTGTTCTAATCCAGGAGATCCATTTATGCGTTTGCTCTCACTCGTATCCGTCAGCATTTTTACGCTATTGCCCGTACTGGCAAATGCCGGCGAATGGCCGGCGGGCCAAAGAAGCAAGTTCGTCGATACGTGTGTCAACGCCGCAAAATCTACCAAGGTCGATCCAGCGACTGCCAAGACCAGTTGTGAATGCAATGCCGGCGTTATCGACAAGACATTCACAACGAAAGAAATTGAGATGTTCAACGCCGGCACCGCTACGCCGGCGATGACTAATCGAATGTTGTCCGGCATTTCCGTGGCCTGCAAACCAAAGAAGTAGGTCAGGCATCGAAGCCGAAAGGGCCCTGAATCTTTTCAGGGCCAGCGGGTCGACGAAAGGGGCAAGCCAACCCGGTGCACTATGCATCCGTCCACGGCATCGAAACGGGCCATCGATGTAGTTATCTGTACGTAGTTATCCGTGCAGTAGCGCTTTGGCCTTGGCTACCACGTTGTCGACGGTAAAGCCGTATTCGCGCAGCAGGATGTCGGCCGGTGCGGAGGCTCCGAAACGCTCGACTCCGAGCATGTCGCCACGGTCGCCGGTATAACGGTGCCAGCCCTGGGCCACGCCTAGTTCTACCGCCAAACGCGCGGTGATCTTGGGTGGCAATACCTGGTCGCGATAACTTTGCGGCTGGGCATCGAATAGCTCCCAGCTTGGCATCGAGACGCAGCGCACGGCGATGCCTTCGCTTTGCAGGCGCTCGGCGGCAGCCAGAATCAGGCCGACTTCAGAGCCGCTGGCGATCAGGATCAGCACCGGCGTGGGGTCTTTGGCCGTGCTTGCCGGGTAATCCTTTAGCACGTAGGCACCGTGGCGCAAGCCGTCGGCGCTAGCGTAGATTTGTCGATCCAGGGTAGCGACGTCCTGGCGGGTCAATGCCAGCAATACCGGGCGATTGCGGGTTTCTACCGCAACCTTCCATGCCACCGCTGTTTCATTGGCATCGGCAGGGCGAATCACGGTGAGATGGGGAATGGCGCGCAAGCTGGCCAATTGCTCTACCGGTTGGTGGGTGGGGCCGTCTTCGCCGAGCGCAATGCTGTCGTGAGTAAATACGTGCACGACATGCAGGCCAGTCAGTGCGGCAAGGCGGATGGCCGGGCGCAGGTAGTCAGAGAAGATCAGGAACGTCGAGCCATAGGGGATAAAGCCGCCGTGTGCGGCCAGTCCATTGGCGATCGCGCCCATGGCGTGTTCGCGCACCCCGAAATGCAGATTGCGGCCGGCATAGCTCCAGCCGGCACTGTCCGAACCTTGGGTATCCTGATGCGCTATCGCCTTGGGGTTGAAATCGCCCAAGCCCTTTAGAGCCGTGTGAGTGGATGGGTCCAGATCGGCTGAGCCGCCGCCCAGGGCGGGTAGTTTCGCCGCCATCGCGTTCATCACCTTGCCGCTGGCGACACGTGTGGCCAGGCCTTTGGCGTCGGCGGGAAATACCGGGATGTCGCTATCCCAGCCGGAAGGAAGCTGGCTGGCTAGCCGGTCTTGTAGCTCGCGGGCCAATTCGGGGTAGGCCTTGGTGTAGGCATCTAGGCGTCCATTCCAATCCGCTTCGGCTTTGGCGCCGCGAGTCAAGGCTTGACGAAAATGAGTCAAGGCTTCTTGCGGAAGCAGGAAGGGCGGGTCGACGGGCCAGTCGAGTTTTTCCTTGGTCTTTTTTACATCCTCGACGCCGAGCGGTGAGCCGTGTGCCTTGTAGCTGTCTTGCTCGGGCGAGCCAAAGCCGAGATGTGTGCGTACCAGGATCAGCGAAGGCCGGCTGGTGTCGGCGCGGGCCGCTTCCATGGCTGCATGAATGGCGGCCAGATCATTGCCGTCGGCCACCTCAATGGTTTGCCAGCCATAGGCTTCGAAACGCTTGGCACGATCTTCCGAGAACGTGATATCGGTGCCGGCCGCCAGGGTGACGTAGTTGTCGTCATACAGGCAGATCAGCTTGCCCAGTTTGAGATGTCCGGCCAGCGAGGCCGCTTCGGCGGCGACACCTTCCATCAGATCGCCATCGCTGACGATGGCCCAGGTGTGGTGATCGATCAGCGCATGGCCTTCGCGGTTGTAGCGCGCGGCAAGATGGGCTTCGCCGATGGCCAGGCCGACGGCGTTCGCCAGGCCCTGGCCCAGCGGCCCCGTGGTGACCTCGACACCGGGCGTATGTCCGCGCTCGGGATGTCCGGGGGCCTTGCTGCCCCATTGGCGAAATTGCTTGATATCGTCCAGCGACAACTCGTAACCGGTCACGTGCAGCAGGCTGTATAGCAGCGCCGAGCCGTGTCCGGCCGAGAGTACGAAGCGGTCGCGGTCGACCCACTGCGGATTGGCCGGATGATGTTTCAGCTGGCCTGTCCATAGCGCATAAGCCATCGGCGCGGCACCCAGCGGCAGGCCAGGGTGGCCGCTGTTGGCATGTTGCACCATGTCCACCGACAAGAAGCGAAGCGTATTGATGCATTGCTGATCGAGTAGGTCGGACATGGTTATTCCTTCAATAGATAGGGCAGCCTCGGAAACTCAGGCCAGTGCCGCGTCAACAATGCTCTGCGCTTCCTTCAGAATGCTTTGCAGATGCTCTTCGCCGTTGAAGCTTTCGGCATAGATTTTGTAGATGGCTTCGGTACCGGATGGCCGCGCGGCAAACCAGCCGTTTGCAGTCACTGCCTTGATGCCGCCGATCGCACCCTGGTTGCCGGGTGCGCGGTCAAGCACTTGAATGATGGTTTCGCCAGCCAGCTGATCGCTGCGCAATTGGTCGGGCGACAGTTTGGCCAGCTTGGCTTTTTGTGCCGGAGTAGCCGCGGCTTCCACACGGTCGGCGGTGGGTTCGCCAAGCTCACGGGTCAGTTGCGCATACAACTCGCCGGGGTCTTTGCCCTGGCGTGCGGTGATTTCCGCGGCCAGCAGCGATGGCACCAAGCCATCTTTATCGGTGGTCCACACCGTGCCGTCGTGGCGCAGCAACGAGGCGCCTGCGCTCTCTTCGCAGCCGAAACCCAGCGAGCCGTCGAATAATCCCGGCGAAAACCATTTGAAACCGACCGGCACTTCGTATAGCCGGCGTCCGAGCCGTTTGACCACGCGGTCAATTAGCGCGGTGCTTACCACGGTCTTGCCGATCGCCACCTGTGTGTTCCACTGCGGCCGGTGTTGGAACAGGTAATCGATTAGTACCGACAGATAGTGATTAGGCTCCATCAGGCCGTGGCTGCGGGTAACCACACCATGACGATCATGGTCGGTATCGCAGGCAAAGGCGACGTCGTAAGTGTCCTTCAAACCGATCAGCCGTTGCATCGCGTACGACGACGATGGGTCCATGCGGATCTTGCCGTCCCAGTCCAGCGTCATGAAGGCGAACTGCGGGTCGACTTCCTTGCTGACCACGGTGAGATCGAGCTTGTAGCGCTCGGCAATCGGCGCCCAGTAATTCACCCCGGCACCGCCGAGCGGGTCGACGCCCATGC
>NZ_JAPDPE010000165.1 GCF_026283955.1 Dyella silvatica | reverse complement strand
CGCCAGCGCCAATGCGCGCCTTAGCGCGGTCGAAGCACAACTGCCGGTGCTGCAAATGCAGGCGCGTGCGGATGAATTCCGTCTTGCCGTATTGCTGGGCGAACGACCCGGTGAGCTGGATATCGACCTGACCTCAAAAGGCTTCAAGCCGATCGATGTCTCGCTGCCGATAGGCGACGCCGGCGACGTGCTGACACGCCGACCCGATATCCGCATCGCTGAACGTGAACTGGCCGCTGCCAATGCGCGTATCGGTGTGGCAAAGGCTGATTATTTTCCGCATATCACCTTGGGCGGCTTTATCGGTTTTCTCGCCGGCCGCAGCAATGATTTCGGTGGCGCGTCGACGCGCGCGTTCTCGCTGGCACCAAGTATTCGCTGGTCCGGGCTTAACGTGCAGCGCGTGCGCTCCAACGTGAAAGCCAGCGAGGCGCGTGCCGACGCGGCGCTGGCCAACTATCAGCGCACGGTGTTGCAGGCCGTGGAAGATGTCGACAATGCCCTGATTGGCTTCAACCTGCAGCGTGAGCGCGTGCAAAAGTTGCTGGACCAAGCCAGTCAAAGCCGGCGTGCGGCCGATCTGGCCCGTGTGCGCTACAACGAAGGTGCGGTTGATTTCCTGGAATTGCTCGATGCCGAACGGACCCAGCTAAGCGCCGAGGATGCGCTGGCTGAAGCCGAGGCAGCGATCAATCTGCGTGCGGTGTCGGTGTACAAGGCGATCGGCGGCGGCTGGCAAGCCTGCGCCGATGAACATTGCAGTCAGCTCACCGCCGTGCCATGAGCGCCGTGCCGTTTCCGCGAGCGCCACGGCATGCCTCGCGTAGCCAGGCGCTTGCCGTCGAGCCACCGCTATCGCAACGTGTTGCCTTGGTCAGCGGCGCCAACCGCGGCCTGGGTCTTGAGGTGGCGCGGCAACTCGCCGCCAGCGGTATGACCGTATTGCTCGGTTCACGCACGCTGGCCGCGGGTGAAAAGGCCGCGCGGCTGATCAGGCGCGACGGCGGCGACGCGGTAGCGGTAAAGCTCGACGTCACCGTGCAGGACGATGTCGATGCGCTGATCAGGCGCATCGACACCGACTACGGCCGTCTAGACATCCTGGTCAATAACGCCGGCGCCTATTTTGACATGGACAATCATCCATCGTCAGTGGATATCAACGCAGTCCGCAACGCGCTCGACACTAACTTGCTTGGCGCCTGGCGCCTATGCGAAGCGATGCTGCCGCTGATGCAGCGACACGGCTATGGTCGCATCGTCAACGTGTCCAGTGGTTGCGCCACGCTTGCCAGCGACAGCGATAACTGCCCTGCCTATCGCGTATCCAAGGTTGCGCTCAATAGCTATACCCGCATGCTCGCCACCGAGCTGCGCGGCAGCGGTATCTACGTCAACGCCGTGTGCCCCGGCTGGGTTGCTACCGACATGGGCGGGCATGGCGGTCGGCCTGTGGCCGAAGGCGCCGCCGGCATTGTCTGGGCCGCCTGCCTTTCCGCGAAGACCGCGATCACTGGCGGATTTTTTCGCGATCAAATGCGTATAGCCTGGTAATCGCCCCACCCCATTTCCTGGAAACCTAATGCATACGCCTACCGCGGTGAGCGACCGCATCGACATCATCGACGCACTGTACCGATTTGCTGCAGGTCAGGATTTGAATGACCGCGCGTTATTTGAGTCGGCCTTTACCGCGGATGCCAAGCTCGATTTCAGCGGACCGGCAAAACGTCTCGGGGCAGTCATTCCAGTATTCGAGGGTCGTCAGGCCATCGCGGACACTATATTCGCGGCCTTACGCGACCTGGACACCACGCATACGGTTACCAATCAACGTATCACGGCCTACCACGGCGAACACGCCACGCTGTTCGCGCTGGTCGAAGCGCAGCATCTGCCGCGCAGCGATCACAGCCGTCACTTGTTGCTGAAGAATATCTACGTGGTCGAACTATCCAAGCAAGGCGATCAGTGGTTGATCGAGCACTTGAAGATCGACACCGTCTGGTTAACAGGTGATCCGGCGGTGCTGTTTCCGGCATCGAACAGCTGACGACGTGCCTTTGCCTTACACCAGGCCTTACACCAGGCAGAAGCGTCGCTTATTCGTCGACGCCATCGTCGGCTGTATTGCTGGCAAATTCGGCAATCAGTCGAGTGGCCTGCGCCACCAGTTCTGCCGCCGTGCCGCTAAGCAAGGCGCCCAGCCCAGGCACGCGTAGCGGATGCATATTGAGCTGGCCCAGCACGAAGCCGGCACCCGCTGCGACTCCCACTGTGCTCAAGGGGTGACGCTTACCGCGGGCCAATAACGCGACGGCGGGTTCGACCAGCGCACCGCGTGCCGCTGCCGCTTGCGCACGCGCAACTCGTACCGCGCGGAGTTGTCTGGACATGCTCACGGGTCGCCCTCTCGGCTCGTTTCGGCTGCTTTATAGCTGGACTTGCGCTGGATATCACGCATGGTCGAGCCCCATTCGCTACGTGTCACCGGTAAGCTCAGCCAATGCATGCAGCGACGGAACAACATCACGGCGACCAGCAAGAACAATAATTGCAACAGCGCCAGTACCGCCAATGCGCCGACCCAGCTGCCAAACCATTTCGCCAGCAGTACCCCGATCAATCCGAGCAAGGTCAAGCCCAGTCCGACACCCGCCACCGTAGCGGCCAACGCCGCCACCAACATCCAGGAAATCGCTCGGCGCGCCAAGCCGAGTTCGGCGCGGAGCAAGCTCAGCTGCGCACCAAAAAGCTGTTTGAAGGCCTGGCCTAGACGGCCAAACTCATCCAGCATGCTCGACGACGGCGCCGCAGCCTGTGCCTGAGACGGCTCCGCGGCACCTGCCGGATCGCCAGCGGCTGCGTCGCTAGAAGATTCAGGTGACTGCATTCCCTGCCCTCAGATCAAGACGATCAGCGGCGCAGAATACGGCCGAGCAGCCAGCCTGCACCCAAGGCGATGGCCACCGACTGCACGGGCTTTTCACGGACATATTCGCGCGCCTTGTCCAGCCATACATCGGCGCGGTCCATGGCTTCGTCATAAGCCTCACGGCTGCGCTCACTGACATCGGCGGCTTTTTCGGTGGCGCGGGTGGCAGCGTGAGCGGCCTTGTCGGTAGCACGATGCAAACCTTCTTCCACCTGGTCGGCAGCGCGCGAAACAGCTTCCTTGGTGCCTTGCACCGCACCTTCCTCAATGCGTGCGTGCGCACCGGCCTCGTGTGCCTCTAACTGCGACTCATTGGGCTTGCTCATGATGACTCTCCGTAACGGGGGATCCCTTTAGCGGGGTTTTACTGTACAGCAGTCATCACACTATGGAGCATGAATCGCCTGCTCATTGAGTCCGGCGCACGAAGGCAATCACCGCGAAAACAAAGAACACGACACATAAAATCTTGGCCAGGCCAGCGGCGGCTCCAGCAATCCCGGCGAAACCGAATACCGCAGCAATGATGGCGATCATCAAAAAGATCAACGCATAGTGAAGCATGGCGGCATCCTCTCCCAACGGGTGAGTTCCCTCTTGGGCTCGTCCGGTTGCCATTCATCCATATGTTGCGCCACGCGGGCGTGAAGATCGCCACTGCTACGCCAGCGGATTTTTTACGCCTGTAACGCTGCGTTAAGCGTGTAAGTACCCACCCATTCTGCTTCCGCCAGCACATGGCCATGCATTGCCGCACGCAATTCGCTCAAGCTGAAACCATCGGCCAATTCCAATCGCTCCACATCCAGCGCATGAATACGAAAATGATAGTGATGCAGCAGCGAATCATTCCATGGTGGACACGGGCCGTCATAACCGAGGTATTCACCGCTCATCGCGGCGTCGCCGCGAAACCAACCGGTGTAATCGTTGATACCTTGCACACTGCCCGGTGGGCCGTAGGGCACGCGTTTGCCGCGCGCGATGACACCTTCGCTGCAGGCGCCGGCTGCCAGTTCGCCGCACTCAACCGGGATATTCGCCATCAGCCAATGCACAAATTCCACCCGGGGCAGATCGGCCGGTACCGTGCGCCCTGATTGATTGACGTCATCCGGCTTGCTCGGTACATCGGGATCGATGCATGTCAGCACGAATGAGCGCGTTTCAAGTGGTGCATTTTTCCATGCCAGATGCGGACTCTGGTTGTCGGACAAGGCGACCGGCGCGGCGAGTTTGCCGAAGGCGAACTCCGCTGGAATGGCCTGGCCGTTCTGAAAACTGTCGCTACGCAAATGCATGTGTCTTCCTTCTATCAAAGCATGGCCAGCTACCGTCATGTAGATCTCGACGGTCGCTCGGCATTAGGGTTTGGACGTCTGATTGGCGGGTGAGTAAGTTACTCGATATAGCGCGCCAGCCAAGTCGTCGCTGACCAGCAGGCTGCCATCGGGCAATGGCTGTACATCGGCAGGGCGGCCCCAGGCGGTCTCGTTCTGTTGAAAACCATCGAGCAAAGGCTCATACGAGGCTACCTTGTCACCGTTCAAGCGCACCGTCATCACGCGATAACCTGACTTCTTGCTGCGGTTCCACGAGCCGTGTTCGGCAATGATCAGGGCGCCCTTGTAGCTGGCGGGAAATTGACTACCTTCGTAAAAGCGCAAGCCGAGCGAGGCGACATGCGGGCCGAGTTTCAACACCGGTGGCGTGTAGTCTTTGCAGTTTTTACCCTTGCCGAACTCGGGATCTAGCGTGTCGCCTTGATGGCAGTACGGAAAACCAAAGTGCTCGCCGACCTTGCTGAGCTTGTTCAATTCGTCGCTAGGCATGTCGTCGCCCAGCATGTCGCGGCCGTTGTCGGTAAACCATAGTTGATGATTGCCTGGCCGCCAGGTGAAGCCGACGGTGTTACGAATGCCATAGGCGACGTCTTCGCGATCGCTGCCATCGGCATTCATGCGCACCAGCTTGGCGTAGTCATGACCCTTGTCGCAGATATTGCAGGGCGCGCCGATAGGCACATAAAGCTTGTTGTCCGGCCCGAAAGCGATGAACTTCCAGCCGTGATGCGTCTCGGTAGGAAACTTGTCGTTGACGATCTCCGGCTTGGGCGGCGTATCGAGATGGTTTTCGATGTCGCGCAATACCAGGATTTTACTCACAGCGGATATGTAGAGATCGCCGTTCTTGAAGGCCACGCCGACCGGCAATTGCAGGCCACTGGCGATCACTCGCACTTTGTCGGCGTGCCCGCTGCCGCTGCTATCGGTCAGCGCATAGACCTTGCCTGCATCATTCGATCCTACAAATACCGTGCCCTTCGCACCCAGCGCAATTTCGCGCGCATTCGGCACTTGATCGGAGTACACCGCGATATGAAAGCCCTTGGGCAAGGTCAGCTTGTCCAGTTGTGGCGCCGCGAATACCGACGCCGAACACAGACTGAGCAACGCAATCAACGAGACCCATCGTGACTTGAGCATGGCTTCTTCCTCCTGGCAGATGCACCAGCGTATACCGACAGGCGAGATGCTGTCGCCATCGTGCCGATATCCGCCTGCCTTAGCGTGCTCAAACATCGAACCAGACGCTTGATGACCCAGGAGAACAGGCCCTTCTCGGCTCAGACTGCGTGCTCACCTTCGCCGGTTTTGCCGATCTTGCTGCGGATCGCGATGTACTGCTTTCGAAACTCGAAATACAGCCACATGAGCTTACGCTTGATGAAACCGGTCATCCCGGTCCATCTATGCAAGGTCGTAGAGCGGATGCAGCGGCGTGCTATCTGACTGTAGCGCCACTCTCAATCTGTAGCGATCGCGTTGAAGCGCGCGGCAATGTAGTCATCGGTGAAACTGGTCATGTCCATGCCACGGATAAAACCGCAGTGACCACCGAATTCGGCAATATCCAGCTCGATGTTCGGCGGTAGTTCAAGCCGCTCGAACGCCCCCACCGGAATCACCGGATCATCGCGCGCGGTAAGAATCGTAGCCGGGATCTGCATCGCCTTGAGCGCGCTGTCGGCTACGGAGTAGCCATCCAGATAGGCCTGCAGCGAATCGAAATCGGTATGCCGGACCACCAGTGCCTCGGTCAGGCCGCGCAAGTCCTGATCCAGTTCGGCCAACTCGAAATACTGCTGCTGTGGAAATGCCGCCTGCTTGGCTTTCAACGAGCGCCGCCATTTGTGCATGAAATAGGCACGGTAAAACCACGGCGCCTCTTCTTCCAGCGAGAACAGGCCTTCGCCCGGATCGATGATGGGGCATACCGCCAACGCGTAGCGCAACGGGATGTTGAGCGCCGGGGCACGCAGGGCCGCGCGCAAGGCGAAATTACCGCCCAGCGAAAAGCCGGCCAGCACCATCGGCTGTGCCGGCCAGCGCCTGGCGATATCCGCCAGCGCATAGACGATTTCGTCGATGCGGCACGAATGAAACAGCGCTTCATTCAAATGATGGCTATCGCCGTGATCGCGAAAGTTCAGCCGGAAAACATCCCAGCCGTCCGCCAGCAGACGGCTACCGGTTTGCAGCACATAGGTGGAATCGACGCTGCCCTCCCAGCCGTGAAACAACACCGCCAGGCCACGCGCCTGTGGCTGCACTTTCTGCGCGGTATAGGCACCGGTGAGGCGCACGCCATCGCCGCCATCCACCACCACCTCTTCGGCACCTTGCTGCACCGTGCGCGCCGCGCGCGGCAGCAGTTGCCGGCGTACGCCACTGGAGGAAAGCATGGTTTGGATGTGGCCACTGCGCAGCGGCCATGGCGGACGGAAATCCTTTCCGCGCGGCAACGTCATACGGCCTGCCCTTCCAACGCGGCGGCAATCCGTTCGCGCGAGAACTCGGCCATGCGGCGGCGTGCATCCGGCGTTGCCGGCACCGGTTCGAGGAAATGCACCTCGGCATCCAGCGCGGGTCCGCCCAGCAGGCGCAGAAAATTCTGCATGAAGTTTTCGCCATCGCGGAAACCGGCGTCGATCACTCGTTGGCCATGCCGGGTAAAGCGCAAGGCCACCGGTTGCACGGCCACATTGGCATCCAGCGCGGCCTGAAAAATACGCGCGTGGAAAACCCGCATCACGCCGTTATGCCCGGTGCCGCCCTCGGGAAACACCGCCACCGAACGACCGCCATCGAGACGATCAACCATCACCTGCATCACCGCCGCCAAGGAATGATTGTTGCCGCGACGATGAAAAATGGTGCCGCCGCACGCGGCCAGCCAGCCGACCAGCGGCCAACTGGCGATCTCGGCCTTGGCGACAAAGCACGCCGCGCGCTGGCTATGCAGCAATTCGATGTCGATCCAGGAGGTGTGATTGGCGACGAACATCACCGGATCGGCCAGCGGCTTGCCCATCCGCACCGAGCGCAATCCAAAGATGCGCAGCAGTACGGTCGACCACCATCGAATGGTCCGATGGGCCAGCGGCTCTCGGCCGTTCTTCATCACCGCCTGTCTGTTCCAGCTGAGAATCAGCGTGCACAGCAACACGCCGAACAGCACATGCAGCAAAAGTAGTGGCACACGCCAGAGATAGCGCAGCGGACGCAGGAGATCGCGGGAGGGTATGGGGACAGTATCGGTACTCATCGGTCCGGTTAGTTTAGCGTTATAAGAACCCCGAAAAACCTATGCCATACATCCCATCGACGGGCATGGTCGCGGCTGCCCATGATCCGGCTTTTCGAGTCCCTGATGGAGTGGTGGGAGGGCATGCCGTTCATTCAACGCTCTAGCTGTGTCAGCGGCAGCGCCGCCGACCGCTTTACCGTGCGCAATACAAAACTGGAGTTGACGTCGGCGACGCCGGTGGCATTGAGCAGCCGGTCGAGCACGAAGCGAGAGAAGTGCTCGAGGTCGGTGACATAGATATGCATCAGGTAATCCATATCGCCGGTCAGGGCATAACAGGCGACCACCTCGTCCCAGCCATTCACCTGCTCGGCAAAGCGCTCCACCGCGACACTTTCATGCTTGCTCAGGCGCACGCGCACAAAAGCCTGCAGGCCCAGACCCACGGCCTGCGGATCGACCTGAGCGCTATAGCCGGTGAGGATGCCCTCGGCCTCCAGCCGCTGCAGCCGGCGCAAGCAGGCCGATGAGGACAAACTGACCCGCTCGGCCAGCTCGGCATTAGTAATGC
>NZ_JAPDPE010000164.1 GCF_026283955.1 Dyella silvatica | reverse complement strand
GCATGCCTGCTATGACTGGATCCGCATCGGACGCCGATGCCTCGAAAGGCGCTGCCGTTGCGCCGGCGCGCCCGTCCAAAATACGCCGCTTTCTGCTGCCCGCCGGGGTGGTGCTGGCCATCGCGGCGGTATTGGCCCTCGCCTACTGGTGGCTGGTCGGCCGTTTTATCCAGAGCACGGACGATGCCTACCTGCAGGCCGACAGCGTCACCATCGCCCCGAAAGTCAGTGGCTATATCACCGACGTCTATGTCGGCGATAACGTGTCGGTAAAGGCCGGCGATCCGCTGGTGCGGCTGGATAGTCGCCAGTACCAGGCTGCGCTGGATCAAGCCAAGGCCACGATCGATGCGCGCAAGGCAGATATCCTGCGCGCGCAAGCAGGCATTCCCCAGCAGCGAGCCGCGATCGAACAGGCGAGGGCGCAGCAACAGGTGGCGGCGGTGAACAGTCGCCACACCGAAGAGGAGGTGCGGCGCTATGGACCACTGGCGACGACGGGTGCCGAAAGCGGCGATCAGCTATCGGTGCTGACGACCAATCGCGACCAGGCGCGCGCAACACTGGCCGCCGACACCGCGGCGCTGGACCAGGCACAAGCGCGAATGGCCGATCTTGACGCCCAGCTCGCACAGGCGAAGGCACAGCTGGAGGCGGCACAGGCGTCCGCGCAGCAAGCGCAGCTCGATCTGCAAGATACCTTGATTCGCAGCTCGCTTAGTGGCCGCATCGGAGATCGCACCGTACGTGTCGGGCAGTTCGCCCAGCCGGGTACACGGCTGATGACCGTGGTGCCGGTGCAGAGCATTTATCTCACGGCCAACTTCAAGGAGACCCAGGTCGGCCGCATGCGAGCCGGCCAGCCTGCAAGCCTGCATGTCGATGCATGGTCGGATGGGGATCTGCACGGCGTGGTCGACAGTTTTGCGCCTGGCACCGGCTCCCAGTTCGCGTTGCTGCCGCCGGAAAACGCGACTGGCAATTTCACCAAGATCGTGCAGCGTGTGCCGGTGCGGATTCGCATCGACACGAATGCGCAGACACGCACCTTGCTGGTTCCCGGGCTATCGGTGACGGTAGACGTGGATACGCGCCCGACGCACAACGACCAGGCCGTGGCGACAGCAGGCGACCATCATGGCTGAGACGGCTGCCATGCCGGCTAGCCACCCCGAGCGTGCCAGTGCCGCGGATTGGATTGCTGTGGCTGCCGGTTCGCTCGGCGCGTTGATGGCTACCCTCGACATCTCGATCACCAATTCGGCGTTGCCGCAGATCCAGGGCGAAATCGGTGCCACGGGTACCGAGGGTACCTGGATTTCGACCGGTTATCTGATGTCGGAAATCGTGATTATTCCGCTGGCCGCCTGGCTGACGCGGGTATTTGGTTTGCGCAAGTTTCTGCTCGGCGGCGCGATCTTGTTTATCCTGTTTTCGATGATGTGTGGCTTGTCGCATACCTTGACGGCCATGATCATCGGCCGCATCGGCCAGGGCCTGACCGGCGGCGCGATGATCCCGACCGGCCAAACCATCATCCGCAGCCGTTTGCCGCTGTCGCAGTTACCGATCGGCATGACGATTTTTGGTTTGATCGTGTTGCTCGGCCCACTGCTGGGGCCGGTGCTGGGCGGCTGGTTGACTGAAAACATCAGTTGGAGCTGGTGTTTTTTCATTAACTTGCCCGTGTGTATCGGTTTGATCGCCTTGTTGTTACTCGGCCTGCCGCCCGATCATCCGCAATGGGATGCGCTTAAACAAGCCGATTGGCTGGGCATTGCCGGGCTCTCGGCCGGCCTCAGCTCGTTGACGGTGGTGTTGGAAGAAGGTCAGCGCGAGCGCTGGTTCGAGTCCAGCATGATCGTTTGGTTAAGTGTGTTGTCGTTGGCCGGCATGGTGCTGATCGCTGTTTCTCAGTTCACCGCCAAGAGACCGGTGATGCGCTTGAGCCTGCTGAAAAATCCGCGCTACGCCAGTGTCATTTTAATCGTGCTGGTGGTCGGTGCGGTGTTCTATTCGGTCATTTATCTGATACCGCAATTCCTTGGCTTGATCGCCGGATACAACGCGGAACAATCAGGCTGGGTGATGCTGCTCTCCGGTGTACCGGCGTTTTTGATGATGCCGCTGCTTCCACGGCTTCTGGGCAAGGTCGATTTTCGAATCATGGTGATCACCGGCCTGATGTGTTTCGTGGTGAGCTGCATGCTGGATATCCATTTGACCGCGCAAAGCGTCGGCCATGATTTCTTCTGGTCGCAGCTGGTTCGCGGTGCCGGCCAAATGCTGGTGTTCATGCCCTTGAATCAGGCGTCCATGGCCGCGGTAGCGCGGGAGGAGGCCGGCGACGCCGCCGGTGTTTACAACATGGCGCGCAATCTCGGCGGCTCGATTGGCCTGGCTGTTATCGGTACGGTGATCGACCGCCGCAATACGTTTCATGTCGCGGCCATCCGCGAATCATTGACCGCCAATTCGGTGCTCGGCCAGGAACGTCTTGCCGCCTACGCGGCTGGCTGGTTTGCGCGAACAGGTGATATGGCCTACGCGAAGATGCGTGCGCTCGGTCAACTTGCCGCGCAGATCCAGCAGCAAGCGATGGTGATCACCTATTCCGAAGTTTTCTATCTACTTGGCATCGCGCTGGTGTGCTGCATGCCACTCGCGCTGTTGCTTAAGACGCCCAGCTATGGTGCGCCAGCCGCTACGGGTCACTAAGGACTTCAGTCATGCATACATGCGTTTCATGTGCTTCGCGCGTCCTGTTCTTTGCGCTGCTCGCCTCGCTTGCGGCGTGTACCGTTGGCCCTGACTATCGCGGTGCGCCGGACGCGGCCGGCGCTGCAGGGCAGGCCAATACCTTTGTTCGCGCACCGGCGACGGGCATCACATCAGCGGTCGCGCCTCGCTCATGGTGGAGCACGCTGCATGATGCGCAACTAACTGCCCTGATCGATGCGGCGCTGGCGCAGAACCAGAATTTGCAAGCCGCGCAGGCGCGCCTGCGCGAGTCGCGCGCGCAACTTCAACAACAGCGTGCCGATGCCTTGCCCAAGGTGTCCGCCGATGCGGCGGCACTACGCATGCGCGAGCCGAATCTTGCCGGCCTGCAAACCTCGCAGGGCCATAACAACTCATCGACGTCGCCGGGGCGAGGGCCGTTGCAGCTGTATACTGCCGGCTTCGACGCATCGTGGGAAATCGACCTGTTCGGCGGTACACGCCGTGCGATCGAGGCTGCCTCGGCCCAGGCCGACGTTGTTGGTGCCGATCTCGCCGATACGCAGGTGTCATTGGCCGCCGAGGTGGCCCAGGCATACATTAGCCTGCGCGATCAGCAGCAGCGCTTGACCTTGGCCCATCAATCGGCCGAACTCGAACAACAAACGCTGGTCTTGATCCAGCAGCGACGTGCGCGTGGCGTTGCCGGCGATGCCGATGTCGAACGTCAAACCACGCAAGTGGAAAACACCCGCGCGACACTCATTCCACTGGACGAGCAGATCACCGAGTCGCTGGACCAACTCGCTGTGCTCACCGGCCAGGCGCCTGGCGCGCTCGACCGCCAATTGTCGGCGCCTGCGCCGTTGCCCGTGCTGCCTGAGGCAGTGCCTATCGACGATCCGGCAAGCATGTTGCAGCAGCGCCCGGACATTCGCGCCGCCGAACGTCGGCTTGCCGCGAGCAGCGCGCAGATCGGCGAACGCACTGCCGATCTGTTTCCCAAGGTGACGATGTTGGGTTTCGTCGGCGCCAACGCCGCCGATCCTGGCCACCTGACGAAAAAGGGCTCGCTCACCTGGCTTGGCGTTCCCTATCTGCAATGGAACGCGTTTGACTTCGGGCGCACGCGCAGCGGCATTCGCCAAGCCGAAGCGAGCCGCGACGAAGCCGAAGCCCGCTACGCGCAGACTGTGCTCGCTGCGTTGCAGGACGCCAATAACGCGCTATCCCGCTATGGTCATCAACGCGATAGCGTGACTCGCTTGCGGCTGATCGAAGCCTCCGCCGATCGCTCCGCGACATTGATGCAGCAGCGCTACCGCGCGGGCGCCTCCTCACTGATCGATCTGCTGGATACGCAGCGCGCGCAATTTTCCGCCCAGCAAAACCTCGTCGAGGGGCAGGCCGGCCTGCTGAAAGACTTCGTGTCACTGCAAAAGAGCCTCGGGCTTGGCTGGCTTCCCGCACGTTAAGGCGGCTATGGGCGGCGCCCTCGCCGAAGGCTGTGAGCGCGCCGCCCGGATGATCTTGAAGGCCTGCGCGCTATGTTGCGACTGGCGGCCCGAACCATCTGGTTAGCGCATGCACAAGCCCCAGGTCGGTGCCTGCTCCGACCCAGGCCACATAGCCATCGGGCCGAATCAATACGGCAGCAGGGGCCGTGACAGCCCCGAGTGCCGGCAGCTCCCACGCTCCCATGTATTCGGCGTCGATCGACTGGACCCGCGCTGCCCATGGACTGATATCGATGCTGTCGGGCTCACCGAGATTAAGCAGTACCGGCCGGGCCTTGTGCAGCAAGCTGAAGACCCGCCGTGGGCCGTTGGCGGTGATCAGGTCCAGATCGGGCATACGGCGTCCGAGCAATGGGTGTCCCTCGCCGAGATCGTAATGAATGCCCAGGCCAGACATCTCCGCGGCCATGTGTTTGCGCGGCTCGTCCATCTTAAGCAGCCTGGCCATGGTGTCGCGCAGTGCCGCTGTGCGTTCGTCGGTGCGGTGAAGCACCATCAGCGCCATCGTATGCTGCAGCACACGGGCGGCAACCGGGTGGCGCTCGGCATGGTAGGTATCCAACAAATTTTCCGCGGCGGTGCCCTTGATGACTTGCGCCAGTTTCCATCCGAGATTGACCGCGTCCTGCACACCGGTGTTGAGGCCTTGTCCACCGATGGGCGAGTGCACGTGGGCAGCGTCGCCGGCCAACAGTACGCGTCGCTCGCGATAGCTGGCAGCCTGCCGGGTCATGTCGGTGAACCTGGAGATCCAGCTGGGGCTGTGAACCCCGTAGTCGGTTCCGCATACGGCGATCAGCGTCTTGCTGAGATCGCGCAGGGTAGGTTCGGTGGCGGCGCCGACGTGGTCTTCGGGCAGCATGAGCCGTATCGGACCGACCTCTTTGTAGATCACCTCGCCATCACGGATCTCATACTCCGCCCTACCGAAGGAATGGACGCCGAGGGGCGTGTGGTGAATTCCCAGCGGCGGCTTTTCGGTCATTTCGACCTCGGCGATGAGGTTGCTCATCGTGGGATCCCAGCCGGGGAAGTCGATGCCGGCTGCTTTGCGGATCAGGCTGCGTCCTCCGTCGCAGCCGACGAGATATTGCGCGCGCAACGATGGGCGGTCGGACAGCGCGACCTCGACGCCGCTGTCGTCTTGTGTGAAACCGGCAACCTCACATCCGCGATAAATCGTCACCTCTAGCTCCGTCACCCAGCCGGCCAGGATGCGTTCGATATGGTTTTGCCACAGTCCAAGCCCGTAGGGGTGCCGCGTGGGGAAGTCGCTGATGTCCAACCGGGTCGCGGCGAACCCGGCGACCTGAGCCAGCTGCCCCTCGGCGAGGAAGCGCTCCGCGATACCGCGCTGATCGAATACCTCGATGGAGCGTGAAGACAGGCCACCTGCGCGTGAGCCCGCGAGCTGCTGGCTGGCGCGCCGCTCGACTATCGCCACGTCGATGCCTGCGAGCGCCAACTCGCCCGCCAACATCAGCCCGGTCGGGCCTGCTCCAACGATGATCACCGCATGTTCGGTCATTGCCATGCTCCGGTCGGCATGCCAGCACTCGCCAGACGCGCGTTACATCCAGCGACAGCAAGGGTCGGTAACCGCGGCGCGAGTTCAGTCATCGGCTTGATGCCCCCGTGCGACCTGTATTTCGATAACGGCCTATGCATTGCGCTACTCCCCAGCCCCGTAGGTTCAGACGTTTCGGCTGCGGATTGGGCGGCATGACCGGGGGCTTGTTGCAAGCCCCCGGTGCGCTAAGATACTGGGACGGGAAAGACGTGAATCTTTATCCTTTCCCGTTTTTGTCCGCTATGGACGGGCTACTTCCTCGCCAAACGGCGGAACGCGAAGTTCTTCACCTGCCTCAATAAGCCCTGACTCATCGCCATCAAGAGCACCACTACTTCAAGCTGCCGGCTAGCTGAGCGGCAACGGTGGGTTGGGGTGATCCAGTACAGCGGTATCGATCGATTGAGGCCGTAGTTGCAAGCGGACCATTCCATTGCCGATGTCTTGCCGCGCTGGCTGCCCGGCCCAGCTTCTGTCAGCGACGGTACGGCCTTGATGCTTGCAGCAGCCAGTGAGCTACCTTGAAGTCGCGGGACCGCACTCTTTGGCTATGCCGTTATCGCTGCCCCAGCGGAAAACCGTGTGAGGAAAGCCACGCTCGCCATGAGTAATTTTCTAGTGTTGGCGCCCACGAAGGTGATCAGCAGAACGTATGCGGAACCACCGAGCCTGACCTGCACGTCGGTATGAAACTGGCTATTCTTCCGCGCCACAGCAGGGAAGCCATCTATGCACCGGATCCCCGGTCTTGATTTACTACGCGCCACAGCCATCGTCTCTGTCATATGCACCCACGCTTGGGTTGCCGGGGGAATGGGCGAGGGATTCGGCTGGATTCAAGAGTTCGGTTGGATGGGTGTCGACCTCTTCTTCGTCCTCAGTGGTTATCTGATAGGTCGGCAGGTCCTTATGCGCTTCAAGCATGAGGGTCATGTCGATCTGAAAGGTTTCTATAGGCAGCGTGCCTATCGAATTTTGCCGGCCTATCTCACTGTGGTCGGGCTCTATTTCGGCTTTCCGTCCCTGCGTGAGCAAGAGGCGATTCAGCCGCTCTGGCAATTCCTGACATTCACGATGAATCTTTTCGTCGACCAACGTGCCATGCATGCGTTCTCGTCTGCCTGGTCGTTGTGCGTCGAGGAACACTTCTACCTGATCTTCCCTGTTGCGGTCATGGCCATCGCCCCGCGAGCCAACGTGCGGCGTCTGTGCGCCATCTTTCTCGGCGTCGTCGTGTTCGGCCTGGCATGGCGAGGATTTGCCTGGTGGCAATCATCGGCGCTTGCATCTGACGGTAATGGTCAGTGGGAAATGGATGGTCGCCGTTACATGGAGCTTATCTACTATCCCAGTTACGCACGCCTTGACGGTCTGCTCGCCGGTGTCGCGTTGGCCGTCTTGAGTGTCTACCGGACAGCGCAGTGGGAACGGATACAGCGGTACCCGAATGTGCTCGCCCTGTTGGGAGCTGCCACGGTCGGCCTCGTGTCGTGGGTATTTCGCGACACGCTAACTTTTGCCGCATGTGTCGCAGGGTTCCCCATCTTATCGCTTGGACTGGCCTTGCTCGTCGTTTCCGCCGCGAGTCCCGCTGGCGTGCTGGCCAAGCTACGCGTGCCGGGCGCATCCTGGATGGCAGCCATTTCCTACAGCATCTACCTAAGCCACAAGGCGGTGCTCAAGCTGGCGTCAAAACACCTGCCTGCATCCGTCGATCATCATGGCATTCTGACGTTTGCGTGTTGTGCGTTGGTGGCTCTGGTCGCTGCCGCGATTTTGCACTACCTGGTCGAACGCCCCTTCCTATGGCTACGTGATCGTGCTGCTGGCAGGACAGTCGCCATGGCCGCCGCATAGCTCCATGTCCTTCAGCTATCGCGTTGCCAGATAGGCATGTATCGACCCTGCCAAGGAAGGCCATGGCTTTCTCTATGAATCGATATGGAGGGCTGCTTAGGGCAGGCGATCGAAGGGCAGGTTCCAGACCCGGTCAGCGGAGATGCGAATGCCAGTTACGTTACCGTCGTGGTCGCGCACCGGGCGAAGTATCATGTCATCGGAGCCAAAGGCGTCGGAATAGACGGGCAAGAACACATGGTTCTTACCTGGACGACCTTCGGCGACGACATTGAGCCCGCCCGCCACGGCGGTTATCTGATAGGTCACCGGTACCTCTTCGTTATGAAAACGGCCAGCGATGCGGGCGAGATCGGCCGGCGTCGGCACATAGGCTTTTGTTCGAACGTAGACGGTAGCGTCGCCCTCGGCATCGATGCGAAAACGGCCGTCAGGGAGCATGGCGCCGGTCGTGGCGATCGTGCCATCGCTTCGTTCGAAGGCCAAGGTGTCGCCCGCTCCCGCCAACAGGGTAAAGCCGGTGTCGGTCTGCAAACGTTTATCGTGGAAGCTCAGCTGCAGTGGCGATCCATCGCGCTCGCTCGCATACAGGCCGGCGAGACGCGCAGGCGGGGTGGATGTGAAAGTGCTGCGCGCAGGTTTTGTTCTAGGCAGATAAAGATCGGCCACTGCCTGCGCGAGCTTAGAGGTGGACGCATCGTCCGCGTTGCACAAGATGGCGATGGATACATGTTGGTCAGGATAACGGCCCAGCCAGGCCCGGTAACCCGCCGTGGCCCCATCATGGAAAATTTTGCGCGTACCGTGGTCGTTGCGCTCAAACAAACCTCGCGCGTAAACCGTGGGCTTGCCGTTCGAAAGCAAGGTGCGGGTCTGCAATGCCGTGGTGACGGTAGCGCCGAGGCGTCCTTCGTCCAGTGCCTTGTTCCAGATCAGCAAGTCGCCGACGGTGGTCAACAGGCTGCCATGCCCGTAGGTGTTTTCAAACGGCATCAGTTGCTCGTAGACCCCGTCGGACACGCGGCGATAAGCGATCGCCCGATCCCGCACCACGCGGCGGAAATCATCACGCCATTGCGTATGCGTCATGCCTAGTGGAACAAACACATGCTCGCGGGTGAAATCGACGAAGGTGGATCCGCTGACCCGCTGAACAATAATGGCCGCGAGGTTATAGCCGGTGTTGCTATACGACCATGC
>NZ_JAPDPE010000163.1 GCF_026283955.1 Dyella silvatica | reverse complement strand
ATTCGGGTTGGGTACGGTGTAGCCGTTGGTCTTGCCGCCGTGATTAATCGCGGTGGCCTTGATCACGCCGTAGATATGGTCGCCATCGGCGATCGCCTGTGCGAGCGGCTTGAGCAAGACCGCGCCGACGCCTTCGCCCGGCACATAACCTTCGCCACCCTCGCCAAAACTCTCGCAGCGCCCCTTGCCGGAGATGAACTTGCCTTGCGCCAGCATCAGGTATTTGTTCGGGTGGATCGATACGTTCACGCCACCCGCGATCGCCACCGCGCAGCTGCCCTGACGCAGGCTCTGGCAGGCCAGATGGATCGCCGTCAGCGACGACGAGCACATCGTGTCCAGCGCCAGGCTCGGGCCATGGAAGTTGCAGTAGTACGAAATGCGGTTGGCGATCGATGCCGAGCTATTGGACACCGACACGTTTTGCCCAAGGGCCTGCGCCTGCGCACCGTAGAGTTGGTACTCCTCGTACATCACGCCCACGAATACGCCGACGTTGCCATCCTGCCCGTCCGCCAAGTTGTCGCGCGTATATCCGGCGTCTTCCATCGCGCCGTGCACGCATTCGAGGAACAAGCGCTCCTGCGGGTCCATCAGCTCCGCTTCCCGCGGCGAGATGTTGAAGAACAGCGGATCGAACTGGTCTACCCCATCCAGGAACCCGCCCCACTTGCTATAGGTGGTGCCGACCTTGCTGCGGTCCGCGTCGTAGTAACGCCGCCAGTCCCAGCGCTCCAGCGGGATCTCGGTGATGCTGTCCTTGCCGCCGCTCAGGTTCGACCAGAACGTCTCGATGTCGCCGGCCTGCGGATAACGTCCTGACAGACCGATGATCGCGATCGCCTCGTTCGCGGGCGACGCATGGCGCAAGGCAAACCGCGAGCGCTGCTGCAGGACCGATGCGGCCCGCACACTGTCGCGAGGTTTCACCACGGCAGCCGGCGCGGCGACATTCGCCTTTTCGCCGAGCAGCTCGACCAAGGCGGCGCGATGCTGTTTCAGGAAATAGTCGGACAGCGCGGCGATGGTCTGGTATTCGAAGAACAGCGTCTTCGGCAGCGAGCCAAAGACCTTTTCCAGCTTGGCGGTCAGATCCATGACCATGACGGAATCGATGCCGTACGTTTCCAGTGGTGCGCTGGCATCGATCTTCTGCGCCGGCAATTTCAGCGTCGACGACAAGGTACGCACCAGGTAGCGCACCGTCTTCTCGTGCAGGTGTTCGGCCACGGAGCCCGCGCTGTTCGCCTCGACTGCAACAGCAACCGGTTCGGCTGGCGCGTCCTTCATCGACAACGTGGCTTTCAGCCGCTGCGGCAGGCCTTCGACCACCAGGACCTGCGGCGCACTGCTCGACCAGGCCTGGGCCAATGCCGCGCAACCGTTGGCGGTGCGCAATGGCGTCATGCCGATTTCCCGCAACAGATACTGCCGCGTCGCGTCATCGACCTGCATGCCGCCATCGGCCCACAGCGGCCAGTTGATCGACAACGTGCGGCCATGGCGCAGGCCCCGGCTCGCCAGGTCACTGCGGTAGTTGGCGAACGCATCCATGAACGCGTTCGCCGCCGCGTAGTCGGCCTGGCCTACATTGCCGATCGCGCCGGTGATCGAGGAGAAGACGATGAAGCAATCCAGCGCCAGATCCGCGCTTGCCTCATCCAGGTTCAGCGTGCCGGCCACCTTCGCGCTGAACACCTCGCGCAGCTGCGCCGGCGTCTTGCGGATCAGGAAACTGTCGCGCACCACGCCGGCGCTGTGGATGATGCCGTCGAGGCTTTCATAGTCTTCCGGAAGGCTGCGCACCAGCCGCATCACGGCGGCCTTATCGGCGACATCCACCGCGTGATAGCGCACGACCGCGCCCAGGGTTTCCAGCTCGCGCACGCGCGCCTGGATGCGTTCGTCCAGCGCCGAACGCCCGGTGAGGATCAGCGTGGCGCCTTTCGCCTGCCGCGCGATCTCGCGCGCGAAGATCAGGCCCAGGCCACCGGCGCCACCGGTGATCAGGTAGACACCCTGCGGCTTCCATGGCGCGCGCGCCTCAGTCGCCTGCGTGTACTCGGCCCAGCCGGCGACCTGGCGTACACCGCCGACATAACGGATGTGCGCGGCAAGGCTGTCGCGATTTTCGGCCAGCGCCTGCACGATGTCCTGGCCGGCTTCGACCTGGATGACCTGACCGGACAGGCGCGGATTCTCCAGTTGCGCCGTGCGCAGCATCCCGCTCAACCCTGCCAGCAAGGCGCCTTCGCCGTTACACGGCACCACCACCTGGATCAGCTGCTGTCCTGGCTGACTGCTCAACCCCTGGAGCTGCTCCAGCAGCGCCACGGCCGCCGCTTCATAGTGCTGCGATAGATCGCCGCCGACGACAGCACCCAGTTGGACCACGTCCGGTATCTGCCTCTGTACGCGATCGGCGTCTGCGGCATTCACGCCGCACAACAACACGCGGCGCTGTGCGAACACAGGACTCGCTGCATGACGATGGGCGACGGGCCGCGCTTCCCACGAGGGGATCATCAATAGCGTTTGTAACGATTTCCCGGACTCGGCGATGGTCTTCGCCAAGCGCAACTCAAGCTGGCGGAAACGTATGCATACCGCGCCCGTTTCATCGCAAAGATCGATGTCGAACCTTTGCGATGCTTCGTCCATGGCGTCGCCAGCGCTGCGCCGCACGACCGCCCACATGTCGGTGGCGCATGGCGCCAGCATCTCCAGCGAACCCAGGGCGGCAGGCAGCCACAGGGTGGACTCATGGGCGCCATCGGCCGCCAATATCCATCCGAGGGTGGCCTGCAGCGCGGCATCCAGCAGGCTGGGATGCAGCACGTAATCGTCCTGCGTTGCCTGCATGGCCGCTGGCAAGATGATCCGCGCCAGCACCTGCTGCGTGCCGACGAACAGCTCGCCCAGACCCTGGATGGTCGGGCCGTAGTGCAGGCCCATCTGTTCGAACTGCGCGTAGCACTGTGCCGCGCTCCTGGAAGCGGTGCTTTGCTCACGCAAAGCAGCAAGGTCGTGTGCCGCCATAGTCGCCGACGCATCGGCGATGGCGGTCACCAGGCCCTCGCTATAACGCACGGTATCGCCGTCTTCAGCATCGCTATACAGCTCGAAACCGATGCCGCCGTCCTCTTGCGGCATCAGCGCGATATGCAGGTCCAGCCCTTCCGTCCCGACCACCACGGGGCGCAGCCAGGCAATATCCCGCAATTGCAAAGTGCCATCGTCTTCGAGCGCCTCACGCACGGCCCGGCGCACCATTTCCAACTGCGCCACGCCCGGAAGCACCCGTAGGCCACGCACTGCGTGATCGGCCAGGAAGAATTCCTCGCCACTGAAATGCGAACTGAAACGTTGCACCGAAAAATTCGAGGTATTGCGATGCACGAGCGGATGCAGCGCCGCGCTCGCTGTCGCTATCTCGATGCCTGGTGCCGCATCGGTGTCGATCCAGTAGCGCTCGCGCGCAAACGGATAGGTCGGCAGACTGATGCGG
This sequence comes from Dyella silvatica, assembly GCF_026283955.1. Taxonomy (GTDB): domain Bacteria; phylum Pseudomonadota; class Gammaproteobacteria; order Xanthomonadales; family Rhodanobacteraceae; genus Dyella_C; species Dyella_C silvatica. Next base: position 5,521 of record NZ_JAPDPE010000163.1, on the reverse strand, counting down.
CGCGGCTTCGTCTCGCCGTACAGCTTCTCCCAGGCCACCGGCAACCCCTTCACCCATAGGTCAAGCCACTTGCCGTGCTTGCCCTGTGCAAGCCAGGCGACCAGCAGGGTGTCCATGCTGTCGTCGCCGGCCAGCGCCGTGAGCGCTTCTTTCGTCCGCTTCACCTGGCCCCGATAGACGTCCTCGAGCCCGGTGTCGCCATCCAGATACGCGACCAGTTTTGCCCGCAGTTCGCCGAGCGTGCGCGCCACGATGCCCAGGCGTTCGTCCATTGCCTCGCGGCCGACCTGCAACGTGTAAGCCAGGTCGGCCAAACGCAGCGTGGCGTCTGCTTGCCGCGCATCAAGGAACGCTGACAGTCGCGCCACCTGCTGCTGCAACTGCTCCTCATTGCGTGCCGACAGCACCACCAGCGACGGACCATTGCCGGCCATTTCCGTGCGCACCGGCGCTTCGTATTCCTCGATCACCACATGCGCAGTCGCCCCACCCGCGCCGAACGAGGAGATGCCCGCGATTCGCGGATACGTCCGCTTCGCGCCGTCCTTCTCCAGCGTCGGCCGCGCCCACGGCGTCAGCGTCTGCTGCACCACGAACGGCGTGCCGGCGAAGTCGATGTTCGGATTCAGCACGCTGGAGTGCAGGCTCGGCGCCAACTGCCGGTGCTTCAGCTGCAGCAACACCTTGGTGACGCCGGCGATGCCCGCCGCGCTTTCGCAGTGACCGATATTCGATTTGGCCGAGCCAATCGCGCAGTACTGCTTGTCCTGCGTCCAGTGGCCGAAAGCCTTGCTCAGTCCCGCGATCTCGATCGGATCGCCCAGGCTGGTTCCGGTACCGTGCGCCTCGATATAGCTGATCGCGCGCGCATCCACGCCGCCTTCGCGCAATGCCCGCTCGATCACCTGCGCCTGCGCGTTCGGGTTCGGCACGGTGTAGCCGTTGGTCTTGCCCCCGTGATTAATTGCAGTGGCCTTGATCACGCCGTAAATATGATCGCCATCGGCAATGGCCTGCGACAGCGGCTTCAACAGCACCGCGCCCACGCCTTCGCCCGGCACATAACCTTCGCCACCTTCGCCGAAACTCTCGCAACGTCCCTTGCCGGAGATGAACTTACCCTGCGCCAGCATCAGGTATTTGTTCGGGTGGATCGATACATTCACACCGCCGGCGATCGCCACCGCGCAACCACCCTGCCGCAAGCTCTGGCAGGCCAGATGAATCGCCGTCAGCGACGACGAGCACATCGTGTCCAGCGCCAGACTCGGACCGTGGAAGTTGCAGTAGTACGAGATCCGGTTCGCCACCGACGCCGCGCTGTTGAGCAGCGCCACATTCTGGCCGCGCGCCTGCGCCTGCGCGCCGTACAGCTGATACTCCTCATACATCACGCCTACGAAGACGCCGACGCTGCCTTCCTGGCCGGCACCGGCATGCCGCGTCACGCTCTCGCGCGTATATCCGGCGTCTTCCATCGCGCCGTGCACGCATTCGAGGAACAAGCGCTCCTGCGGATCCATCAGCTCCGCTTCTCGCGGCGAGATGTTGAAGAACAGCGGGTCGAACTGGTCTACCCCATCCAGGAATCCACCCCACTTGCTATAGGTGGTCCCGACCTTGCTGCGATCCGCGTCGTAGTAACGCCGCCAGTCCCAGCGCTCCAGCGGGATCTCGGTGATGCTGTCCTTGCCGCCGCTCAGGTTCGACCAGAACGTCTCTATGTCGCCAGCCTGCGGATAACGTCCCGACAGGCCGATGATTGCGATCGCTCCCGTGTCGCCGGCCGCCGTGATCGGAGCGGAGCGGAGCGCATCGTCGGGTTTCCCGCCCTGGAAGCGGCTGTCCTGCGTTCCGAAACGAGGGCGCCGACTTAACGGTGCCACGATGGCTTCTGGCGGCGCCTCGTTACTTGCCGGCTCCACAACGGGAGCGTCAGCCGGGGTTTCACCCAGCAGTTCGCCCAAGCGCGGGCGGTGGTGCTGGATAAAGTAGCCGGCCAGCGCGGCGATGGTCTGGTATTCGAAAAGCAGTGTCTTGGAAAGCGATCCGAATACCTGCTCCAGGGTCCGGGTCAGCTCCATCACGAGAATGGAATCGATGCCGTAGGCTTCCATCGGCGCATGGGCGTCGATGCTGTGCGCCGGGCGCTTCAAGGTGCTTGCCAGCAGGCGCACGAAGTAGCGGACGGACTTATCCTGCAAATCCCCTGAGATGTTTTCCGGCGCGGCGGCTTTGACGGCCTCCGGTGCAGCGGCCGGTTTCGCGCCATGCTGGCCCATGCATGCGCCAAGGCCTCGCGGCCGCTGTCGGAACGGAGCGGAACCAGGCCGGTGTCTTGGGTCATGGCGCGACGGGTCGCGGCGTCGACCTGCATGCCGCCCTCTTCCCACAAGGGCCAGTCGAGCGAGAGCGTGCGGCCGCGGCGATCCCCTTGGCGCACCAGATCGGCCCGGTACGTCATATAGCCGTCCATAAAGGCATTGGCCGCCGCGTAATCGGCCTGCCCCACGTTGCCCAGCGCACCCGAGGTCGATGCGAAGCAGATGAAGCTATCCAGCGCCATGCCCCGGCTGGCCAGGTCGAGGTTGATCAGGCCGGCCACCTTGGCGCGAAGCACCTCGCGCACTTCCTGCGCGGTCTTCCTGACCATGAAACTGTCGCGCAATACACCGGCGGCGTGGAGGATGCCGTCCAAACTTTCGAACTCGTCGTGGATACTTTGCACCAGATGCGTAACGCTGGCGGCATCGCCCACGTCCACCTCGCGGTATCGCACTACCGCGCCCCATCGTTCGAGTTCCTGGATACCCGCGAGCGTCGCCTCGGTAGCCGGCGAACGACCAGCCAGGATCAGCACGGGATTCTTCGCACGACTGGCGATGTCGCGGGCGAAAATCAGGCCCAATCCACCGGCGCCGCCGGTGATCAGGTAGACGCCACGATCTTTCCAGGGCGATGAGACATGCGTCGCCTGCGACAACTCGCTCCAGGCCAGCGCCATGCGCTTGCCTGCGACGTAGCGCATCTGCGGCGAATCACCGGCGCCATGCTCGGCGAGCACGCGAGCGATGTCCTGTCCGCGCTCGACAGCGATCACCTGGCCCACGATGTTCGGGTTTTCCAGATGAGCACAGCGCAGCATGCCGCCGAGACCGGACCACGCCATGCCGACACCCTCATCCGGCACCACGATCTGGATCAGGTGCCGGCCCGGCGAGCCATAGAGCGCCTGGATCTTTTCCAACAGGAGACAGGTCGTGGCTTCGAAAGCCTGCGCCAGATCGTCTTCGGCGTTGACGACATGGAACTCGACTCCGGGAGTCTGCGGCTGCGGCGCATCGGCGACGCCGCACAAGAACACCACGCGCCGCGAGAAGGTTTCCGCTCCCACGGCCGGCGCTTCGCGCCACTCCGGGGACAACAAGGCCGTACGCGAAGGCGCTTCGACCGCCTCTGCTGCCGCCGCACGTACGCAGAACTCTTTGAGACGGACGCAGACGGCGCCCTTCTCGTCGCATAGATCGATGTCGAACTTCTGCATCGCACCGCCGGCACGGCGATGGATGACCGCCCACATCTGCGGCGTGCACGGTGCAAGGATCTCCAGTTCACCGAGCGCAAACGGCAACAGCAGGCTTTTCTCGCCCGCGTCCCGCTCCCCTTCGCGCATGCCGATGGCTGCCTGCAGGGCGGCGTCCAGCAAGCTGGGATGCAGCACGTAGCTGCCTGCCGATGCGCGCAGCGCTTCCGGCAAGGCGATACGCGCCAAGGCCTGTTGGTCTCCCACGAACAGCTCGATCAGGCTGCGATGTCCTGGGCCATAGCTCAAACCCGCCTGGTCAAAAGCGGCGTAGCACTGTTCCGCGCTCAAATGGGCACGTATGCAGCTTCTGCGCAGATCTTCGAGATCATGCGGAGCCGGCTGCGCGGAGACGAGCTTCGTCACGGTGCCCTGGGTGTACACCACGGGCTCTTCGCCATCGCCATCGCGGTAGATCTCGAAATCGACCTTACCGTCCGTTTCCGGAAACAAGGCGAGATCCACATCGACCGGCCACGCATCCGCTGCGACCGGTCGCATCCATACGATGTCTTTCAAACGATACGAACCGCCCGGCCATGCCATCGCCCGCTCTATGGCGCAGCGGGCCATCTCCAGCTGCGCGGCGCCCGGCAAGGTAGGTTTGCCCTGAACGACATGATCGGCCAGGAAGAATTCGTTGCCGTCGAAGCGCGAGCTGAAACGCAATCCCGCCACGTTGGAGCTATTCCAGTGCAGCAAAGGATGCAGGGCTGCGGAAGTCTGTTTCGCAGCGCCGACTTCGACCCAATGCTTTTCCTTGACGAAGGGATAGGTGGGCAAAGCGATGCGGCGCGGCTTCTTCGTGTCGTAAAGCCCTGCCCAGTCCAGCTCATAGCCGGCGACCCACCGCTGCGCGAGCTCGGCGAGGTTCCGCTCGGACAACAGTTTTGCAAGCTGATCATCGGTCGGCGGCTCTTCCGCGATGCGCGCCAGGACTTCCGCGCCGACTTGTCCGGCCAACACATCCGCGGCGTCTCCCGCAAGCCAGGCCGACAACTGCGACTGCACCGCCTCGAACGAATCGGCCACCAAGGCCAGCCGCGCCTCCATCGGCCGGCGCCCGACCTGCAGCGTGTAAGCCAGATCGCTCAGGTCATGACGGCGGGTTTCTGGCGAGGCGATCGCGTCCAGCAATTGCCGGGTGCTTTCCCGCAACACCGGCACGGTTTTCGCGGAAAGCAGGATCAGGGCTGGCGCCGATGCTGTCTCGCGTTTGTCGACCGCTTCGGGTTCCCGGTATTCCTCGACGATCACATGCGAATTCACACCGCCGAAACCGAACGAACTGACTCCCGCGCGGCGTGGTATCGCCAGGCCGGCTTCGTCGCGCAATGCAGGCCACGGCTGCGCTTTGTCGACAATGAAGAACGGACTGCCGTCAAAGGCGATGCGCGGATTGAGCTTTTGATAATGCACCAGCGGCGGGAACGACTGATGCCGCATGCACAGCACCGTCTTGATGACGCCGGCCAGGCCGGCCACCGACTCCAGGTGGCCGATATTGGTCTTGACGCTGCCAATGCCGCAGGAGTGTTCCTGCAGCGTTTCGCCCTGCTCGGCGGCACTGCGCGAGAAGGCCATCTTCAGCCCTTCCACTTCGATCGGATCGCCCTTGGGCGTTCCCGTGCCAGGCGCTTCGACGTAGTTCACCGTGCTGACCGGAACGCTCGCCTGACGCAAGGCTTCGGCCACGACGTTCGATTGCGCGAGCGAGCCGGGATAGGTCACCGTGCGTGCGCGGCCGCCGTGATTCATCGCCGACCCGCGCAGTACCGCGACGATGCGGTCATTGTCCCGAATCGCCTTGTCGAGCGGCTTGACCAGAACCATCGCGGCGCCTTCGCCGCGAACATAGCCGTTGGCGCGTTCGTCGAAGCTCTTGCAGCTGCCGTCGGGCGACAACATGCCGGTCTTGGAGAAGGAGATGAAATGCGT
>NZ_JAPDPE010000162.1 GCF_026283955.1 Dyella silvatica | reverse complement strand
TTCGGGGTGCAATGCGTGGTCGTTGGTATCGACAGCCTGCGTGACGAAGACGGTGTATGGCGGGTGCGTCAGTACACCGGCGACCCGTCGCGTACGCAGGCTTTGGCACGCGGCACGCTCGACTGGATCTGCGAAGCCCAGCGGCGTGGCGCAGGTGAAATCGTGCTCAATTGCATGGGCAGTGACGGTGTGCGCCAGGGCTACGATCTGGAGCAGCTTGAAGTGGCTAGGGCGGTTTGCCAGGTGCCGCTGATTGCTTCGGGTGGTGCAGGTGCGTTGGAACACTTCCGTGCTGCCTTCGGCGAAGCCGATGTGGATGGGGCGCTGGCGGCTAGCGTGTTTCACTCTGGCGCCATCGCGATTCCCGCGCTTAAAAGCTATCTACGCGAACAAGGTGTCGAGGTGCGTCTATGAGCCTATGGGGTCACTACGCCGTGGATAAACGCAACGCAATGCAGGGCTTCAGCGATGAGTGACATGAATACTGACAAGAACCGCCCCGTTGAAGCCGAGCTGGATTGGGCCAAGGGTGATGGTTTATTACCGGCAATCGTGCAGCACTGGCTGAGCGGTGAGGTGCTGATGCTGGGTTATATGAATGCCCAGGCGCTGGCGCAGACCCGGCAGAGCGGCCAGGTCACCTTTTACAGCCGCAGCAAGCAACGGCTATGGACCAAGGGTGAGAGCTCGGGTCATGTGCTGGCGCTGAAATCGGTACGTATCGATTGCGACGCCGACACCTTATTGATTCAGGCCCAGCCGCAAGGTCCGACCTGTCATCGGGGCACGTCCAGTTGCTTTGGCGAAAGCGCCGAGGTGGGGCCGCCACTGGGCTTTCTGGCCGAGCTCGACGCGCTGGTCGCGCGCCGCCATGCAGAGCGTCCCGCCGGCAGTTACACCACCAGCCTGTTCGAAGGCGGCATTCGCCGCATGGCGCAAAAGGTCGGCGAGGAAGGTGTGGAAACCGCTCTGGCGGCGGTGGCGCAGGATGATCCGGAGCTATTGGGCGAAGCCGCCGATCTGGTTTTTCATCTCATGGTGTTGTTGCGGGCGCGTGGTCTGAGCATGGAGGATGTCGCCGCAGTATTGGCCAAGCGGCACACCGACCATTCGCGCTAAGCATGACGGCGTCAGCGCACCCTCCGGGCCGGCCGGAAAGGGTGCGTAGTTTCTATGGGGTGCTTTTCGCCATGGGCTGCCGCGGTTTTGCCGGTGCAAAAGGCACCGCCGGACCAGCCACCATGCCTTTGCGCCAAAGCGCCAATTGTTCGGCAATGCCGCTGCCGATATCGATCTGCGGCTCCGAGGCGAGCAGTTGGTCTTTTTGTTCCCATTGAGCGATTTCACCGCTGGCTTGCTTGAACGCCTCGATAAAGTCCGGGGTGTGATTAAGCGCATCGACCAGCCATGCTTTGCCGAAATAAGTGATGTCCGAATCGCTACCGCAACCGAATGAGCTGCGGTCGGTGCGCGCCGCGGTCATCACCAGCGTGTCAGGGCCGCGCATGGTGGGCACAAAGCCGCCCGAGTAACAGGCGTTGACCACGATCACCTTCCAGCGGAACGGGTGTTTCTTGAGGATTTCGGCGAGATCCGCGGCACCGATCTGATCCAGCGGCAGCGGGTCCATGTCGATCAGCAGGTTGTGTTCCTCGTCGCCGTGGCTGGTGAGGTAAAGCAGCAGGATGTCTTCATCCGGCTTCATCACGCTGGCCAGGCCGTCGAGGGCATTGTCCAGGTTGCTCCACGTGGCTAATGGCCGCGTGCTCAGTGTGGTCGGGTGGTTTTCCAGTACCAGGGTGTGAGCGCTGGCGCCAAAGCGCCCGGCGAACAGTTTTGAGGTGTACTCGGCTTCGTTGTGAAAAACGTCTTCACCGCCATCACCGGCAAAGGCCAGCACATACAGATTAGGCTTGTCGGCCACGCGTGGGGTCAGCTGCGCGATAGCGTGGCGCAGTATCTGCGGTTGTGCGTAAATCACTTGCTCGGGCGACAAGCCCTGGGTGGGCCAGTCGTTGCCGTTGGCGTCGCTTTCGGTGTCGTCCTGCGCGGCATCGGCGATAGAGGCTGCGCTGGGCGGATTAGGCCGTGCGGTTGTTTTGCTGTCGGCGAGGCCGGCGCCGGCAAGCTGGCTTGGCGCTACATAGTGCGACAGCACCAGCATCAGCAAGATGCCGGCGGCAAAGGCGAGCAGGGCAGTCAGTGCGATACGCATGAATGGGGTCGCCCGTGGGTGGGGTTAGAGTTCGATGGCGTTGAAGTCGGTATACGCCGGGTGCGCTGGCGAGGCAGGCATGGTCAGCGGTGGCCGGATCAGCCAGCCGGTGCGCAAGCCCGCGGCGCGGGCGGCATCCAGTTCTTCGACGATGTCGGAGAGAAACAGAATATGCCCTGGCTGTTCGCCAATGGCCTCGGCAATGCGTTCATACGAGCCACGCTCACGTTTGCCGCCGATCTCGGTGTCGAAGTAGCCGGCAAACATGGGGGTCAGGTCGCCCGCTTCGCTGTACTGAAACAGCAGTTTTTGCGCGGGAACCGAGCCGGACGAGTACACGTACAGATGAAGGCCGTCTGCGCGCCAGGCATGCAGTCGTGCGGCGACCTCCGGGTACATGTGCGAGCGGTAGTCGCCATTCTCATAGCCGCCCTTCCAGATCATGCCTTGCAGCGCCTTGAGGGCGGTGGATTTGCGGTCTTCGTCGATCCAGCGCAGCAGCAGCTCGATGATTTCTTGCCGACTCGCCTCGACAATGCCGGCTTCTTTTGCCGCATCGTGCAGCCAATGCTGCACATCGGCCTGGTCGGCATGGGTTTCGATAAAGGCGGGCAGGCGTTTCCTGGCGTAGGGAAACAGCACGTCTTTGACGAAACTGATCGAGCTGGTGGTGCCCTCGATGTCGGTAACGATAGCGCGGATAACAGTCATGAGCTTTGCCGTAAGACAGATAGCGCAAGCTTACCCGCCGGGCCGGCGATAAGCAGTATGCTTCGCGCCCGCCGCTGGCGATATCAGCCCCTGGGCGGGGCGCCGGTCATCGCCGCCGCGTAGGCGGTTAGCTCTCGGCGGTGGCCGAAACGTGCGGGGCCATACGCGGAAAATGCTGGGCGATGTCCTCGCCGGTGAACTGCGCGACCCAGCCTTCCTTGTTGGTAAACAGCCGAATCGCCACGAAATACGGTGCCTCGCTCATATCGAACCAGTGCCGGGTGCCGTCGGGTACGCCAATCAGATCGCCCTGTTCGCACAGCACTTCGAAAACCTTGCCTTCGAGGTGCAGGGTGAACTGGCCGGCGCCGGCGACGAAGAAGCGCACTTCGTCCTCGCTATGAACGTGTTCGTTGAGAAATTTCTGGCGCAGGGTGGCGCGATCGGGGTGATCAGGCTTCAAGCTGATGACGTCGACGGTTTGGTAGCCCTCGGCGGCCATCAGCCGGTCGATGTCGGCACGATAGGCGGCGATGACCTCGTCCTGGCTGGCGCCTGGGGCTACCGGCTGGCTGGCTTCCCATTGTTCGAAGCGAATGCCTACTTTGCCGAGTTCGCGGGCGATTTCAGTATGCACGGTATGCACCGACAAGGGCGCTTCGGGGTGGGTGTCTTGGTAAATGCGCAGACGACTCATGCGGATAATCTCCTCAGGTCCAGTTCGCAGCCTAATAAAAATTCCAGGGCTTCCAGGTGCCGGCGTGTTTCGGCCATGTCGCGACCCCAGGTATAGATACCGTGGCCGTCGATCAGGTAGGCGTGCAGCGGCTTGCCGGCGTCGAGCCAGGCATCGACTTGCGCCACCAGTTCGGGCATGTGCTGTGTGTTGGGAAATACCGGGATGAGCAGTTCGCTATCGTGGGTGGTTTGTCCGGCGATGGCTTTTTGCAGTTCCCAACCCTTGAGGCGGATGACACCGTCTTTGGCGAATAGGCGCGAGGCGACGCTTTGCGTGCGCGAATGGGTGTGCAAGACCACATTCATTTCGGGCCAGCGGCGATAGACCTGCGTATGCAATTCGGTTTCGGCGCTGGGGCGTGCCGAGGTGCCTACGGCGTGGCCTTGCATATCGACCAGCATGATGTCGCCACGGCTGAGGCAGCCCTTGTCGCGACCGGAAATGGTGATCGCGGCATGCTCGTCATCCCTGCGCATGGAAAAGTTGCTGCTCGTTGCCGGAGTCCAGCCCGCTGCGGCCAGTTGGGCCGCGGCAGCGGCAATGGCATCCGCCCGCTCGGCGAACAGGGTGGGGGAGATGGTTGCGGGAAGCATCTGGCTCATGATGAGGTAGCTATGGCAAATGGACGTCCAAACGACGAGAGACTATAGCACGGTACAAGATCCCGGCTGGACGGCGTGCTGCTGAAATGCGAGCCATTCTCGCTGGCCTGACACAGCCGGCGTACCATGCCGCCTGGTTCGCCGCAGGGTGTGGTGAACAGATCCATGACGGAGATTTCGCCAATGTCGCAAGATAACCATATTGAATCGCGTCGCCGCTTTCTCAAGGTTGCTGCAGGTACCACCGCAGCGGCTGTCGTTATCGGAGGGCTGCCGCGCTTTGCGCGCGCCGCCGATCTGCCGCATGTCGCCGAATCGGACCCGACCGCCAAGGCGCTGGGCTATGTGGAAGACGCCAGCAAGGGCGGCGCCAAGCGCAAAGCTGGTGACGATTGCGCGAATTGTCAGTTTTACTCCGGCGGCCCCAGTGGCTATGGCCCTTGCCAGTTGTTCCCGGGCAAGTCAGTCAATGCAAAAGGCTGGTGCGTGTCGCACGCGGCAAAAAAATAAACTCGCCTGGCCACAGCACGGCGTTTATCTCAGAGGTCGGCCTGGTGCCGGCCTTTGTTTTTTTCTGCGGACGAAAGCGGCGCTGGCATGGTTGGTGCCATGGCTTGGATTGCTGCGCTCTTGGGTGCGCACACAAAGCGATGACGATCACACTCACTCGAGTGTCGAGTGATGCTTGTGTGGTGCGGAGGATTTCCCGTGAGGGAGAGATGAAGAGCGAGAAAGATGCTGCCCAGGCGCGTCAAGCTGAGGAGCGGTGGCCTGACGCGCCGGGCGGCAATCCGGGGCCCACTGCCAAGTGATCTACCCACGGATTGAAGATCATACTCCGGTTGGATCGGCAGGGACCATTGCGGCGACGAAATTTTAAAATAATTTTTCGTTAAATTTATTATTTATCAACAAGTTATGATGATATTTGATGCGTGTGTTTCAAGCGTTGGTTGGTTGACGCTCAAAAGCACATGTTGATTTTCGCCGAAGTTCAATGAAATTCGGCGACGTTTATGGGGGTTTTTTTTAAGGGGTTCTCGGCTCTGTGGCGGCCTTCTTAAGGCGTAGCCGACTGTGCTGCCGACCGTAGCCGAAGTAGATAGCCAAGCCGACGATGGTCCAGCCGATCATCAATGCCCAGTTGAACCACGCCATCGTCGAGAGCAGCGCGAGACAGCTGACAACGCCGGCGCTGCAAACAAACCATGCTGCCGGCACGCGAAATAGCCGCGGCAGTTCGGGCGCGGTGTAGCGAAGAATCAACACGCCCGCGCAGACCGCGACGAACGCAATCAGCGTGCCCATCGAGGTGAGGTCGGCCAGCAAGTCCAGCGGAAAGATCGCCGCGAGCACGGCGATGCCTGCGCCGGTGATCAGCGTATTGAGATGTGGTGTGCGGTAGCGCGGATGGATGCGATTGAATACCGGCGGCAGCAAGCCGTCGCGCGACATGATCATGAAAATGCGCGGCTGCGCGATGATCATCACCAGGATGACCGACGACAGGCCGATCAATGCGCCGATCTCCACCACCAGTCGCAGCCAGCCTAATTCTGGATGCGCCCTGATCGCCGTGACCACAGGTTCGCTGGTGCCCAGTTCGGTATACGGGATCAGGCCGGTGAGTACGGCGGCCATGGCCAGATAAAGCACCGTGCAGATCACCAGCGACACTAGCGTTCCGAACGGTAAATCTTTTTGGGGGTTTTTACATTCCTGCGCCGCGGTGGAGGTGGCCTCGAAGCCGATGTAGGCGAAGAACACCATGGCGGCGCCACGCATCACGCCGGACCAGCCGTATTTGCCGGGTCCTTCCGCCGGCGGCACGAAGGGGTGCCAGTTAGCCGGATCGATGTAGCGATAACCCGCCACGACCACGACGATGATCAGGCCGACCTTGAGCAACACCATCAGCACATTGATGCCAGCCGATTCGCGGATGCCGACATAGCACAGCCAGGTCAGCGCCAGCACGATGGCGACCGCCGGAAGATTCATCAAGTGGCCGGTGCTCACCAAGTGCCCATCGGAAAACGCCAGCGGTGCTTCGGTCAATGAAGCGGGCAGATGGATGCCGATGTGATCGAGCAGACTGGTGAAATAGCCGGTCCAGCTGGCTGCCACCGCCGATGCCGAGATGCCGTACTCCAGCACCATGTTCCAGCCGATAAACCAGGCGACTACTTCACCTAAGGTGGCGTAAGCGTAGGAGTATGAGCTGCCGGAGATGGGAATCAAGGTGGCAAATTCGGCGTAGCACAATGCGGTGAAGCCGCTGCAGATCGCCGCCAGCATGAACGAAATCAGCACCGCCGGGCCCGCATGTTCCGCTGCGGCTTGTCCGGTAACCACGAAGATGCCGGTGCCGATCACCGCGCCGATACCTAGTGCGGTAATGCCCCAGGGGCCAAGTGTCCGGCGCAGAGAGGGGCCGCCGTGACTGTCGTCGGAGTCGCTGAAATCGGTCTTGCGGGCAAAAAGCTGCTTGAGCATGTGTGAGCCTGGGGGTGTTGCGTCAACAAGGCGATGAAGCATCGCCATCTAACTGGAACGTCAAGGCCGGCGCTAGGCCGGCCCTGACAAGGGTGACGGTTAAGCGTTGTGCTTGCGCAACTTGCTGTGCGTGTAGCCGTAACCGAAGTAGATAACCTGGCCGATGGCAATCCAAGCCAGCATCCAGCGCCAGTGTTCGATAAAGGACATCAGAAACAGCGCCATGCAGGCCAGTGCACCCAGTGGGCAGACCAGCCACGGCAAGCGCACGCGGAATGCGCGTGGCAATTCCGGGCGGGTATAGCGCAGCACCAGCACGCCGATGCATACCGTGGCAAAGGCAAGCAGGGTGCCCATGGCGACCATTTCGCCGAGCACGCCGATGTTGAACATGCCGCCGAGCACGGCCGCCAGCACGCCGACGACGACAGTGCCGATGTGCGGGGTGCGGAACTTCTTGTGAATGCGACCGAATACCGCCGGGATCAAGCCGTCGCGCGCCATCGAATAGAAGATGCGCGGTTGTCCCATCATCATCACCAGGATCACCGAGCTGAGGCCGGTAACCGCACCCACCACCACAATGGCCTGTAGCCAGCGCAGTTGCGGATAGCTGTCCAGCGCGGTAGCAACCGGCTCGGGTGTGTTGAGCAAGCGGAAGTCGGCGATGCCGGTGAGAATGGCCGCCACGATGATGTACAGAATCGTGCAGAACACCAGCGAACCCATGATGCCGATAGGCATGTCGCGCTGTGGATTCTTGGCTTCGGCCGCGGCGGTGGAAACCGCATCGAATCCGATATACGAGAAGAACACGATGGCCGCGGCGCGGCCGACGCCGTTCCAGCCGTACTTCGAGCCACCTTCGTTGGTCGGAATGAACGGATGCCAGTGGTCCGGATTAACGTATTTCGCGGCAAAGGCGATGAACAGCAAAATCACCGTCACCTTGATCGCCACGATGATCGAGTTGACGAAAGCCGATTGCGTGATGCCGACGTAGCACAAGCCGGTAATCGCCGCGATGATCGCCACCGCCGGCAAGTTGATCAGCATGCCGGTGGCGCGGATATGGCCCTCGACCACCTCGAAAGGCGCTGCCGCCAAGGCAGCCGGCAGGGAAATATCGTGGCCAATCCAGCCGCTGATCAGCAGCAGCAATTTATTGAAATAGCCCGACCAGCCAGCGGCCACGGTGGCCACGGTGAACAAATACTCCAGTACCAGGCTCCAGCCAACGAACCAGGCGACGTACTCACCCAGGGTGGCATAGGAGTAGGAGTAGGCACTGCCCGATACCGGGATCATGGCCGCGAATTCGGCATAACACAGTGCGGCCAGTGCGCAGGCGAAGCCTGCCAGTACAAAGCTGAGAACGATGGCGGGGCCAGCATGCTGCGCTGCTGCCTGCCCGGTGATAACGAAAATGCCGGCACCGATGATGGCTCCCACCCCCAACATCACCAGATGACGTGCGCTCAATGCGCGTTTTAAAGTGACTTCGCCATGTGGCCCTTGCGCGGGTTCGCCGCTGTCAGGTCGCGGCATGGCATCAATTGAATGTGTTGCAAACAAGTCTTTCAACATGTTGGTCCCTTACCCCCGAAATGTCGCACTTGCAAGTGAAAACGGTCACGCACGCCATGACCGGTGTGCCGGTGCTTCAGGGCGTAACGACGCACCATATCCCAGCGGAGCGCGGCCGTACAAGCTGCACTGCGGGTAGCTCGCGCTCAGCCAGTGCCGTGCGGAGGAAGTTTCGATGCCCTCGATCCATCGGTATTTTCGCCCAAGACATGCAGCGGATCGGCGCGCTGGCAAAGACGATTTTTGCGCGGTGACAGCCATGACCGAAGGTGTCACCGGCCGTGCTGCTTTCATCGTCATGCACGGCGCGGTGTTGACCCACCCGGGGCGCCGTTACCTTCGATAAGCGGCGGCAACGGCCGAGCATGCATGGTCATCAGGGTAAGGCCGGTGCGATGCGCCATGACAGCCATAGGGCAAGCAGCACAGCGGGCTTTTCAAACGTATGATTCATCTCCGTTGATGTGTCTGTGCATGTTCTTGTCCTGCATCCTTGCGACAGTAAGTACATCGCGCTATCGGCTATTGAACGATCCTGCTGCTTATATTTGGTATTTAATTTCATGACCTTGCAGACTGATTTCGACGATTACGCGAACCGCTGGCCCGATGAGATCGGTGTTGCCTGCTTCGCCAGCTTTCTGGCGCAAACGCCGCATGCGTTCGAGCGCGAGCATCTCGCTGGGCATTTCACTGGCTCGGCCTGGTTGGTCAGCGCGGATGGCGCGCGGGTGTTGCTGACGCATCACCGTAAATTGAATCGTTGGTTGCAGCTGGGCGGTCACGCCGATGGTGACTCGGACCTGGCGCAAGTGGCTTTGCGTGAGGCCGAGGAGGAGTCAGGGCTGACCGATTTGCAGGTTGAGCGAGAGCCGTTCGATCTCGACCGCCACTGGATTCCCGCACGCGGCAACGAGCCCGGGCACTGGCATTACGACGTTCGTTATGTGGTGCGGGCCACCGGCAGCGAGGCCTTCGCGATCAGTGAGGAATCACTGGCTTTGGCATGGAAGCCGATCAGTGACATGGCTGGCGATTCACTTGCCGAGGAATCGCTGCGGCGGATGGCGAACAAGTGGCTAAGTCGCGGCGCTTAGGGCGCATGGGCGACTAAG
>NZ_JAPDPE010000161.1 GCF_026283955.1 Dyella silvatica | reverse complement strand
GATCATCGAAAGTACGACCACCACGGTGTACTGCTACGACCGTCTCGGCCGTCGCTCCAGCAAACAGCTGACCGTGGCTGGAAACACCGCCACCACCCGCTACGGCTATACCGCCGGTAGCCGCCTCGCCAGCCTTACCTATCCCAGCGGGGCCCAGGTCAGCTACAGCCGCAACAGCAATGGCCAGATCACTGCCGCCAGCCTCACGCCGGCCGGTGGCGGCAGCGCCGTGTCGCTGGTCAGCAACGTCAGCTACCAGCCGTTCGGCCCGGTCAGCAGCTACACCCTGGGCAGTGGACAAACCATCACCCGCAGCTTCGATGCCAACGGCCAGCTCAGTGGCGTGACCAGCCCGGCACTCAATCTGCAATGGGGCCGCGATGCGGCGGGCAATATCAACACGCTGAGCGGCGCCAACAGCGAGAGCTACGCCTACGATCCGCTGCAACGCCTTACCGGCATCAACGACCCCACCGGCAAAGCGATCGAGGCCTATACCTACAGCAAGACCGGCGATCGTCTCAGCAAGACCGGCGGCCTCTTCGCTACCGGCGCCTACAGCTACGCCAGCGGCACCCACCACCTGCTCAGTACCGGTGCGGCTGTGCGCACCTACGACGCGGCCGGCAACACCGTCACCAATCAGCTCGGTGCCGATCAGTACATCTATCGCTACAACGCCCGTAATCGTTTGGAGACCGTCAACCGCGATGGTCAGGATGTGGCGAGCTATACCTACGATGCGAATGGGCAGCGGGTGCGCAAGACCGCGACGTTCCCAAGCGCGATCGATATGCGCTTTGGGTATGACGAGGCCTCGCGTCTGCTGACCGAGCAATCGGCCGGTGGCTCGCGCGATTACGTGTGGCTAGGTGAGTTGCCCATTGCAGCCATCGATAACACCGGTGCCAGCAGCACGGTGAACTATGTTCATGCCGATGGGCTCGGCACGCCACGTGCGGTGACCAATGCCACCGGTACGACGTTGTGGCAATGGAGTTATGCGGGGACTGCGTTTGGGGAGCAGGCGCCGACGAGTGCGAGTGGCTACACCTTCAACCTGCGCTTTCCGGGGCAGTACTTTGATGTGGAGTCGGGGATCAGCGACAACATCCACCGTGGCTATGACGCGGCGACGGGGCGGTATGTGCAGAGTGATCCGATTGGGTTGGATGGTGGCGTAAGCACCTATGGCTATGTCGGTGGCTCGCCCTATGGGAATGTGGATCCACTCGGATTGTTCGGCCTGACGTCGGTTGATGCGGCCTGCATGCGAGATCCACAATTCTGTGCCGAGCTTTTGGGTCAGATTTCTCGGTCGGAAGGCAGGATTCAATCGAAGCTTGGAGACCCGTGTGCGGAGGCGAGGGGTGAGATAGCTGCAAGCCTGTTCGATAGCCTCGGCAAAGTGGCAATGGTCGCGCCGGTGGCCGGGGGTATCGTCAAAGGAGCTGCTGGCAAATTAGCGCGCTTTAATGGCCCGAAGCCTCGATATCATATCAACTCGGCGCATATACCTGGACGACCTGGATTTAACTGGTCCAAAACGCGCCTTCCAAGTGATGCTGAAAGTGTGTTTGCCTCCGCAGTACCTAACTCTCCTACTAATCCAAGGGCTTGGTTTGGCAAGAATGCGGATGGTCAGATTTATCGTTACTCGATAGCTAATGATGGCACCGCGCACTTCAGTGGGATCGATGAAGTGGGTGACGGGGCTAGAAACATTACCAAGTACGCAATAGATAGATTGAATGGTTATTGATCATGCTCGTAGGAAATAAAAACAAGTTCGCTGTCCATATAGATGTTAAGGGTATCCACGACGGGTGGGTGTTTGGTACCTATATTTTTTGGGTGAACGGAGCTTCAATTGGGGATGAAAACGATGACTCCGTTGATTTGAAGGGCTGCTGGAACTGGATGCGTGATTTCGTAGAGTCCTCGATGAATCGATATGAGCCTGGCCTTTATGAGATGGATAAAGTTCAGGCTTACATATACCTTGCAGCTTCAGTATTGCCTCGAGAGATGTCGTTTGGCTTTGCAGAGGAAATCTATAGCGATACCTATGAACGCTTTCACGTCTCGCATATTGGAATGTCATCGTTCGACAGGGTCACGCTACTTATGTTGACGAATGAGCAGGGTATGGAGCGGCTTGTCTGGCGGGAAGGTGATGGTGATATCCAAGATGCGTACTTGGGCGCAGGTCAACTTGAAAGCGTTTTCGCGGACGCCGTGCGGCTTCTGGAGGACACCATGGTTTCGGCTGGAGACAAGATCCGATAATTGGTGGTGGGCATGTGGATTGGTTCAGCGAAGTGAAGCCTTCTATGCCAGCCAGATGCGCATCGTTACAGCTAGTTCGTGCTCGACACGGCCTGTGTGTCTTGAAAGGTTTGGTAAATGAAAAATTCTGTTGGTCTTTTTAGTTCAACGGTCGGCGATGATGGCGAGCACAAGTTTTTTACGGCGGATATATGTTATGACAATAAAATTGTTGCCCTAATATCGCAGGATAAGGGCTTGGGTGATTTGGAGTTAGAAATTTATCCCAATCCAGATGGTGGTCCTTGGACTTTCAGTATGAGTGAATTTATTGATGCAATAAATATCGCAAAATCGAAGATGTTGAATATTTCATAATTTGTAAGCGTCTTGATTTCAGTGGTTGAAATTTTTATAAAGTGTTTGCCAGAGATCTATGCAATATTTCATGTGATTAAAGTTCGGTGATTTCATGAGCATCTATCCGCCGGTTGAAGTTTGGAATGGGAGAGTGATCTCTCTGATGCAGGCGTTGCTTGGTACTATTTCGCCAAACTACAGGATGGTTTCAATTTTATATGAGAACGATGTTTGGATTTTAAGGTTTGTACTTGAGGTGCAGGATGAGGTGGATCTCGATGAAATAAATGACACTGGTGCGGAGTTCGAGGCGTTCGAGGGTAGTGATTTTGATTATCAAATAAGGGTGGAGGTGTTTTCAGGTCTTTTGATGATGCCGAGTTACCCGGAAAGAGTGGTGTATCGGCGTCGTGAGGTTGACTGACTTTATGTAACAAGTAGGTTGAGCCGAACGGAGTGATGCCCAGCATGGCGAAGCGTTGCAAAGCATTGAGGGTCGCTTGCACTCACCCCAACCTATGCGCTGGACTATCTATGGTGTGGATGTATCTGCGGGAGCTTATGTTGGCGCGAGCATATTGAAAACTTCGAAGACTATTGATTGTGCATGTCCAACTTCAGTGCAATAGGTTTTGTCAGTGAATTATTCGTTAATTTGGCGAGCAATAAAAATAACTGTAATGACGGTTTTCATTATTTCCACGGCGGCCGTGGTTGCTGGTAGTGATCGTTGGTTGGATCGAGCATTTAATCCTTTGGTGTGGTTGATTGTTTTTCTGTGTGCGTTGATAGTCTGTCGGTGGTGGGGTGATAGGCAGTGACTCGTTAACCTGCAATCGCTAGTAAAATGCGTAATAGATGGGTTGATTGATTATTGATTATGCTTTTGACAGATGGCCTGTAGGCTGGGGCAGCGAACCCCGACAAAACGCCATGCACATAGCAACGCTTCATGTCTGGCCGCACAGACGGGCCGCTGCAAAGCATTGACGATCGCCTACGCTTACCTCCGGCTACAGACTACTTTTCTTGGGTCAACGAGACACTTGGGATGAAGATTTTTCGCGTATTCAACTTCATTAAAGTGGCGGCTGCGCTCGCTGGTATAGCTTCACTTGTTGCAAGGGATTACTTCTATGCCATCTATGTGCGTATGGGGCGCCCTTCCGCAACGACGATGAATCCGATTGAGGTAAATGATCACGGGACTTATGTGTTCATAACACTTCAACAGTCCGATCGGCTATCTAGCTTGGTGTGGTGCTACGCCTTAGGCATGGTGCTTGCTATGGCTGTAGATCAATTGCAACGCCACAAAAATTGGCCGCTTACGTAGGTTGGGCAGAACGAAGTGATGCCCAACATGGATGGGAAGTCGCCGCAAAGCGTTGGGGTCCGCGTTCGCTCACCCCAACCTACTTCGCCACGAGGCATAACCGCACCCTGTGTGGCGGGATTTGTGATCTGTGGGATGGGCGGTAAGGGCAGGGTTACCTCGCGTAACGGTTCATGCGATCCTTCTCGCGCTTAAATGCCAGCGTGTCGGCGGAGGGGTGCTGCCGATGCGGTTAAAGCGATGCCACCCACGATGACCATGATCAGGAGAGCGCCATGAGCAAGGGTATGGATTCAAAGAAGGCCGAGAAGAAAAAGCCTGCCAAGACCATGAAGGAAAAGAAGGCGGCTAAGCAGGAAAAGAAGAAGAACAGCAAGTAAGCCGGTTGCCTACGGGCTGGGCGCCGCCGACCTTTGGCCTGGTGGCGCTGCCTGTCTAAGTGCGTTGCCGCGGGTTGAATGACGTAAGCGTCAACGCTGAGTTTTGCTGGGTGTGATGGTTAGGGCTATCGCGAGGTTGCCCCTCCCCAGACCTCCCTGCGACCGAAGGAGGTCCCTTTTCGGGACAAGCAGGGGAAGGGGTGTAGCGAAGCTGGTTGATTTAGAGATCGCCATGCAGGGCTTGCAGTGCCGCCAAGGCGGCTAGCCCCGCCGTCTCGGTGCGCAGACTGCGTGGGCCCAGGCGCAGGCCTTGGAAACCATGATTTGTCAGTGCGGCGACATCGCGATCGCCGAGGCCACCTTCGGGGCCTACCACCAACATACCGCCGGCGTTTTGAAAGTGCAGGGCGCGCGCTTGCAGGGTGCCCTCGGGCAGTAGCGCAAGGCGCAGGGCACCATCGTCGCTGAGTGCGCGTAGCCAGGCTTCCAATGGCTGGGCTGGAGTGATTTCCGGCAGGCGGGCGCGGCCACTTTGTTCGCAGGCGCTGGCGGCGACGGCACGCCAATGAGCCAGACGTTTTTCGGCGCGGGCGGGGTCGAGTTTGACCTCCGAGCGCTCAGTCAGCAGCGGCACGATGCGGGTTACCCCCAGCTCGGTGGCCTTTTGCACGATGAGGTCCATCTTTTCGCCGCGCGCGACGCCCTGGGCCAGGGTCAGCGAGAGGGGGGATTCGTTGTCCAGCGCTTGTGCCGCGTGCACCTGCACCACGACTTCGCGTTTGCCTACGCTTTGGATGCTGGCGGGGTAGTCGCTGCCGTCGCCATTGAACAAGGTGATCGCGTCACCGGCGCTGAGTCGCAGTACGCGTGCGACGTGCTCGCTGGCCTGGGTGGATAGCGGGAGTTCGGCGCCGACATGCAGCGGCTGGTCGATATGAATACGGATGGTGCGCATGAGGCTATGTGTTCAAAAGAGGCCAGCATAGCGAAGGAATGGGCGTGAGGATGCTGGTTTATCGCAAGGATTCACCCCATCCAGCCCTTTTCTGCGAGCGGGGGAGGGTTATCTCCGCGGCAAGCTGAATCCAGGCGAGATACCCGGGGCGCGGCTCATTGCCGGTGAGGCAGGGTCGGCGCAGCATGGAGCGGTGCCTGTAGAAGGGCTTGGTTGGAGGAGTTGCATCATGACAAAGTTTTCGCTGTTTTCTTTCGGCTTGATCGCTGCGCTGGGTGTCGGTGCGGTGTATGCGCAAGCGGCGGACGCTACCGCGCCGGGCGGGGCAGCCACGGCTAAATCCACGACGAATGACAACCGTTGCGTGCGTGATACCGGCAGCCATATACCGCCTAAGCCGGGCCAGTGTTTGCCGGTGGCGGGGCGGGTGTACACGCAGGACGATATTCAGCGCACGGGCGAGCGGCAGCTTGGGCCGGCGCTACAAAAGCTCGACCCGAGCATTACGGTGCGCGGGCGCTGAAGAAGCCGGGCAGAGGCATTGGCCCGGCTCGATAGCAGTACGTGCCATGGGTGTTTGCCGGGCGGGTACGCCCGGCTTGGATCAGCCGCGCACCGCGTGCTGGATGCCGGCGATGGCCACATCGACCAGATGGTCGATCTCGGCTTCGGTGACCACGTAAGGCGGCATGAAATACACCACGTTACCGAGTGGTCGTAGCAAGGCCCCGTGTTCAAGGCCGTGCAGATAGACGCGCAAGCCGCGACGTTCGTCGGCGGGGAAGGGCTGCCGAGTGTCTTGGTTTTGCACCAGTTCGACGGCGGCGATCATGCCGGTCTGGCGGACCTCGGCGACGTTGGGGTGATCGCGCAACGGTGCCAGGCGTCGGGCGAGATGGGCGGCCAAAGCACGGTTGCGTTCCAGCACCGGCTCGTCGCGAAAGATCTGTAACGTAGCCAGCGCCGCGCGGCAGGCCAATGGGTTGCCGGTATAGCTATGCGAATGCAAAAACGCCTTGCCGGCGTTGTATTCGGCGTAAAACGCCTCGTACACCTGCGTGGTGGTGAGCACCGCCGATAGCGGCAGAAAGCCGCCGGTCAGCCCCTTGGACAGGCACATGAAATCGGGCGAGACGCCGGCTTGCTCGCAGGCGAACAAGGTGCCGGTACGGCCAAAGCCGACGGCAATTTCATCGGCGATGAAATGCACGTTGAACTCATCGCATAGCGCGCGCAGACCGGTCAGGTAACTGGGGTGGTACATGCCGCCGGCACATTGCACCAGCGGTTCGACAATGACCGCGCTGGTTTCGTGGGCGTGGCGTTCAAGCAGGCTGCGCAGTTCGCCTAGCCGGCGGCTGGCGAACTGCTCCGGGCTTTCACCGGTTTCGCGTTCGTAGGCATCGGGCGACGGCGCCAGGATGGGCGTCAGCAGTAGCGGGGCGTAGGTTTTGCGATACAGCGCCACATCGCTGACCGATAGCGCGCCCAGCGTTTCGCCGTGGTAGCTACCGGAGAGGGCGATAAAACGGGTCTTTTCGCCGTGGCCTTGATTAAGCCAATAGTGAAAGCTCATCTTTAGCGCGACTTCGATCGCCGCCGAGCCGTTATCGGCCAGAAACACGCGGTCCAGCCCCGGCGGGGTGATGCGTACCAGTTGTTCTGCCAGTTCAATCGCCGGCTCATGAGTGAAGCCGGCGAAGATCACGTGTTCGAGTGTGTCCAGCTGGGCTTTCAGTGCCGCGCCAATGCGCGGATTGGCGTGGCCGAACAGGTTGGTCCACCACGAACTGATGCCGTCCAGATAGCGGCGGCCATCGGCATCGATCAGCCAGGCGCCTTCGCCGCGCACGATCGGCACCATCGGTATGGAAAGGTGGTCGTGCATCTGTGTGCAGGGGTGCCACAGATGGCGCAGGTCGCGTTCGGCCAGTGCCCGGTTGTTGCTTGTGAGTGGATTCATCCGGCTATCATCGACGCTGCATACGTGGCGACTCAAGCCCGGCCTCTCGGGGTGGGGCGATCTGCCACGCACTACGGTTCGCCGCTCAGGTACTGCCGATGAGCGCGACAACGCAGGAGATCATAGTTTGAAGCGGTTGCGTACGATGTTGCTCGCGCTGGTTGTGCTGTTGCTGTCGCTAGGGTTGCTGCTTTGGTTTTTGCCTGCGCGCTGGGTGCAATCGTCGCTGGAGGCGCGGCTGCATGGCCTGCGTCTGGATGAGCTGGGCGGTACGTTATGGAATGGCCATGCCGGGCGCTTGCTGACTGCGGATGGGCGTGATCTGGGCACGCTGGAATGGCATTTGTCGCATGCTGCTTTGTGGGGCGATACCCGCTTTAGCGTGGCCGTAGATGGGCCGCGGTTGAGCTTTCATGGCGATATGCATCAACTCGATGCGCAGCGGGTGGAGTGGAACCAGCTGCATCTGCAAGGCGATATCGACTCGCTCGGCAATCACGCAATGGTATGGGGCAGCATGCTGCGTGGGCAGGTGAATATCGACATCGCCCATGTGCTGCTGCAGGGGCGCTGGCCATTGGAACTGGATGGCAAGGCGCGCTGGAGCGAGGCCGCGGTGGGCACCAGCAAAGGCGTGCTTGCGTTGGGTGAAATCCAGCTGCAGGCGCAAGGGCAGGAAGGCGTTATCCAGGGGCAGTTGCGCGATGGCGGCAGCGGCCCCTTGCAGCTCGATGGTCAGCTGGGCTTGAGTCCGCTGGGCTGGCGTTACAGCGTCAATGCCAAGCCGCGTGGGGGTAATCCTGCCTTGCAGACGTGGTTGCAAGGCCTGGGCCGGGCGGATGCCGATGGCTCGGTGCATATCAAGGGCAGCGGTGGTTTGGTCAAGGCGGCCGGCGACAAGGGTAAGCCATGAGGGGCCGTGCGTTGTGGCAGGGTTGCTTACCGTCGGCGGCTTTGTTGGCAGATGATCGAGTGATGATTTGGCGCAAGAGCACACCCCTTCCCAACCCTCCCCTGCGACCGAAGAGAGTCCCCTTTTCGGGACAGACAGGGGGAGGGGCTAAGGCGTATCGGCGAGGAGGAAGCGACTGTGCGCTTCGAAGGCGTCGGCGCTCGCCTCATGCAACTCCCTCCCCTGCGTGCAGGGGAGGGTTGGGGTGGGGTCAGTCCCTTGCCTCAAACTCGACCCAGATCAACAAGACACTCCCGAGATCCCTATGAGCACACTGGACTTAGCGCATGCCCTGAACGCCGCACGTGAAGCCGCTGCCGCCGCTGCCGAGGTGCTGTTGCATTACTGGCGGCGTGGTGTCGAGGTGGAGCTGAAAAGCGATGCCACACCGGTGACGGTGGCAGACCGCGAGGCTGAGCTCGCCATACGCAAGGTGTTGCAGGCGGCACTGCCGGGGGCGGCGATTTATGGCGAGGAATTTGGCCATGATGGCGGCAATCAAGATCTGCTATGGCTGGTCGATCCGCTCGATGGCACCAAGAGCTTTGTGCGGCGAACGCCGTTTTTTTCTACCCAGATTGCCTTGATGCAACGGGGCGAGCTGGTGCTTGGTGTGTCCAGCGCGCCGATTTATGGCGAAACCATGTGGGCCAGCGCTGACTCTGGAGCCTGGTTTGCCGGCGAGCGGGTGAATGTGGCCGCCACCGGCGAGATGGCGCAAGCGGTGATTTCCACCGGCAATATCAAGTCGCTGACCGGCGATGCCCGCTGGCAGGCCATGGGTGGCCTGATTCGCGACTGCAATCGCAGCCGCGGCTATGGCGATTTTTGTCATTACCATTTACTGGCTCGCGGCAGCCTGGATCTGGTGGTGGAGTCGGATCTGAATATTCTGGATGTCGCGGCGCTGGCGGTTATCGTGCGCGAAGCCGGCGGCGTGTTCACCGATTTGGACGGCCATTCGCCGAGCCTGGATACATGCAGCGTCCTGGCCGGCACGCCGGCTATTCATGCGCAAGCGCTACATCGCTTTTCATCGTCGATCGCAAGGGAGTCTTGATCAATGCAATCAGCGCAAAACCTATCCGTGGAAGAGTTGACCACGTTTTTAATGATGCTGTTGAACAATAGTCCCATGCTGATCGCAGCGGTGGTGGGCGCGATCATCGCCATGGTCATGTGGCAGCGGGCGCCGCGCGCCGCCTTGCTAACCTTGATTGCCTGTTCGATCCAGTTGCTGTCCTCGCTGATCAATACCTGGATCTATGGCTGGTACATGCCTCACGCCATGCATGCGGAAGATCAAAGCCACACCGCGATTCAATTGATGATCGGGGTCTGGGGCCTGTGCAACAGTTTGATGCACGTGATCATGATGGCCTTGCTGATATGGGCCGTGTTTTCCGGCCGGCCCAAACCGACGCGTCGCCCGCCTGCCTTGCCTTGAGCTAGCCATGCCACAGGCCCGCTTGTTCCATGGAGCTGGCTTGCAGTGACTCGGGCTGCTGCCATGTCTGCTGCCACCGTTGCCCCAGCGCCGCTTGGCGTTGGCCGGCATCGTGTGAGCTGTCGCTGCGAATACGCTGGTTTTCGCGGGTGTGCTCGTTCAATGACGCCTGCGCTTCATCATGGCCGCTCGGATGGCATCCATCGCTGGGCAGCTTCGTGGGCCTTGCTTGATTGTCGGGTCATGTTTAAGCGTTATGTTGACTCGATGTGCTTGATTCAACGGAATTAATTCGCATGTGCCCCGGTC
>NZ_JAPDPE010000160.1 GCF_026283955.1 Dyella silvatica | reverse complement strand
TACTTGGTCAATGCGTTGATCAGCGCAGCGCCCGTCGGGCTGCCCCAACCGGTGACCAGGTCGAAGCCTGATACCGCATTGAACTTGCCGTTGTTGCCGCTGGTGATGTCATGGAACAGCGTGTGATACGTCGAACCCAAGCCCAGGTTATAGATCTTGGTGTTGACGAAGCCGACCGTGGGCTTGCCATTGGCCGCTGCCTGCTGGTTGGCCAGGGCCAGGAAACCGGCCCAGCGCGGAGCAGCGAAGCTGGTGCCGCCGTAACCGGTCTCGAAGGTGCCATTGCTGACGGTGGGGTTGTCGAAGTTGCCTTCGGCTGCCACGTCTGGATCATTGCGCAGGGTCTTCGATGCCTTGTTCGTGGTGGTGACCACGCCGGCGAGCTTCTGGTAAGCCGGGATCGAATATCCGGCTGCGGACAGATAACCGCCGCTGCTATCGACCCAGGCGGTTTCAGACTTCCAGGCACCGCCGGCACCGTTGGTGACCAGGTCGGTAGCGCCGACATCGAGGATGTTCGGATCCAGTGACGGCGCCGACCAGTTCGAGGTGGTGTATGCGCCGCTGTCGCCGGTGGCGTTGAGGAAGGTCTGGCCCTGTGCGGCGAACTGCTTGTAGATCGGGTCATCCGCACTGCCGAAGTCGCCGCCGCCCCACGAGCTGCTGAGCACCTTGGCGGTGTTGTCGGTAGCCATCTGGTTGAGGATGTCGGTGGCGCTGGAACCTTCGTAGAAGATCACTTGGCTCAAGCCAGGCGCCATGCCAATGACGTTGACGATATCGAGCACTTGCTCGCCGTCGTCGCAGGGCGAGGTGCCGCTGCCGTCGCCGGCATCGCATACGCCGCTATAACCATTGACCAGCACGTTGTTGATCGGCACCGAGGAGGTCATGCCGGTGGTGCTGTAGAACAGCGATACGTCGCTGGAGATATAGCCGTCATACGAGAAAATGCCGACCGTCTGGCCTGCACCGGTGAGGGTGCCCGAGCCGTAGTAGGCAGCACGCATGTCGCTGGGCAGATACTCGCCCGACGGGCCCGAGCCGGTCAGGTGCGTCGCGGCCATCGTCTGCACTCCGCCGGCCGGTTTACGCAGCAAATGGTTATGCGGCAGGGTGACGTTGGTCAGGCCGGTGATCTTCAACAGCGGCACGCCCAGGTTTACCGTCGGCTCTTTGTCCGGGGCGAAGAAGGTACGGTTTTCGGTGGTGTGCCGATAGTTGCTGATCTGCACGTGCAGGGCGCGGTTGATGGTGTCTACCGAGCCTTCCACATCGACCAGGCGGCGATTAGCCGTGGTGTTGGTGACTTTCAGGCCGTTTACCTGGGCCCAGGCGACCACGGCATCGTAGTCTTGCTGGGTGGGACCAAAGCGATCGGTGAATTCTTTTACCGTGAGGTAATGCTGATAGTTCGGGCTCTGCGGGTCGTACAGCTGCTTCAGCAAGCTGTCCAAGTCAGCTTCGTTGCGCAGCGGCAGGTTAAGTGCAAGTTTCAAATGCTGGGCCGGGGCCATGGCGCTGATACGCGGTGCCAGTCCTGATGCGACGGCCTCCGGTACATGCGTTCTCTGGATAGTGACGGCGCTCGCATCGATCGCGAACAGAGTGGCACAGGCAAAGATAAAAGCCGGCACGGTTTTCTTGAGGCCATGCTTCTTGCTAAGCAGCAGTTGGTTCACAGGTTCGTCTCCACATCGTATGTGTAAAGAAATGACGCCATTGCAGCGTCATGCTTGGTTGCACTGCTCCTGCTTTCACGACTCCATGAATCGTGCGTTGCGCACCATCTAAACCTCCCCCCGGAGGGCGCGACCGTTTCCCCCATGTGACCCGGGCGCTTCCTGGAGAACGGCGCGGGGCATGAGCTTTGTTGCAAAAACTTACGATAAAGCAATTACTTGCGAATCGTTCCAGCGCTAAGGGGGGCTAGTCGAAGGCATCGCGTGTGTAGATCGCGTGAACGTTTTTGACAGGCAAATCGCGGCGTATATCGACGGCTATCGACGCCGGATAGACCTCGGCAAGCGGCGACACAACGCATCAAATAGCCGTCCAAAGCCATGCAGTGCAGGCCGCCAGCGAAGCCTGCAAGCCAAGAGCAGGCTTCGCAAAAATATCGCGGAACGGCGGGCATCCAATCGACATCGAATACGCATCGAGGCCGCGCATCGGTGATTGCTTGCGATGCGCGTCGCCTTGGTCGGCGACAGGTATTTACGTATGTTTACACTTGTTTACTTGCTGTCACGCTCGCGCCAGGCGTCGATGGTCAGCGTCGCCAGCTGGCGCAAACGGGCACCGCCGGCATCGGCCAGCAGGGCTTTAAGCCGCTCGGCAGCATCGTCCTGATCCAGTGCCTGTCGCTCGGCCAGCGACGCGGCGAGGGCATGGCCCAGGCTGTCGAAAATCAGCGCGTAGGCGAAGGCATGCAGCACCCCTCCGCCGAGAGTGCCCAGGCCGGGGAACGCCTTCATGGCGTTGCCGGCAATCGCCAGCACGATGGAGCTGCCGGTGCGCAAGGTGAGCTTTGCCTGGCGCACAAAGTCTTCGACTTGCACTTCGCCGACCGGGATCTCATACAGTTTGGCCAGCTCGCGGGTGAGTGCGGTAGCCAAGGCTGCCTGGATCACCAGGTCGCTGCCGGGCGCTACCGCGGCCATCGCGCCGATAACCGCGCGACGGGAATATTTACGCACGATGCGTTCGGCTTCGGCCGCCCGCGTTTGCATTTCCAGCGCGCCGGCACGCTCATGCACGCTGGCCAGCACGGCTTGTTCGCGCATCGGTTCGAGGCCGTCGGCGCCGCTGGCGGTGATTCGGCTCAGCGCTTTGAGCAAGGGCTTGATACTTGGTTTGCGTTGCCGTTCGACGTGTTCGGTGTCGCCGTTGTCGAGCTGCCGCTGAAAACGTTCACTACCGCCTGCGCTGACCGCCACCACGGCCGTAGCGATGTCCTGCGTTTGTTGGCGCAGTTTTTGTTGCAAGGCCTCCAGCTCATCGACGTTCCATTGGTCGGCCTTGTTCAAGACCAGCACCAGTGGTTTGCCGAAGTCAGCCAGCCAGCGCAACTCCTCGACCTGGCTGCGGGTAAGGTCGCCGGCGCAGACATACACCACGGCATGCGCGCGCAAGGCTTCTTGGCGAGCGATGGTTTCGCGGGCATCGCCGGCCGATTCGTGGCTTCCGGGCACGTCGGCGAGTACGAATGGACGTCCATCCGCAAGTTGGCTGTCGAAGTGGCGAACCTCGCGAGTGGTGCCGCCGCGTGCATCGCTCAGCGTGACGGCCTGCGGTGCCAGCGCCCGGATCAGGGTGGATTTACCGGTCGATATTTCACCGAACAGCGCGATGTAAATACGCTGTTCGCTGCGGCGGCGGTCGAGCTCGGCCAGTTCATGGCCGAGTTGTTCGGTGTCGCTGCCGCGCTCGTGCAATTGACTCAGCCGTTGCTCCAGCTCCTGGCGATCAGGCACCGGTTTCGCGACGCGCTTGCGGCGTGGCCGCAGTAGCCACCACAGCACCGAGAGGCCAAACGCGGCAAACAGACTGAGCGCGCCGCCCAGGGTCCATTGCAACCAGCTGGGCAGGGTCAGGAATCGCTGTGCCAGCGCCAACGCGCGTTCGGCGGTGGCAAACAGCAGCCATAGCAAGACAGCTATGGCGATCGCGGCAAGCAGTAGGCGCAGACGTCTAGACATGAGCCGCAGTCTAGTGAACCGGGCGTGCTCACGGTGAGCGTGGCATTATCCGTGGCCGGACCGCGCGGGATCAGGGGGCGTGGCAGGGGGCTAGGGAGGGGTTTGTATGTGGATGGGTTCTTTGTTGGCGCTGGCATGGGCATTGACTCCGCCACCGATCGTGGCCGCGCCCGCTGACATCAGTGTGGCTCGGCCTTCGGAGGCCTTGCTGCCGACGCCGCAGTTCCGCCGCTACGGGGTGACCAACGGCTTGCCCAGCAGTAATGTCCAGGTCGTAGTGCAAGCGCCCGATGGCGCCATGTGGTTTGGCACCGATAGCGGCATTGCCCGTTTTGACGGCGTGGACTTCAAAGTGTTTACGCATGTCGAGGACGCCCCCGGCTCGCTCTACCGCAATGACATCGCGGCCCTGTTATTCGACCAGCATGGGCAATTGTGGGCGGGCGGTATCGAGGCTGGGCTCAATCGATACGATGCGTCGCAGGGAACGTTCGAGCATTGGGGCCATGATCCGGCCGACCCCGCCAGCCTGGCCAGCGATGGGGTGTGGTCGATGGCGTCCAGCGCCGATGGCTGTCTTTGGGTCGGCACCGAAAAGGGGCTGGACCGCAAGTGTCCGCATAGCCGTGGCTTTGAACATGTGGCTAACGCGCTGCTCGGCGCCGACCCGAAGGCCTATGGCACGGTGTCGTCTTTGTACGTCGACGCGCAACAGCGGTTGTGGATTGCCTGCGATGCCGGCATTTTTCGCCGCAACATCGATGGACAGATGCAGCGCATTCCGCAAGAAGGCTTTGCGTCGCCGATCGATCTGTGGAGTATCGATGGCGATGGCGAGGAGGTGCGCATTGGCACCTCGCATGGCCTGCTTATGGTCGACAAGGATGACGTCGCCAGGCCGGTGGCCAAGCATCAGCTTCCCGATACCAATGTGTTCAGCAGCATTCGCGATCACACCGGACGCTTATGGGTGGGTACCTATCGCGGGCTGTTTTTTCGCAACAGCGCCGCCGATGCGGTGATCGCCGTAGTCAATCAGCCGGTATTGAACGGCAACTTGCCTGGCGTCGCGGTGTGGAAAATTTTCAGTGATCGTGAGGGCGGGCTATGGATCAGCCTGATCGACGGCGGCGTCGCGTATCTGGCACCGGCCTGGAACAGTTTCAGCCGTTTTACCCACATTCCTGACGACGCCAGCAGCTTGCGCGATGCCGTCGTCACAGCCACCGCGCCGAGCAGCGATGGCCGTTTATGGGTCGGTGGGCGGATGGGCCACGTCGACAAGATCGATCCGCTGACCGGCGCGGTCGAGCATGTGTTGACCTTGCCACGCACCGATGTGGCGTCGTTGCTGGAAGATATTCCGCAACGGTTATGGGTCAATACCCGCGGAAAGCTGTATCGGTACACCGCTGGCAAGACCACTATCGTCGATCCCGAAGCGGTGCATATGCATTATCCCTTGCAGGTGGTGGCGGGGCCCGCCGGCATGCTTTATGTCCGCACCAGCGGCGAAGGCATTTTTCGTGTCGACCCGCAAACGTTGGCGGTAACGGCGGTGCCGATCGAGCCCGACAACGACACGAACAAAAAGAGTAGCCAGCTGGCAGTGAGAAACGGCGTGCTTTGGTATGCCAGCAATGACGGCATGCTGCGGATGAGCCATGACCGCGGTCGTTTTGAAGCGGTACCCGGCATACCTAGTCATCGTGCGGTCGATGGTTTTGACTTTACCGAGGACGGCTTGTGGATAGCACGACCCGATGCCTTGGAGCACTACCGCTATCAGGGCGACGGGGTGGTGCTCGATCGCCGAGTCGATTCAGCGCATGGCTGGCCGTCGCTGACCGCCAGCAGTGTGGCGGTCGATCGGCAAGGCAGGGTGTGGATTTTCGTTCGCAATGGTTTGTGGTGCTTCGACCCGGTAAGCGGTCGCTTTGATCAGTTCGGCCTCAAAGATGGCCTGACCAACAAGGAGTTTGTTCCCGGTCTTGGACGCATGGCCCATGGCTATATTTTTGGCTCCACGGTGGGCGGTGCCTTTGGCTTCGATCCCGCCCGCATCAAGACCCATGGCGTGGTGCCGTCACTGGCGATTACCGGGGTAAGCTTGCGCCGCAAGGGCCTGCTGAGCGCGCAGTCCCTGCAAGATCCGGTTGTCGGCATGGGCTGGCAAGACCGCAACCTGATCATCGACGCGCGGGTGTTTTCCTATGTCGATCCCGCGGCGAATCGCTACCGTTTTCGCTTGCTCGGTTTCGATACCGACTGGGTCGACACCGGCAATCTGGGCATGCGTGAATTCACCGGCCTGGCTTCGGGCGATTACACGCTGGAGGTCATGGCGGCGGGCGCCGATGGCATCTGGGGGCAATTGGATACCCCGTTGAAGATCCATGTGCAGGCGCCGCCGTGGGTGCGCTGGTGGGCATGGTGTGCTTATGTGTTGCTGGCCAGTCTACTGACCTGGTTGATCTTGCGCGCCTGGCGCCGACGGCTGGCGCAGCGTCATCTGATGCAACTGGCCGAACAGCGCAGCGCGCTGGCAGAGCACGCCAGCGCGGCCAAGACCCAGTTCCTGGCCACGCTGAGTCATGAAATACGCACGCCGATGACCGGCGTGCTGGGCATGGCTGAATTGTTGCTTGGCACGCCGCTCAGTCCGATCCAGCACGAGTACACCCAAACCATGCAGCGCTCGGGCAGCATGCTGTTGAAGCTGCTCAACGACGCGCTGGACCTGGCGCGGATCGAGGCGGGGCGGTTTGAGCTGGAGCCGGGTAACTTCGATCCGCGCGCCTTGGTTCACGATGTGGCACAGCTTGAGCGTGGCGTAGCCCATGCCAAGGGCTTGCGCTTTGAGGTGGATATCGCCGGCGAGCTGCCGCCGTGGTTGCTGGGCGATGCGGTGCGCATCAAGCAGATTCTGCTGAACCTGGCCAACAATGCCTTGAAGTTCACCGAGCACGGCAGCGTGACCTTGCGCGTGTGCTGGCACGAAACCGCGCACAGTCTGCAATTGAGTATCAGCGATACCGGGCCGGGCATTTCCGCGGCCAGCCAGGCGCGGCTGTTTCAACGCTTTGAACAGGAGGATGGGCCGCAGCGGTCGGCCGGTAGCGGCCTGGGCTTGGCGATTTGCCGTGAACTGGTCAGCCTGATGAGCGGCAGCATTGAGCTGGAGTCGCGCATCGGCCACGGCAGTACCTTTCATGTGCGGCTGCCCTTGCTCAAGCCGGCCCTGCCGGAGCCGCGTGCGGCGCCGGCCGCCCGTGCTGCCGCGACGCGCGGGCTGCGCTTGCTGCTGGTCGAAGACGACATGACCGTGGCGGCGGTGATTCGCGGCTTGCTGCAACAACAGGGCCACGAGGTGCATCACGTCGTCAACGGCCTGGGTGCGCTGGCCGAGTTGGCGCAAGCCTCGTTCCAGGCGATTCTGCTGGACCTGGACTTGCCGGGCGTCGATGGTTTTCAGATCGCGCGGCTGATCCGTCAACGCGAGGTGGCCGGTGAAAGGATACCGATCATCGCCGTGACGGCGCGCTCGGGCGGCGACGAAGAGCTGCGCACGCGCGAGGCCGGTATGGATGGCTTTTTGCGCAAGCCGCTCACCGGCGAACAGCTTGCCAGGATGCTGAGTGGTCTGGTTGCGGTGGCCTGAGCCGCACGCGGCCTTGGCTACGCCCTAGGGTTCATGCGGTCGAGGCCACAAACCGGTTTGGTTTGAAAGGCAAGTTGGCGCTGGATTTGGCATGATCCCCCCACTGGGAGAAATCATGCTGTTGTCCTTACTGATGAGTTTCGCCCTGCAGGGGGTGAACAAGCCGGTTGCTGCCTTCACCACCGCCTCGCCCGAGGTGGCGCAGACGGCTGTGTTGCCGACGCCGCAGTTTCGCCGCTACGGCACCAGCAACGGCTTGCCCAGCAGCAGCGTGTATACCGTCGTGCAAGGTCACGATGGGGTGATGTGGTTTGGCACCAAGGGTGGCCTGGCCCGTTATGACGGCGTGGATTTCAAAGTATTCCGGCACGTGGCGGGCGACCCTTCGTCGCTATACGACAACGGCATTGGTACTTTGCTGATCGATCACGCGGGACGCTTGTGGGCGGGCGGCCTGGACGCCGGCTTGAATCGCTACGACGCGACCAGCGGCGGGTTTGAGCATTGGGCGCATGATCCGGCCAATCCATCCAGTCTGGCGGGCGACAAAGTCTGGGCGATGGCGCAAAGCGCCGATGGCAGCTTATGGATAGGCCACGATAAAGGCCTTGATCGCATGCGCGCGGACGGTCATGGCTTTGAACATGTCATTGACGAATCGATGGCGGGTTTCGGGGCGGTAGGTTCGCTGTATGTCGATGCGCAGCAGCGCTTATGGTTCGGTTGCGACAGCGGCATTTTTCGCCGCGATGGCAATGGCCAGCTTCATCATATTGTGCAAGAAGGCACCGACCGGGCTATCGACGCCTGGCGCATCGAAGGCGATGGCGACGAGATTCGACTGGCGACCTCGCGCGGGTTGATGATGGTAGGCAAGGACGACGTCGCGCGCATGTTCGCGCCGAAAACCATTCCGGAAACCAACGTCAACAGCAGTGCCCGCGATCAGGCCGGGCGTTTATGGATCGGCACGCAGCGCGGTTTGTTTTTGCAGAGCAGTCATCACGGACCGGTGATGGCGGTGGTCAACCAGCCGATGCTGTACGGCAATTTGCCGGGCACCTGGGTGTGGCAGATTTTTTCCGACCGCGAGGGCGGCTTATGGATCACCCTGTTCGATGGCGGCGTGGCCTACCTTGCGCCGGGCTGGAACAAATTCAGTCGCTTCACCCATATCCCGGATGACAGCACCAGTTTGCGCGACTCGGTGGCCACCGCAATGGCGCGCGGGCGTGACGGGCGGCTATGGGTGGGTGAGCGTTCGGGCCGGGTCGACAAACTCGATCCGCTAAGCGGCAAGGTCGAGCACGTATTGTCGATACCGCGCGGCGACGTGCTCGCCATGACCGAGGACGCCGATCGTCGTTTGTGGATCATTTTGCAAGGGGCGCTGTATCGCTATGCCGGGGGCAAGCTCGAGATGGTCGATACCGCCAATCGCAGCATGCTGCACCCGCTGGAGGTGGAGCTCGGGCCCGACAGCAAGGTTTATGCGCGCACCTTCGGTGAAGGTTTATTCCAGGTCGATCAGCAGACCTTGACCACCACCGCGGTGCCGATCCGCCCGGCCGAAGACAAGGCCCGCTGGAGTAATCAGCTTACCCTGATGCGCGGGGTCTTCTGGTACGCCAGTGAAGCGGGATTGTGGCGGCTGGCGGCGGGGCTGGATCATCTTGAACCGGTGCCCGGGGTGAGCCGCGACAGTGCGGTCAATGCCTTTGATTTCACCGACGACGGCCTCTGGCTGGCGCGGCCCGATGGGCTGGAAAACTACCGCTATGGCGACGATGGCCTGGTGCTCGACCACAAGATTGGCGTGGCCCAGGGTTGGCCGGCGGTCAACGTGCTCGATCTGGCCGTCGACGCGCAGCAGCGGGTCTGGCTGTTTGGCCGCGATGGCCTATGGCGCTACGACCCCGGCAAAGGGCGTTTTCATCAATTGGGTTTGCAGGACGGCTTGAGCAACGGCGAGTTTTCCCGTGGCTTTGCCCGTTTGAGCGATGGCCATATCTATGCGCCGACGCTGGGCGGCGTGATCGCTTTCGATCCCGATCGCATCGACGAATCCACCGATACGCCACAGGTGGCGATTACCGGCGCCAGCCTGCGCCGCAAAGGCATGCTGGTAGCGCAGCCGCTGCACGACGATTCGACCGTGTGGGTGAGTTGGCAAGATCGCGGCCTGCTGATCGATGCGCGCGTTTCCTCGTACGTGAACCCCAGCGCCAACCGTTATCGTTTTCGCTTGAACGGTTTCGATAGCGACTGGGTCGATACCGGCAATCTGGGCGCGCGCGAATTCGCCGGGCTGAGTGTCGGCGATTACACGCTCGACGTGATGGCCGCCGGTGCGGATGGCGCCTGGGGCCAGTTGCATACACCGTTGAAGATTCACGTGCAGGCGCCGCCCTGGGCGCGCTGGTGGGCCTGGTGTGTCTATGTGGTGCTGATAGCGCTGCTGACCTGGCTGGGCTTGCGCTACTGGCGCCGCCGGATGGCTCAGCGTCACAAAATGCAAATGGCCGAGCAGCAACGCGCGCTAGCCGAGCAGGCCAGTGCGGCCAAGACCCAGTTTCTGGCCAATCTCAGCCATGAAATCCGTACCCCGATGACCGGCGTGCTGGGCATGGCCGAACTGCTGTTAAGCACGCCGCTCAGCCCCACCCAGCATGAGTACACCGAGACCATGC
>NZ_JAPDPE010000015.1 GCF_026283955.1 Dyella silvatica | reverse complement strand
GGCGGCACGTAATGCGGAGGGGTCGGGCTGGCCACCAATCGCCAGTACAGCGATCACGCCACCCAACGCAAGCAAGCTCACAAGGACGATCCAGATCACGAAAATGCGTCGGTGTGTTGAGGGCGCCGGCTCGGTAGATCTTGCTGCGTTTGCCATCTGCAATCCCCTGGATTGACCTCGATACAAGTTACTATCTAAAGTGACTTAGACGGTATCGTCAAGTTTTCTCTGCAAAGGACAGTAACACCGCATGTTGCCGCAGAAGCGCCCCCCAATCTCTCGTCCGATCGCCGCTATCCGGCTGGATGGCGGGCGGCTATGCCTGGATTTCGTCAATACGATCCACGATCACTATGCGGAGCAGGTGGAGGACTATATTTTTCAGCCAGAGCGTTTTATCGATTGGTGCATGCGCTCCGGCGCGATCCTCCCCGGCGAGCCCATTGCCGCACCCGAGGGCGCAAGCCGGCGAGCCGCACTGATGCGAAAGGTAAGGGCGCTGCGTCACCATTTGCACGCGCTGTTGGCGTCGCGGATCGATGGCGTGACACCCCCTGAAGACGCCGTGCAATGCATCGATCAGTGGCTGCATCGCGCTTGGGCCAGTCAATCGCTTGGCCTTGATGGACAGATGCATTGGCGAGACGACGCTTATCATGCGTTATTGCCGCTGCAGCGCATCGCGCTCGATGCACTGGCTTTGATCGGCGATCCATCCGCGCTACAGCTTCGCCGCTGCGCCAATACGAGCTCGTGTGGCTGGCTGTTCCTCGATACCAGCAAAAACCAACGCCGCCGCTGGTGCGCGATGGAGACCTGCGGCACGGCGTTCAAGATGAGGCGTTATCGCCAGCCGCACACATAATCCTGGTTTCGCTTTTACCCCGCATCTTCCTGATTCATCGGCCGTAATGGACAACGCGTAATCCAAGCTTCTCTCGACCTCAGGACGCTCATGCACGCCCACGACGATAAGCTTCAGCGCTTTGAAGCCAGCGGCGCTGCCGCACTTCCAGCGGATATGGCATCGGCCTATATCGATCACGATGGCGCCCGAATCTGGTACACAACCCACGGCGAGGGCGCCCCGGTGGTCCTGCTCCACGGTGGCTTAGGCCATAGCGGCAATTGGGGTTACCAGGTTCCGGCGTTGCTCAGGGCAGGGCACCGCATTGTGCTGATCGATAGCCGCGGGCACGGCCACAGCACGCGCGATTCGCGACCTTACTCCTACGAGTTGATGGCTTCCGATGTGCTTGCCGTCATGGACATCTTGCAGCTTGAAAAAGCAGCCTTCGTCGGCTGGAGCGACGGCGCATGCATCGCACTCATTGTTGGCATGCAAGCGCCTGAGCGAGTGGCGGGGGTCTTTTTCTTTGGCTGCAACATGGATCCGAGCGGCACCAAAGAGTTCGTATCCACGCCACTCATTGAACGCTGTTTCAGCCGCCATGCTAGAGATTACGCCCAACTTTCCAGCACGCCCGATGACTTCAACGCCTTCGTTGACGCCATCAGTGAAATGATGAAAACGCAGCCCAACTACGCTGCGGGCGACCTGGCCATGATCCGCGTACCTGTCACGGTGGTGCAGAGCGAGCACGATGAATTCATCAAGCCGGAGTATGCCCAGTATCTTGCGCGGAGCATCCCCGGCGCAGAATTAATCAGCTTGCAGGGCGTCACTCACTTTGCGCCGCTGCAAAGGCCGGATGAGTTCAATCATGTCGTGCTTGCCTTTCTGGCGAAGGTGTTTCTGTAAAGCACGGTCAGAACATGGTTACTTGGGTGCCATCGCCGGCAACCAGCGCGCTGGCGCCCGCCGAGCCGACATC
Source organism: Dyella silvatica (assembly GCF_026283955.1). GTDB lineage: Bacteria > Pseudomonadota > Gammaproteobacteria > Xanthomonadales > Rhodanobacteraceae > Dyella_C > Dyella_C silvatica. Next base: position 59,629 of record NZ_JAPDPE010000015.1, on the reverse strand, counting down.
CACCGCGCCCTTGTTCAACGGGTAGCCGATTCCGACGTACCCCGACGTCGGGCTGGCTGTCCCGTCTGCGCCGCCAGAGATGCTGGCAAAAAGTCAGCAGAATCTCGTGGATGATCTTCACCGGCCCCCGGGACTCTCTCACGATGACTTTGAGCGTATCTTTCGCCGGCCGTCTACGAGTACGCCCGGTACGAGCATCTCCTGCCGGCATCGGAAACGCACCGCCATTACGGGCAGGGTGTACTGTTCCATCATGGCCTGGAGTGCGCGTTCTATGCGGCGCTGAAGTGAGTCGGCGGTTTTAGCTCTCGATCACTCTTCGGTGGTTCGAAAACAGCTCGAACCGCGCTGGCGCATTGCCGCGATACTTGGCGCCATGATCTACGATATAGGTAAGCCCATCGTCGATGGGGCCAGAGTATCGACGACAATCGATGTGTGTATAACCAAGGTCGATCATGGCATGCGGTCGGCCGGCCCGGGTGGGCCGACCGATGTCGCGACTCCCAGGAGGTTGAGCTAGTCAGTTGACAATGCAGGCGTCTATCTGACTCTGCGAAATGCTGGCATTCAGAAATGCCATGCCGGTGTTGGCACCGATGGTTGACGTGACATAGGTGATTGCCTGGTTGTATGGCGCTCCCAGCAATTTGCGGACGTTGGCGGCATCAGGGCCATTGGCATTGCTGTTGCCCAACAGATACGTGATTTCGACGATCGGATACCCCGAGCTTGGAGCGGCATACGCTGACGGTTTGAGCAGTGCGATGCACGATGTCGAAGGTGCGGAAGCGATCGGCGCGATCATAGGCCGGCCCGTATGGGCATCGGCTCCCGTGATTGTATTGTTGTAAAGCACATCGGAACTATTGATGGTGAGGGAGCTACTCAGATCAGCAAGCGGATCAAGGCCATTGACCGTGGCGAAGAGAGCAAAGGCATTCGCCACATCAGGTGCGCTGGCATAGCCAATGGATCCATCAAGAACCGCGACCTGACCAATCACTGCCCGTTCACCAGTGATGGGGATCCAGTTTCGCGGTAGTGCGGAATATCCACCCGGCCAAAACAGCGAGACGACATTGTCGAAGATCGAGTCGGTGACGAAGTGCTGAGCTGGCGCTCCCCCACACACTGCGGACAAATGATTGCTAAACGAGAACGTGATTCCACTGCCGTCCTGTTCATAGACAACATTCATGGGCCCGTGAACGCCCGCGGGCACGCCCGCGGCAATCAACCGGTCATCGGACCAGTCCGTTATCTGGCCGGAAAAAATGCCGCAGATTAGCTGGTCGGTGAGATTGAGAGTGGTTACGCCAGCTTTATTAAAAGTGATGGCGATCGAAGCGGCCAACGCTGGAAACTGCACGGGTTTGCTTGCAGGATGGTGGGCGATGTAGCTGCTGAAGGTGAATGCCGATACCGGGTAGTCTGCAACCACAAAGTTTGGCTGAGTCAGGTCTGTTCGGCCAACGCTCGCAGCACCAAATCCCGTAGGCGGGGCGCTCCCATCGATGCAAACGTTCTGTACGTTCGTGTTCAAAATGCCGGCAAGGATGGCCTGGCCTTCTTCACCGGCGTCTGCCTGGCAAAAAGAAGTGACGGGATTTCCATTTTGTGCTGTGAAAGAATAGAGAAGGGAGCCCGCTGCGGGCGAAAGTAAACGATGCGAGTCATCGCCGGCGAGGCCAATCACCGTCGTGTATGAGCCCCCACCAACGAGGGTCGTCCCTGCATGAGCTATTGGTGCGACTGCCACCAGGCCAAGAATGACTGTTACCGGAAAGGCCATCACACGATTTGGTCTGTCAACTCGATAAGCCATGACGCATCCCCAGTTAGGTTGCCTCCATGTGGAGGATCGGGACACTATGAAATTAATGTCATTACCAAATGGCTAATGAGAAGAGTCGGCTTCTATGTATTATTCGTGACATTACATGGCGAGTTTGTATCTTATTTTAAGATGGAGAAACGCGATGTAAAAATATATCGAGTGAAGCGGTTATCCCGGGCCGAAACCGGGGTGGGCTTAGGGGCTTGGTTTTTTGCTCTTCCACCGATCCTCGCCATGGGCACAAGGACCGGCGAGCCCGCCATGGCACCACCTCGGCTCCGCACTCCGCACTCCGCACTCCGAGATCGTGACAGGCGTGTAGGTGCACCGCCCCTGGATGAGCTTTGGCTCGATCCAAAATAAGCCTTGGCGCACCTCCACTGTGTCTTGTCATCAAGCATTCATTCCTCCTGTCTCCAGCCCGACGTGAGAGAGTCATGGCATGGTCCTACAACGTCATGACCCTCCATTCGGAGGCACGCCGGGGAGACCAAGATCATGACTTCAACACGCTTTGGAGCGCGGACCGTCCATGCCCTCGCGCTCGTCGTATCGTTGGGTATGTCCGCGCACACGCCACTGGCTTATGCGGGCACCGCGTTAGTCGGGGGCGGAGCGACTGCACCAGCCTTGGGCCTGCTAGGGACCACAGACAACCAGATGCAAACGAGTCCGAGCAGCTCTTCTTTGCTTGGCATTTACTCCACACAAACCGGCAATCCGCAGACGTCGTATTGCATGAACGGCAGCGGCCTGGGAAAGCAAATACTCACTGGGGGTGGAGCAACCATGCCCCCTGTCAGCGTCCAGGCTCCATGCATCAATGGCACGACGATAACGACGATAACCAAGGGTTTCGGAGCACAAGCGCTCGGACGTACCGACCTCCTATGGCCTAGTTTTGTCGTGTCCGATGCCCCACTGACCGTGGTGGAATACGGCAACTACATCACCAATCACGCGTCCTCAAACCCTATCCAGTTTCCCATGGCCGCTGAATCGATTGCGATTACCTTCACCAAAGGAAATATGCAGTCGCTCAACCTCACCGATGCCCAGCTTTGCAAACTATTTTCCGGCCAGATTACCGACTGGTCCGATCCTCAGCTCGCAGCGACCGTGCCGGCGGGGCTATCTGGACCCATCCAGATTGTCTATGACTCCGATAGCAGTGGCACCACCTTTGGACTGAGCAATCACTTGGCCACGGTATGTCCCGGAACACAGCAACAACATTTCATCGCCGACCCGCTGTTCACCAAGGTTGTCTCGCTTTATTTTCCTTCATGGTCGGGCACACCGTCGCTTCCCAGCACGTGGATAGCTCGGAGCGGTGATCAAAATGTCGTGAACACGATACTCAGCACGGACGGTACGCTTGGCTATGCCGGGACCGCTGATGTGATCAATGTTCTGGGCCTCTACGCCACCGTCAATGGGTTCGATCCCGTCGTCGATTTCGCCAGCCAGGGCAACGGCTTCTACACGATCAGTACAGCGGATATCGTCTACAACCAGGTGATGAATGGCACCGACCCGGCCTCGGGCCGACCCAATTACGCCGCGATTACGCCGTCGCCAACCACCCAATGCATCGTGCTCGTCACACCACAGTCCTACGCCAAAGCACAGGGCTCGGGCTATCCCATCGTTTCCATCGTGTACTTGTTGGCGAATGCTCAGGGCAACAAAGCGGATAGGCCAAGTCTGCAAAACCTTATGTGGGCACCCTACAACACGACCGTCACGCGCAACTCCGCATTGACCTCGTTCGGGCCATACACCGGACTGGCACTTCTGACCACCTCGTTCACGAAGTGGCAGATCCAAAACTGTATTAACTAGAAACGACGCGTCGACAAGCGCAGACAACCAACAAGGGGAGGGCTCATTGATCGCGCCCGTTGAGCCCCCCCCCCTTTTCCTTTTGTTATCGCTTGCTGCACGAGACTGCTTGAACAGGAGGCTACCGAACGAGCACATCGAGATGCAGTCGCTTTGCCGCGAAAGCGGCATGACTCGAACGCCGAGCAAATGTGTCAGCGTGCTACTAAAGTCAGCCCACAAGTGCATAGCTACCACAAGAGCAAGGTTCTGCAGAAAATTCGGCACTTGATCCCAAAGTTGGATTACGCCCCGGATGAGTTCCAGGGCACCAACGCGCCCTTGCGGCCGACCGCTTCACACCACCATCACAGGGGCGTCTATCCCTCCATCTCATTTTTCAGGCCGGGACTTCAAAAGAGGTCTGCAGTAGTAGATGATCCGGTCCATTCACTCGACTAGGGAAGGGAAGCCATGCTGTTTGCAGGAAAAAGAGCCGTTGCCATTCGTGCCGATGGCGGCGTGACGCGACGCGGCGTGAAGATCATCTATAACGCCATACGCTGGCAGGATGGCTATGTCTATATGGACGGAAGCCGCGAGGCGACGTCATGGCTGATAATGCCCGTCGATCTTGCCGATCCTGACGCCGGCTACGTGTTTTCTTCGTCGGGATACTACCTGTCCAACATCCACGATTATATTCAGCAGAAAGGCCATTGCCTGGTAACGACACCGAATCTTGATCATGCGGCACGATTCGTTCCTGTCACGCAGGGGGACGGAACGTTTTACCTGCAAGAGGTGGGGCACCCTGCCGTATTCACCCTCGACACGCGCGGATTCCTTACGCAGCTGGCAAACCGGGCCGCATCCAATGCAGAGCCGCTGTTCCAGCATTTCCGTGTCCACGGGGGGCTGAGCTACGACGACGACATCGATCAGTATTACTGGATATGCCACACCAGAACTCAGGGCGCGCTGTCCGTCGCAGGCAAGCTTGGCAACGACGCCGCGCTCACCGTCCAGCCGCGCTTGGCCAGATACGACCAGTTGTGGAAGTACCGGAACGGCGCCCTGGTCTGCAAAGCGAATGGTCATGTCATCCAGGCTGCCGGCATGGAGCGCGGCGCCGCCATTGCCGCCGTCACGCCGGGCGATTCCGTGCGACCCAGTCAGGCCTGGGTTGTTGACCGGCGCGGGCATATCCTCATCGCAGGCGGCAGGGTCGGCCTTCACTGCGCCGATGGCGCCATCGGAGGCTCAGTGGTCCTGGGCGTGCCGCCGGCCACACCGGAGTGGTATCTGATCCCTTGTGTCATGGAGCCCGACGTTACTGAAAACCGGCTGGAAAGCGAGGAAGGCAACACCTTCCTGCTGCGCAATCTCGCTACCGATTGTGTGCTGAGCGCCGTCACCCCGCTTACCGCCGGAGGATCGGTATGTCTTCAACCCGTGTCGGCAGGCAGCAGTAGTTGGATGCGCCTGCCGGGAAGCCTGCAGCAGATTTCCGCGGGCCACGCGGAGTGCGCATGGGGAGTCAATGCCGCCGGCGATATTTTTCAGCACAGCGGTGAGGATGCTTCGCCTTGGGTGCAGGTGGACGGCCGTCTGTCCAGCGTCAGCGTGGGAGTCGACGACTGCGTTTGGGGCGTCGACTCGCTGGGCGGCGTATACCGCCGCGACGGCGAGAAATGGACGCACATCTCCGCCGGCATGGCGCAGATTTCTGTGGCGTCCGCCCGGCAGGTCTGGGGTCTCGATGGCGGCGGCAACGTCTATCGCTACAGTGGCGATGACAGCCACCCCTGGATACAGATCGCCGGAAACCTTTCCAATATCGCCGCGGGCGCAGATGGCTCTCTATGGGGTTGCAACTCAGCCGGCAAGGTGTTCCGGCGCGACGGCGAGAAATGGACCTTGATCCCGGGGGCACTCAAGCAGGTCGCGGTGGGCTCTGCCGGCATGGTGTGGGGCGTGGATGGCGTCAGCAAGCTGCATCAATACACTCATGATGACGTTGCGCCGTGGGCGTCAGTTCCAGGCACGGCCTCATGGATCAGCATCGCCGTAGACGGCACGGCCTGGGCGGTGGACCGTGATGGCGGCGTCTACCGGAACGTACCAGCGCCCGTACCCCCCCACCAGTTGTGGACTTACCATGGAGGCCAGCTCAAATCGACTGCCGGCGATTTTGTGCTGGAGGACGCGGGCGACGGGCTCAAACTGGCCACTCCCGGCAGCCAGGCCCCGGATCGTCAAGCCTGGCTGCTTTCCGCGGAAGGCTATCTGATGCCTGATCGGCCCGATGCCTTGCTAGTGGTTCCTGTCGCGAACCATCGGCAAGTCGCTTTCAGCCATTACTCGCCGCTGCGTCCGCGGCACCAGATATGGCAGACCGAGGCTGTCCGCTCGTCGATAAACAGCCACGCAAACACGGCCGTGCCCGATGTCCTGGTCACTTCGTTGAGCGTGGAAATCACCTTGGCGGACGAATGGTTTGCTGGAACGGATGACGATATTCACATCAATTTCAATTTGGCCAATTCCTACTCCAGAAGGCAGTTGGTGGCGCATGGCCTGTCCGCCGGACAGCTGATCAATGTCGATATTGACGTGGCCAAGATGTTTCGCGGGCGCGGACCCATCCATCTTTCCGATCTGAATTATGTGGGTCTCTGGCAGCGCCCGATCACGCACTGGTTCGACAACAGCGACAGGTGGAAACTGAAGTCGCTGATCTTGATAGTCAACGGCAGGTATTACAACCGATCCTTTCAGTCGGTCAACGATCTGATCGATAATCCCAAGCACTCCATGCTGGACACATGGAGGCGCAGCATTCCCAATACATGGACCGATATTAGTCCGTCCAACCGAAGCATCTGGATGACCTCCGGCTATGAGCTCATCAAGGAAAGGACCTTGCGCGAACTGGTTATCCCAGGATCGCACGATGCGGGCATGTACCTGGGCGGCATAAGCATCGTCGGTAAAACCCAGGATCTGTCCATATACGACCAGCTCAAAGAGGGGGTGAGGTACTTCGACATCCGGCCGCTGGCCCGGAAAGCCGCGGATGGAAGCTATAGCTTCGTGACTTACCATGGCATCAGCATGATTGTTGGCGCATCGATCACCGATATCCTCAATGATGTTGCGCGCTTTATGCGCGAGCCCGGCAAGGAATTGGTCATTCTCAAGATGTCCCATTTCTCCGCGTTCGACACCTGGGCCTACCAAGCCTTAGTGCAGCAGGTCAGAAGCAAACTCGGTGTTTGGCTTTGCGCAAAACAGGAGGGCGTACGCTTGGCGCAGCGCCCCTTGAAAGACCTGGCCGGGCGCAACGGCGGGGTGCTGGTGGTATGCGATGAAAGGTACTCTCTGGATTACAAGGCCGACGGCATCTTTACCTACCGGGACTGGCACAGCGAGGACCCGGAAAACGGCGATCTGACTGTGCTGGACAACTATGCGAATACCACTGACCTGGACAAGATGAAGCAAGATCAGGGGGATAAATTCATGGGGTTCAACGGGCGCTGTCTTTATAAAAGAGAAGTGCCGTGTGACCTCTTCCTATTGTCCTGGACGCTAACCCCTGTCACCGCCGTCTGGTTCTACGCCAAGGTGGCCAATGAAGACCTACCCAGATCCATGCGGATAATGAGCAACCCGAATACTTTTGACAGGATAATAAATATTATCTACGTGGATTATGTTGAATATTCGCACGCAACCGATCTTTGTCTGGAGCTCAACGGGATAAGGCTTTAGAAGGTGCGCCATGGGGCATACCAGACTGCACCCTTGAGGTAACCGCCAACATTGGCTGCCGCCCGACGACCTTGATCAGCCTGAGGTGTGTGAATTTCGCAGCGCCTCTGGAGGGTCAGCCGGGATTCGTACAAAAACCGGCACTTTGGCTCGTAGTTCATTGATTTAATAGCTGTTTGCCTTTTTTTTGGCCTTGCGCATCAGAATAGACTCTGGGCTATATGGCCGAGGAGGGGGCATGGATCGATGGGCTGGGTGGCGGTGCGGGCGTAGGGCCCCGCCGCATTGCGGGCAAAAGCGGGTCAGCGTGACAGCGGCTTCGATCGGAAGGCCGCGAAGATGACGCTGGAGATCGCCCACTGGCTGCTGGAGCAGAATGGGATCGATATTGCGCCCCGTCAGATCGAGTTCATCGATCTTTTCTCAGGGAGGCTCTACACGATCAAGCGGCGTAGGGAAAAGACCATCAAGCTCTTGGACGAGAATGCAAGACTTATTCAAAGCCTGTGGCCATCCATTGACCCTTAAGCAGTAAGGATCGCTGCGCCAGCTCACGTGTCGCGGGCGCTGCGATCGCATCCGTATTGCGTTCTCGGGGCACGGACACACGTTTTGCGTGACCGACCCGATAGCACTCCATTGGCTCCGTTAGCTGGCGCGACAAACGGGCCTCATTTTCAATAAAAACGCACCTGTTTATTTCTTTACCTGTTTGCCGATACAGGTTAAAACACCACTGCCCTGTGGTTAGCGCTCGCGGAAGTCCGCAACTCTTTTACGACTCTTAACGCAACGGATTTGCCATGCCCATACATCTTGGATCCTTAAGCATCCATATTGCCCAGACGTCGGTATTCAGCGTCTATCGCAACTCGGTGATCCTCAAAGAGAACAACTGGGATGATTTCGGATTCAAGGCCACGTTTGCCGTAACGATCATTGACGACCAGGGCGCGTCGCACGAGCTTGGTGACGTCAAAATTGGGCGCGCGGGCCTGACTGGCGGATGGGTATCTCAGGCGCTTTTGCCCACGCTTCAAGTCGACGCCACGCGGATTCCCGACGACTGTTTTTCATTAGGTCAGGACCCTGAGTACTACTCAAAGACCGTGGAGCTGTTAGGGGTCGAAGGCGCTCGTTCGTTCCTCGCGCTAATGAGGGATGTGGCTGCAGACGCATCGCTTTTTCGGCAAGTCGCGAACGAAAAATCGCTAAGTACATCACTCATGCGATATGTAAGCCTCTCTGTGATCGAGGCACAGTACCGGCGAATTCTTAGTGGCGGCGTCATGCTCACTGAATTCGATTTCGTGTTTAAGCGCGACGAATCACCGGAAAGCGCGGGAATTGAGCTCAGCTTTAAAGTTGACCCACTGTCGCAGCCGCCAACCAACATTCATGTATTGATCGGGCGTAACGGAGTGGGAAAGACCACGCTCCTGAACGCCATGATACGAGCATCCGTAAAAGCCACTGACGGCGCTGAAAGCACATCTACAGAGCACTTCTTCACTCGATCAGCATTTCAACTTTTTGAGATCGATGACACCTATTTCAGCAGTGTCGTATCTATCTCTTTCAGTGCGTTTGATCCATTTGTTCCGCCCCGAGTGGCGAGTGATCGAGCAAAGGGACCCAGCTATCTCTACATTGGCCTGAAAACCGATAGCGGCGACACATTGAAGTCCTTGACGGATCTTCGGCAGGAACTATCCAGAAGCGTCGCCATCTGCTTGGGGCAGTCCGCTCGTAAAAGGCGGTGGCTCTCCGCAATACAGATGTTGGAATCAGATCCAAATTTTGAAGAAATGAACTTATCGGAACTCGGTTCGCTGGAGGCGTCGCACGTTCAGCAGGCAGCGTGGCGCGCGGCTGAGAAGATGAGCTCAGGGCACGCCATCGTCTTACTTTCAATTTCTCGCCTAGTGGAAGCCGTTGAGGAGAAGACTCTTGTCATTATCGATGAGCCAGAGAGTCACTTACACCCGCCACTACTCTCTGCATTCATTAGGGCGCTTTCGGAGCTACTGACCGAACGCAACGGTGTTGCTATCGTGGCTAGTCATTCGCCGGTTGTTCTCCAGGAGGTACCTCGCTCTTGCGTCTGGAAACTATGGCGCATGCGGCGAACAACTAGCGTAACTCGCCCCGAGGCGGAGACTTTTGGCGAGAACGTCGGCGTATTAACCCGCGAAGTCTTCGGTCTAGAAGTGGCGAAGTCCGGTTTTCATGCGCTTTTGGAGCTTGCGTCGAAGAACGCACAAACCCTTGATGAGGCGGCTGGCGAATTCGGTAATCAGATCGGACTGGAGGGGCGACTGATTCTTCGCGCCCTCATGGCCGAAAAAGACCAATCAGGAGCTGGTACGTCATGAGGCGCATGAGTAAGCCGCCCCTGGTTGCATCGAAAGTGTTCGACAGCTGTGTTTCCACGGTTAGCGACGCCGCCTCGCGTGCCCGTTTACAGGCGATTTCCCCCACGACACCGCGGACCGCTACGTACTACGAGCAACTCGCAGTAAACCAAGGCCTGTACAGCATCCCTCATCAAACGTACCAGCCACACGACGTAGTTACTGGGGCAGCGACCCGCAAGGATTTTAACGACCTCTATGAACTTCAGATGGTAGTGAAGTCCAAGCCGTCTCGGCGATACTACGACGAGTTGATCGCGCGAGCTCCTGCAAAGAAGTGTCCATACTGCGGGTTTGGCCACGCACGAACGCTCGATCACTATCTTCCCAAGGCAAAATTCCCATCCTATTCCGTACTACCGGAGAATCTGGTCCCCGCCTGCAGAGACTGCCAGTCCTGCAAGTCAGCAAATGTTGCCGTCGCTGCAGGGGACCAGACTTTACATCCTTACTTCGATCCAAACTTCTTCTTCACTGAGCGCTGGCTGCATGCCAGGCTGGTGGAAGGAGCTGAGCCATCTATCGAGTTTTTCGTAGCCTGCCCAGAAGGATGGACGGCTGACGCGATATCACGAGTGCAAAACCATTTTGATGCTTACGAGCTCGGAAGTCGGTACGCGATCGAGGCAGGGGAGGAACTCACCAATATCGGCGCGATGCTTTCCATCCACATCCAAAAGGACGCAGCATCGATAAAAGCGGAGCTCCACGCTCAAGCCGCCGTAGAACAATCGCTGTTTCCTAACTCATGGAAGACGGCGCTGTATGCGGCTCTTAGCGTGAATGATTGGTATTGCGATGGTGGCTTTCGTGTATGACGGGTATCGTTCGCGTGTCGTTTGAGTTTTGAAGTCAATGCGAAAAGCGGTGTTTCAATGAATGGAGATCTGAGAAACAACATGTTTATGCGCTCAAAAGAACATCATCTCACTGCAGATGCGCTAGTTCGCTCCATTGCGGTGAATCAGTCGCGGCCGCTTAGCATTCTGCTCGGTGCGGGCGCGTCGATTAGCTCCGGCATGCCTTCCGCTCAGCGTTGTATCTGGGAATGGAAGCAGGACATTTTTGTTTCGAACAACCCAAAGCTTCGTGATGTGGTAGGCGAGTTGTCGCTACCAGGAACCCGCAAGCGTATTCAGACTTGGCTCGATCAGCGGGGCAGCTTTCCTCCCGAAAGAAGCCCCGACGAGTACAGCTTCTACGCGGAGGCGTGCTATCCAACAGCACAGGATCGGCAAAAATTCTTCCAGCGATACGTCGAGCAAGCGAAACCCCACATTGGATACAAGCTTCTCGCTCTTTTGGCCAAACAAGGTCTGATTGGCACCGTTTGGACAACGAACTTTGACGGCCTGGCTGCTCGCGCCATGCTGACCGCCAACAATGTATGCATTGAGATCGGTATTGATTCCGCGCACAGAGCCCTTCGGCCGCAGGCCTCTGCTGAAGTGCGCGTCATATCGTTGCACGGCGACTTTCGCTACGACGAACTGAAGAACACCACAGAAGAGCTTAAACAGCAGGATCTGTCCTTGAGGCGCGGACTGGTTCAAGAACTAGCTGACCGCGACCTAGTGGTCGTGGGTTACAGTGGCCGGGACGAGTCCCTTATGGCCGCACTTCGAAACGGATTGTGTGCGACAGGCTCTGGTCGTCTATATTGGTGTGGGATAGACGCCGAGGCACCGGCCTCAATTAGCCAGCTGCTGGATGAAGCGAGCACACATGGACGCCATGCGTTCTACGTGCATTCGGCGGGTTTTGATGAGTTGCTGTCTCAGATTAGCCTTAGGACTCTCGAAGGGAGTCTTCTTAGGGACGCAAAGACTGCAATCGAGGCCAATATCGAAGAGAGTCCAGGTCGAACGCCGTTCTCTTTGGAAGATCTTCCCGTCACATCGCTAATAAAGAGCAACGCTTACCCCTTACAGTGTCCAGCTCAAGTACTCAAGCTAGACGTCGACTATCCTAATGATGTAGATCGGCGGTCTTGGCTAGAATCGATGTTGACCGGTCGTGATGCAGTTGCGGTGGTAGCGGGTGGAGGTGCCTTCGCGCTCGGCGAGGCCCGTCTTCTTAAAGACGTCTTCGGCAAATATTTGCGCGCTGACCCAGTGGCAGTACAGCTGTCCGACCGAGACATTGAGCGTGACGGTCGAATTCAAGCCTTGTTGCGCATGGCGTTCACGCGTTCAGTGGCGACGTTTCTTCAGGAGCCTTGCGACGGCTCACGAAAGGTCTGGGAGGCACGCGAATACAAAACGGTCCGACATGCGGATCAAGCGTATAGGCTCCACCGAGCTCTATCAGCGCGACTTCGATGGCTCGCTAGTAAGCCGCACGTCACGTTCATGCCTGATGTTGTCGCCATGGATTCAACTGGGCAGCCCGCAGACCAGGAGATCGGCAAAACGCTGGCCAGCGCCGCATATGGCTACCAGCACAATGATAAATTTAGCGAAGACGTCGACCGGTGGGTGAACCGTCTTGCCAAAATCGAGCTGAAAGCTTGCGGCGCTAGCTTTCAGCTTGGGCGAGTTCCGATCTTTGCCGGCCTGCATCAAAAGTCTTCTCGCGCCATCGATCCCGCGGTTGCCCGGCACGCAAAGCAGGCTGGCGCAGTAGCCAAGGACGCCAACCTCATTTTTTGCGCGCGCACCGGCCAACGGGAGGTGCCCAATCTCAGCCCCCTTAAGGGCTTAGTCATGAATCGCCCGTGGGATTATCCACTGACGGCATCGGGGCTATCTGCGGGATTGGACGTGGCGGCTGTGTGTCCACGCACTGATGCGCCTGCACTGAAACGATTCCTAGGGACACTGCAAGTACAAGCCAGGCCAGAGTCAACAGAGAAAGACTATCTTGAAGATTTTCCGGGCTTTACGAATGCTTTTGGTTTGCCGATCGCCCTCCCGCTACCTGGCGACATTCTCTGGAAGGACTTGGACGACGTAGTGCAGGGGGATGACCTGTCTGCCGCAAAAGAATTGGCACAACGAATCTGCCGATGTCTAGATACCATTCGCATGACTAAACCCGGGGCAATAGCTGCTGTCTATGTCCCGGCCCGATGGACACCTTTTAAAGTCGTTAACACGGGAACTGAAAGGTTCAACTTGCACGATTACATCAAGGCATATGCTGCGCGTCATGGCCAAAGCACGCAGTTCGTCAGAGAGGAGACGACATCGTCAACTCAGCCCTGTCGCGTTCGCTGGTGGCTGTCACTGGCGCTCTACGCAAAGGCTCTGCGAACACCCTGGCGTCTCGAGAGTCTCGACAACGAGACCGCGTTTGTCGGGATCGGATATAGCACAGATGCGACTGCGCAAAATGGAAATCACATTCTCTTAGGATGCAGCCATCTCTACAGTGGTCGAGGTGAGGGTCTGCAATTTCGCTTGGGGCGAATTCAGGATCCGATCATGCGGGGCCGTAATCCATACATGTCAGAAGAGGATGCTCGCCGGACGGGCGAGACTATTCGGCAACTATTTTATGAGTCCAGACTCGAATTGCCCCGCCGTGTTGTCGTACACAAGCGGACCCCATTCACTCATGAGGAGCAGAAGGGCTTCGTTCAGGGGCTGGAAGGCGTTAAGAACATAGAGCTGATTGAAGTGAACATGGAGGAGTCTCTTCGTTATCTTGCTTCCCAGATCCGCGACGGACATCATCAGCTAGATCGCTTTCCTGTGCCCCGTGGAGCAATAGTGATTCAAGATGCCAACACGGCGCTTTTATGGGTTCACGGATCCGCGCCAAGTTCGCAGAATCCGAGGTGGAAGTACTACCAAGGGAAGCGGCGAATTCCAACGCCGCTGTCAATCAAGAGATATCTTGGGCAGTCTGACCTCATCCAAGTCGCCGGCGAGATTCTTGGTCTTTCGAAAATGAACTGGAATACTTTTGACTATTACTCGCGGCTTCCGGCCACACTAGATTCCGCGAGCGCGATAGCACGTGTCGGACACTACCTTGATGCTTTCGGACCCGCGCCCTATGACTATCGACTACTCATCTGAGTATTTTTCAAGTCGTGCGAATGGCTGAATGACAGAACTAGTTCCGAAAGCAGGGCCTTGGCCAGGTCACTGCTAGCGGAAGTCAGATTCAACAGCAAACGACTCAGGACGGGCAGAGCAGCCAAAGCCCGATCGATGGGATGCGAGAAGGGCTAGTCCGGCCCACCCTGGACTGCATTCTCACTTAACTTCCGAACAAAAACGAACGCGGCCTCATCGAACTGATCGGCAATCTCTGCGAAACGTCTCTGCCGACCGCGCCCCAAGCAGGCATTGTCCACACTTAATAGCGACACGCATGGAGCCAGCTGTGATTAAAACGTTGTTGGAAGTTGTGCGTGATCAGCTTCATGATGGCCGTATCGCTGCACGAGAGAAGTATCGCGGGACAATTTGGCCGATCTATGGTTCGGACAGAAACGGGAAGCCTACATTTATTGGGACGTCATTCCTGATGGAGTTGTCCGGCAGAAACTACCTTGTAACAGCGGCTCACGTCATCGATGAACTCCGTAACACGGATCTTTTCCTGGGTGGAAGTGGCGAACTGATTCCACTTGATCTCGACTTCATCTGCAGCATTCCGCAAAACGGTCGCCGAGAAGACGATCATTATGACTTCGCTTGGTCCGTAGTGAGCGACGAATTCTTTAGCTCTATTGGAGATGCCAAATCGATTAAGGAGGCTGATGTTTCCCTCAACCGCGTCAACACCGTCGGGAGGGTATACGCTGCCCTGGGTTTTCCCCGTTCAAAAAACAAGAAGGCAAATCCAAAAACGAAAGCACTCCGCCCGAAGTTCGCAAGCTACGCGTCGACCGGAAAGCAAATGCCGGACCTTTACATAGAGATTGGGCTCTCTGGTAACGACCACATTGCAATCGAACACAAGAGCCAATCGCTCGATAGAGACGGCAACAAAGTCAACTCGTACGCGCCTCGCGGAATGAGCGGCGGGCCCCTCATAGATCTCGGCAAGATGGTCAGCCCTTCTGATTTAGGCAGAGCAACGCCATTTTCCGGCAAGCTCGCAGGCGTCTTGATCGAGAAGTACGAAGCCCGCGAGGCAATCCTCTCGGTGAAGATTCAACACGTAATTCACTCCATACAGTCCCACATGAAATGAAATTCACCAATCATCCTGGCACCAATCACTTCGCCTACATGTAGGCTCGCATGTACGGGGCACTCAGACGGCGAATAGCTGCTGGTCGGAGAACATAGTTTTCTGAGCAACAGGCGGCCGTAGTGCAGAGTTTTCTGCCTACGTTCGTCCCAATGCACAGTTATCTGAGCCCAGGAGACATGAACTGTGCGGATGCGATGCATCAAACGCTGCGGCAGACATGTCGGTCGTTGCGGTCCAAGTTTCATGGCTGCAATCACTGGAAATTGGGGGTGGCTTATTCGCAGAAGCTGCAATTAGGAGGCAGGTTATTCGTCAATCGGTGAATTAGGGGCAATTTGTTGGCGCATTGGGGGCACATTGTTGGCTGCAGCAGGGGCGGTTTCTAGGCCTCAGACAGACGACAACAACAGCACGAATGTGAGGACTTCCGGCCACACTGGATACGGGTTGCCGCGCCCCATCAGGAGCCTCCTTAATTGCGCATAATGTATATTATGTAAAATTACGTAAATGGCTTCTCAAGGCTGGGCGTGATTTTTGCGACACGGCAACAAGCATCTCGTCCTCAAACCAAACGGAGCCAGAAATGCTTTTGCGATGCTGTTGCTCGCCGCCGTTAACTGAGCAATCACCTTTTCCGCGCACCTCCGTCACCTCCTATTCACTCAATCTTCACTTTCGCTTCCGCTATTGTCGAACTCAACCACAAGGTCGGGCGCGACCGTTTGTCAAGTTGCGCTGCCCTTGCAGGAGAGCGTGCCGCCCTTGCAGGAGAGCGTATGGACAAATCGGTTCGAACATTCCCTTGGCCAACCTATGACAAGGGCAATGTCTTCGTCGACGATGAGGACCTGGGTGCGCCACGCCAGGCGTTGGCGAATCGGCTGTATTTCCGATATGACTATCGGGCGTACAACGATACCGAGACCGGCCGCTTCGAGGCGGCGCTCCGCCGCTACCTCGGCGTGCCGCACGCGCTCGCGGTGTCGAGCGGCACGGCGGCGATCGCCCTGGGCCTGATGTCGCTCGAGCTCGAGCCGGGGGCGCTCGTCGCGTGCCCGGGCTTTACGTTCGCGGCGACACCGAGCGCGATCTTGCTCGCCGGCGGCCGGCCGCTCCTGATCGAGTGCGATCACAACCTGCACTTCGACGTCGCCGATCTCGAGCGCAAGATGTCGCCGGCGGTGCGCGCGATCGTGGTCGTCCACATGCGCGGCTTCGCGAGCGACATGCCCGCGATCCTCGCCGTCGCCAACAAGTGGCAGATCCCGGTCGTCGAGGACGCGGTACCCTCGCTCGGCCTCGTCGCCGGCGGCAAGCACACCGGCACGTTCGGTGACGCCGGGGCATTCAGCACACAATCGGATAAGTCATTGAACACCGGCGAAGGTGGCTTTCTCGTGTGCCGCGATGCCACGCAGTTCGCCAAGGCGGTGGTGCTCTCCGGTGCCTATGAAGGGCGTTTCAAGCGTCACTTCGCGGGCCCGCCGCCCGAGATCTGCGATCTCGACTACCCACTCTTTAGCTTCCGCATGGACGAGATCCGCGCCGCGCTCGCCCACGCGGAAATGGCGCGCTTGCCGCGCCGACTCGAGATCTTGCGCAGCAATTACGACTATGTCGTCGATCAGATCGCGGACCTCGAGCGCATCGGTGTGCGCCAGCCGGTCATGCCGGGCGGCTACCTGGGCGACTCGCTGATCTTCCGCCTCCCGCACGACAGTAATGATCAGGTGGTGCAGGTCGCCGCCGCGCTGTGCAGCGAAGGCGTGGACGCGCGCGCCCTCGCGTCGGCCAACGATCCCAACGTGCGCTGTTTCTGGAACTGGCGGTTCCTGTTCCGCGGCAAGAGCCCGGCCGAGATCCGCGCCCTGTTGCCGGCGACAGCGCAGCACCTATCGCACGCAATCGACATCCCGATGTCGCCGACCCTGACCCGCGCCGACTGCGACGATCTGATCCGCGCGATCCGCAAGGTCATGCAACGCCGCGCGTCCCCGCACGCCGACCTCGCGCCGCGATCGGCCGACGTCGTCGAGACCGCCGAAGTCAAATAACCCACGCGCCCGAGGCCACCATGTATTCGCCCCACTCTTCTTCATCGCCGGCCGCGCCCGCCATCGCGCCGTCCGCCGAGCCCGCCGGCCCCACCCCGGGCCAGGCGTTCGCTTCGGCGTACGCCGAGGCCGGCACGTCGGCGCGCGTCGACTTCCCGGTTACGATCACCGACAGCTTTCCCGGCTTCCGGCGCCGGCCACGGATCGCGATGCGTGCGCTGTTCAAGATCGCGAAAGCCGATGGCCCCGAGGCCACGTACTTCTTCGAGACCCACCCCGCCGAGGCCGCCAAGCGCGTGCGCGACGAAGCGCTCCGCCTCGAGGCCGGCTTCGACTTTCAGTGCGGCAAGGTCGCGCTCCAACCGACCCGCGCGTGGGTGCAGATCCCCGAGGCCCTGCTCGCCGATCCGGTCGCACTCGCCACCTTCATTGACTTTCGCCTGCTCGTCCGCCTTGGCACCGCCGAGAATCAATCGCTCGCGCTCGGCAAGGGCGGCGATCATATGCGCGGCCTGCTCGAGATGCCCGACCTCCGGCGCCTGCCCGCGCTCGCCGACCCGGTCACCTCGCTGCTCGCCGCATGCGAGCACGTTGAGCAGATGGGCGGCTCGGCCGATGGCATCGTGATGAACCCCGCCGATTATTTCCAGTACCTGTTCCCGCGCCAGGACGTACTCACTGGGCTCGCCAGCCTGGGCATCCGCATCGTGCGCACGCGGATGATCAACGCCGGCCAGGCGATCGTCGGCGACTTCTACGCCGGCGCGACGATCTTCGACAGCCAGCGCTCGACGATCGCGTTCGACCGCCCGCCCGAGGGCACGTTCGCGCGCGACGGCCTCGCCGTGCGCGGCGAGATCACGACCGCGCTCGCCATCCACCTGCCCACCCACTTCTCGATCGCTGCCCTCACCTGAACATGACGATCAAAGCATGACGATCAAGGTGTTATCGATCAATGGTTGGTGCCGTAACGGCAGCACGATCATTGGCAATTTGCTCAACGAGGTCGAAGGCTTCTTCCACGTCGGCGAGCTCCACTTCCTGTGGAAGAACGCGTACGGCAAGGGCTCGAACACCAAGTGCGGCTGCGGGCGCGATCTGGTCGCGTGTCCGATCTGGTCGCGCGTGCTCGAGCGCGAGCAGCCAGCGGCTCACGCGCGCGAGGCCCACGCGCGCGAAGTGTGCGCGCGGCAGGCGCGGAGCATTCGCACTCGGCACACCTGGCGCGCCTTGCGCGATGGCATCGCTGCGGAAGATCGTCGGCAGCACGCCCAGGCGATGGCGCGCACGTACCGCTCGATCGTCGAGGCGACCGGCTGCGAGGTGATCGTCGACAGCACGAAGATCCCCGGCGAGGCGGCGTTGCTCGAGCATGTCGAGGGCATCGAGGCGTACTACGTGCACCTCGTGCGCGATCCGCGTGCGACCGCGCACTCGTGGATGCGGCAAAAGGACTACGCCTACACGCTGTCGGCATTTCGCAGCACGGCGTACTGGCTCACTTTCAACCTCGCGTCGCGTGCGCTCGTCGCACGTTACCCGGAGCGCTCGCTGTTCGTGCGCTATGAAGACTTCATCCGTGAGCCGGCTCCCGTGCTGCGCACCCTCGTCGAGCTGGTCGGCGGCGATCCAAGCACGCTGCCGCTGCGCGGTCGGGTCGCCGAGTTGCAACCGAACCATACGGTAACCGGCAATCCTGATCGCTTCCGCTCCGGCCCGACGGTGATCCGGCCCGATGACAGCAAATGGCTCGATGAGCTACCCATGGCCACTCATGCGGAAGTACGGATACCCACTTACCCGCAGAACCACGCACGCACCTGCTGACGCCGCGCCCACGCATGCCAACGCGGATTCCCATTCCCGCGACCACGCGACCTCCAGTGACCGCGTCGATTCCGACCACACCCACTCTCATCCTCAACCCCTGCCTCGGAGCGAACGTGGACCTCGGTCTGCAAGATAGAGTCGCGCTGATCGCCGGCGGCTCGGCGGGGCTCGGCTATGCGATCGCGCACGAGCTGCTGCACGAAGGCGCGCATGTAGCGATCTGCGGGCGCAACGCCGACCGGCTCGCTGCGGCGGAGCGCAACTTGCGCGCGCTGGGCAAAGGCCGCGTGCTGAGCGCGCAGGTCGATGTGCGTGACGACGACGCGATTAGCGCGTGGGTGGATGGCGTGGCGGCGGAGCTGGGTCGGCTCGACATCGTGGTGACCAACAATGGCGGGCCGCCGTCGGGGCCGCCGCTGCGTTTCGCGATCGACGCCTACCGCGACGCGGCGCAGACGTCCTTATTCCCGGCGATCCAGCTCGCGCTGGCCGCACTGCCGCACCTTCGCGCGCGCGGCTGGGGGCGCTTGCTGATCATCGCGTCAGAGACCGTGGTCCGCACGGTCAAGGACTACACACTCTCCGGCGTGGCGCGCGCGGGGCTGGTGCGATTCGCGCAAGGCCTGGTCGCCGAGCTCGGCGCATCGGGCGTGACGGTGAACGTGCTCGCGCCGGCGTACCTGCGCACCGGGCCAGTCGAGCGGCTCGCCGCCCAGCTCGCGCCGCGCTACGCGGGCGATCACGAGGCCAGCGTGCGCGCGCAGGCCAGCCACATCCCGCTCGGCCGGATCGGCGATCCCGCCGAATTCGCCGCACTCGCCGCCTTCCTCGCCAGCGATCGCGCCGGCTTCATCACTGGCACGGTGCAGCTCGTCGACGGTGGCGCGTGCGCGGCCGGTGGCTTGCCCGATCACCTCGCGGCCGTCGATCCGACCGCGGTCACCTGATCCTCTCTCCCATCTTGAGGCACGCATGATCACCGCCACCGCCACCGCCACCGCCATTGCCACCCCCACCTTCACCGAGCGCGACGTCGAGCAGTTCTTCGACGCGAGCACGCAGAACTACCTGAGTTTCTGGGACAGCGAAGGCGTCCTGCACACGGGCTATTTCGCCGACGGCAACACGACCGACTACCACGCCGCCGCCGACGCCACGTCGCGCCTGCTCGGCGACGACGCCGAGATCACGGCGACATCGCGCGTGCTCGACGTCGGCTGCGGCTGCGGCAACTTCGTGTTCGCCCTCGCCCGCCGGTTCGCGTGCCAGTGCGAGGGCCTCGACCTCAGCCTCGAGCGGGTCAAGTTCGCTGCGCAAAAGTGCGACGAGCTGCCGCCGGCGGTCGCCAAGCGCGTGAGCTTTCGTCACGGCAGCGCGACCCAGCTGCCGTACGAAGATGGCCAGTTCACCCACGTGGTGAGCCAGGACGCGTTGTTTTTGATCCCCGACAAACCACGCAGCCACGCCGAAATGTTCCGCGTGCTCGCACCTGGCGGTCGGCTCGCGATCTCCGACTTCCTGCAGCCCACGCTCGAGATCGGCCAGCGCGCGCGCAAGCACGTGTATGACCGCGTGCGCTGGACCTCGGGCTACTCGCTCGTCGGCTACCAGCAAGCGCTCGAGCAGGCCGGCTTCCGGGTCCGGCTTGCGCGCGAGCTGTCGCCGCACCTTGCGCGCACGTACCAGGTGCTCGGCAAGGTGGCGACCGCGCGCGCCGCCGAGACCGCCAACCCGGCCGCGCGCGACTGGATGCTCGGCTTTGCCGCGTCGTGCCAGGAGATCCAAGTCGCGATCGATCAGGGCGAGTTCGCATGGGGCGTGGTCGTCGCGGACAAGCCCTGACTACTTTGTTCATTTCACGCTTTCGAGAAGGAGAAGCAGCAATGATCCCAACGATTCGACAGGCGCTGATGAAAGACACTCTTCGCGCCGAGCTCATCAACCATCGGTTCTTCGCGCGGGTGAAGCAAAGCCCCGATCTCGATCGTGGCCAGGTCGCACGCTTCCTCGGTCAATGGTGGCACCCACTCCACTTCTTCCCGACCTTCCTGTCGCGCCTGGTCTCGAACCTGCGCGACATCGAGATGAAGACCGCCGTATCCAAAATACTGTGGGAGGAGCTCGGTGAGGGCAAGCCCGACCGCGCCCACGAGCGGGTGTACGTCGACACGATGACCGCGGTCGGCTTTCCGGCCGAGGCAGTCAACGCCGCCGCGCCGCTGCCCGCGACCGAGCGCCTGGTCCAGCGCTACAGCGAGGCCGCGACCGACTGCTGGACCGGCCTGGGCTTTCTGTACGGCACCGAGGTCGCCGACCTCGCGATGGTGTCGGGCATCGGCGTGTCGGTGCGCCGGGTGACCGGCGCGAAGCAGCTACCGTGGGTGACGATCCACGCACAGCAGGAGCCCGGCCACATCGAGAGCGCACAGGAGGCGATCGTTTCCGAGCTGTCGGAGATCGAGATCCACAAGATCCACGAGGCTGCGCGCGAGATGTGGTCGCTGTGGATCGCGTTCTTCGACGCGCTCGACGCGGCGTTCGATGGCCGCGAGCACGCCCCGGAGCACGCCCCGAAGCACGCCCAGGCGTGAGCCGCGCCCACTCCCCGCGCTTCGTGCCGCCGGCCCTCGCCGCCCACGCGCCGGACACGGTGGTCCCGCTGTCGTTCATGCAACAGCGGCTTTGGTTCATCGAGCAGCTCGAGCCGGGGAGCGCGGCGTACAACGTGAGCGTGATGTTTCGCCTGCGCGGTCGCCTCGACCGTGCGGCGCTGCGCGACGCGCTGCAGGCGGTGGTGAACCGCCATGCCGCCCTGCGCACACACTTCACCGACGTGCTCGGCGAGGCGCGGCAGGTCGTCGACGACGACTTCGTGCTCGCAATGCCGATCGACGAGGTCCGCGAAGCGGACGTGGCCGTGGTGGCGCGCGACATGGCGCAGCGCGCGTTCGACCTCGCGGCCGGGCCGCTCGTCCGCGTGCGCCTGCTCGCGATCGACAGCGGCGATCACGCCCTGATCGTCGTCGCGCATCACAGCGTGTGCGATCAGTGGTCGGTCGGCATCCTCATCGGCGAAGCGGCGGCGTTCTACCGTGGCGCGGGCGCTAGTCTGCCCGCACTCGCGGTGACGTATCCGGACTTCGCGCTGTGGCAGCGCGGCTGGATGACCGCCGATGCGCTCGCGCCGCAGCTCGCGTACTGGCGCGCGCAGCTCGCCGGCATCCCCGACGGCCTCGATCTGCCGTCGGATCGCCCGCGGCCCGCGACCCGCTCGGGGCGCGGCGCCCGGCTGTTTCCGCGCCTGCCGCGCGGCCTGGTCACCTCGCTTATCGACTTCGGTCGTCGCGAGCGCGCGACCTTGTACATCACATTGCTCGCCGCGTTCGACGCTCTGCTCTGGCGCTACACCGGCCAGTCCGACGTCGTGACCGGCGCGCCGATCGCCGGCCGCAACCGCCACGAACTCGAGGGCCTGGTCGGCTTCTTCGCCAACACCCTCGTGCTCCGCGTCGACGTCGACGGCGAGCGCAGCTTTCGCGACCTCGTCCAGCGCGTGCGCGCGGTGTGCCTCGACGCATACGCGCACCAGGACGTGCCGTTCGAGCAGCTCGTCGACGCAATCAAGCCGACGCGCGACCTCAGCCGCACGCCGATCTTCGAGGTCATGTTCGGCCTGCAAACGTCGTTTCCGCACGTCGAGCTCGGCGAGTCGACACTCGCGCCGACACTGCTCGACGCCGGCACAGCGACATTCGATCTCACGGTGTCGTGGGAGCTGCAGGACGGCGAGCTCGCCGGCTGGGTCGAGTACAACACCGACCTGTTCGACGCGCCGACCGTCGAGCGCATGATCGATCACTACCGCATCCTGCTCGAGGCCGCGGTTACGCGGCCCGACGATCGGCTCGCTGCGTTGCCCTTGCTCGGCGCCGCCGAGCGCGATCGCGTGATCTACGCGTGGAACCGCACGCATACGCCGTCGCCGCGGGTCGCGCACGTGGCCGAGCTGTTCGACGCACAGGCCCGCCGCACGCCGGACGCGATCGCGGTGCTCGCCGGCGACGAGCCGGTCACGTACCGCGAGCTCGATCAGCGCGCCGAGCGCTGGGCCGCGATCCTGCGCGCGCGCGGCTGCGGGCCCGGCGCGCGCGTCGCGCTCGCGCTGTCGCGCGGCGTGGCGTTCCCGACGATGGTGCTCGCCGTGCTCAAAGCCGGCGCGGCATACGTGCCGCTCGATCCGTCGTACCCCGCCGACCGGCTCGCGTTCATGGTCCGCGATTGCGCGGCGCGGGTCTTGATCAGCGAATCGGCCGTCGTGGCCAGCCTGGCGGCGAGCGCCGCCGAGATCCTGCTCGTCGAGGCCCCGCCGCCGATCGATCGCCTGATCGATCGCGTGTTCGAGCGCCAGACGGCGAGCGCCGACGACCTCGCGTACGTGATCTACACGTCCGGATCGACCGGCAAGCCCAAAGGCGTGGCGATGCCGCACCGCGCGGTGCTCAACTTGATCACGTGGCAGGCCGCGCGCTCGCCCGAGCCGATGCGCACCTTGCAGTTCGCGTCGCCGAGCTTCGACGTGTCGTTTCAGGAGCTGTTCGCGACCTGGGCCAACGGCGGCTGCCTCGTGCTTGCGAGTGAGGACGAGCGCCGCGATCCCGACGCCTTGCTCCGCCGGCTCGCCGCCGCGCGCGTCGAGCGCCTGTTCCTGCCGTTTGTCGCCTTGCATCAGCTCGCCGAGGCCGCGCACGGCCGATCCGCGGCGGGTCTCGCGCTCCGCGAGGTGATCACCGCCGGCGAGCAGCTCCGGATCACGCCGGCGATCGCCGCGCTGTTCACCCAGCTCCCGGCGTGCCGGCTGTACAACCAGTACGGGCCGACCGAGACCCACCTCGCGAGCGAGCTCCCGCTCACCGGTGCACCATCGACGTGGGATACGCTGCCGTCGATCGGCCGGCCGATCGCCAACGTGCGGATCTACGTCCTCGACGCCGATCGTCAGCCGGTGCCGATCGGCGTGCCCGGCGAGGCGTGGATCGCCGGCACCGGTGTCGCGCGCGGCTACCTCGGCCGCGAAGAACTCACCGCCGAGCGCTTCGTCGATGATCCGTTTGCCAGCGCCGGCGAGCGCATGTACAAGACCGGCGATCGCGCGAAGTACCTCGCGACCGGCGAGCTCGTGTTCCTCGGCCGCGCCGACGATCAGGTCAAGCTGCGCGGCTACCGCATCGAGCTCGGCGAGATCGAGGCCGCGCTCGGCAGCCACCCCGCGGTCCGCGAGGCAGCGGTGATCGTCCGCCACGACGGCAGCGTGCCGCGCCTCGTCGGTTACGTGACGTGCGCCGACGCGGCGCCGACGACCGCGGCGATCAAAGATCACCTGCGCGCCCGCCTGCCCGACTACATGATCCCGGCGGCGATCGTGGTCCTGCCCGCGATCCCGCTGTCGCCGAACCGCAAGGTCGATCGCAAGGCGCTGCCCAGGCCCGACGATGATCACAGCGAATACGTCGCGCCAAACACCGCGCTCGAGGCGCAGGTCGCCGCGGTGTGGGCGGCCGTGCTTGGAATCGAGCGGATCAGCGTGATCGAAAACTTCTTCGAGGCCGGCGGCCACTCGCTGCTCGCCACCCAGGTCGTATCGCGGCTGCGCGCGGCGCTCGCGATCGATCTGCCCGTCCGCGCGCTGTTCGAGGCGCCGACGATCGCCGAGCTGGCGCGCCGCATCGAGGGCGCCGCCGCATCGAAGGCACAGCGCGCGATCGCGCCGGTGGACGCCGGCCAGCCGCAGCCGCTGTCGCTCGCGCAGCAGCGCCTGTACATCCTGGCCCAGCTCGAGCCCGACGGCTTCACGTACAACGTGCCGTGGTTCGTGCGCCTGCGCGGCGCGCTCGACGTGCCCGCGCTCGCCACCGCGATCGATCGCGTGATCGCGCGCCACGCCGCGCTGCGCACGCGGTTCGTCGACGTCGCTGGCGAGCCTCGCCAGATTGCCGACGCCAGCGTGTCGCCGATCGCACTGGTCGCCGAACCTACCGACGCCCCCGATCTCGCCGCGATCGCCGAGGCCCGCCGGCCATTCGATCTCGCCGCCGGGCCGCTGGTGCGCGCACGCCTGCTGCGCGTCGCCGACGACGATCACATGCTGATCGTGACCGCGCACCATCTGGTGTTCGACGGCTGGTCGCTCGCGATCCTCGCCCGCGAGCTCGGCGCCGCCTACCAGCATCACGCGCTGCCCGCCATCGCCGTGCAGTACGCCGACTTCGCGGCCTGGCAGCGCGCCGCCGCGCCCGATGCCGCGCAGCTCGCATACTGGACCGCGCAGCTCGCCGGCGCGCCGGCGCTGATCGAACTACCGACCGATCGCCCGCGGCCCGCCGTGCAGACCACGCGCGGCGCCGCGATCACCCGCAGCCACGCGCCCGCGCTGCTCGCCGGCGTGCACGCGCTCGCCCAGCGCGAAGCCGCCACCGAGTTCATGACCCTGCTCGCCGCGTTCGCCGCGCTGCTCGCGCGCTACGCCGGCCAACCTGACGTCGTGATCGGCACTCCGATCGCCGGCCGCGACGACCCCGTGCTCGACGGCGTGATCGGCATGTTCGTCAACACGCTCGCGATCCGCGTCGACGCCGACGCACCCAGCTTCCGCGACCTCGTGCACCGCGTGCGCGAGACCTGCCTCGCCGCGTTCGCGCACCAGGATCTCGCGTTCGATCAACTGGTCGCCGCGCTCGCCCCCGAACGCACGCCGAGCCACACGCCGATCTACCAGGTCATGTTCACGGTCCTTCCCACCGTTGGCGATCTGCTCGCGATCCCCGGGCTCACCGTGCGCACGCTCAATCTCCACCCCGGCATGGCGCGGTGCGATCTGTCGCTGTTCGTAACCACCGGCGACGTGCTGGAGACGACGTGGGAGTACAACCGCGATCTGTTCGACGCCGCGACGATCGAGCGCATGGCAGACGGCTTCGACACCCTGCTCGCCGCGCTGCTCGCCGCACCCGATCAGCCGCCCGCGGCGCCATCGCTGCTCGCCGACTCCGAACGGCATCATCTTTTGCATACGCTCAATGCGACCGAGCATGAGTATCCGCGCGACGTCTGTTTGCATGAGCTGATCGAAGCACAAGTCGCACGCAGCTCGGACGCGATCGCGCTGACGTACGAAGACCGTGCACTGACCTATCGTGAGTTGGACGCACAAGCCAATCAACTGGCGCATTACCTGCGCACGCAGGGCGTTGGCCCGGACAGCCGAGTAGGCCTGTGCGTGGAACGCTCACTGGCGATGGTGATCGGCATCCTGGGCATTCTTAAAGCCGGCGGCGCGTATGTGCCGTTGGACCCAAGCTATCCCGCCGATCGCCTGGCTTACATGCTGGAACACAGCGCACCGTCCGTGGTGCTGATCCAGGCGCAGCTGGAAGCACGCTTGCCGACGATGGCCATGCCGGTGCTGCGTCTGGATACCGAAGCCGCCTTGCTCACCGACTACCCGGCTACGCCGCTGGCCAAACAGGATCTCGGCTTGACCGCCAAGCACCTGGCCTACGTGATCTACACCTCCGGCTCCACCGGCCAGCCCAAGGGAGTGATGAACGAACATGCCGGTGTGGTCAATCGCCTGCTATGGGGGCGCGATGCGTACCAACTGGGCGACGACGACCGCATCCTGCAGAAAACGCCGTTCGGCTTCGACGTGTCGGTATGGGAGCTGCTGCTGCCCTTGCTGTCCGGTGCCCGGCTGGTCATGGCACAGCCGGGCGGGCATATGGACCCGCAGTACCTGGCAGAGATCATCGAGCGAGAGCGGATCACCACCGTGCACTTCGTGCCGTCCATGCTGCAGGTCTTCCTGGAGCATGCGCCGGTCGAACGCTGCCGGAGTCTGCGTCGTGTGCTATGCAGCGGCGAAGCCTTGCCCTATGCGCTGCAGACGCGCTTCTTCGCCAAGCTGCCGGCGGTGGAGCTGCACAACCTGTACGGTCCGACCGAGGCAGCGATCGAGGTGACCTCGTGGGTCTGCCGTACAGATGTGCATGAGGGGGTGGTGCCGATCGGTCAGCCGATCGCCAACACGCAGATCTACATTCTGGACAAGCATCGCCAGCTGGTGCCGATGGGTGTGCCTGGCGAGCTGTATCTAGGTGGAGCCGGTGTGGCACGCGGCTATCTGCATCGCGCGGACTTGACCGCCGAGCGCTTCCTGGACGATCCGTTCCAGCCAGGGGGGCGTGTCTACAAGACCGGCGACCTGGGTCGCTGGTTGCCCGACGGGGCGATCGAATACCTGGGCCGGAACGACTTCCAGGTGAAGATTCGCGGCTTCCGCATCGAGCTCGGCGAGATCGAGGCCCAGCTCGCCGCCGCCACGCCGCTCGCTGCGCAGACCGTGATCGTGCGCCGCGACGGCGGCGAGCCGCGGCTGATCGCCTACGTCGTGCCGCGCGACGGCACCCAGCTCGACGTCGACGCGCTGCGCGGCAAGCTCGCCGGCGTGCTGCCGAGCTACATGCTGCCGAGCGCGATCGTCGCTCTCGATCACATGCCGGTGACGCCGAACGGCAAGATCGATCGCGCCAGCCTGCCCGCGCCGTCGGCGAACCGCGACGAGCGCGACGGCGGCTACTACGTCGCGCCAAACACCGCGCTCGAGGCGCAGGTCGCCGCGGTGTGGGCGGCCGTGCTTGGAATCGAGCGGATCAGCGTGATCGAGAGCTTCTTCGCGGCCGGCGGCCACTCCCTGCTCGCCCTCCAGGTCGTATCGCGGCTGCGCGCGGCGCTCGCGATCGAGCTGCCCTTCCGCGCGCTGTTCGACGCGCCGACGATCCGCGACCTCGCGGCGACAATCGCGACGATCTCGCCGACCGAGGATCGCGCGATCCCGCGCGTCGATCGCGCCGGCGCGCTCCCGCTGTCGTTCGAGCAGCAGCGCATGTGGTACCTCGCGCAGCTCGAGCCCGGCGGCTTCACGTACAACGTGCCGTGGTTCCTTCGCCTCACCGGCGCGCTCGACCTCGCCGCGCTCACCGCCGCGCTCCGCCGCGTGATCGACCGCCACGACGTCCTGCGCACCCGGTATGTCGAGCTCGACGGCGAGCCGCGGCAGGTCATCGCGCCGGACGCGACCGGCGTGACGCTTGCGGTCGAGACTGTCGACGAGTCGGCGCTCGCCGCGCGCGCCGCCCACGAGGCGCAGCAGCCATTCGACCTCGCGACCGGCCCGCTGATCCGCGTCCGCGTGCTCCGCGTCTCTGCGAACGACCACGTCCTCCTGTTCACCATGCACCACATTGTGTGCGACGGCTGGTCGATCGGGGTCGCCCTCCGCGAGCTCGGCGCGGCGTACCGCGGCGAGGCCCTCGCGCCGCTCGCGATCCAGTACGCCGACTTCGCCGCCTGGCAGCGCGCGCAGCTCACCGGTGCGCGGCTCGCCGACGATCTCGCCTACTGGCGCGCACAGCTCGCCGGTGCGCCGCCGGTGATCGAGCTCCCGCTCGACCGGCCACGCCCGGCCGCGCGCACCGGGCGCGGCGCCGTGATCGATCGCGTCCTTCCGGCGTCGATCGCGCTCGCCACCCGCGCGTTCGCGCAGCGCGAATCGGTGAGCGAGTTCATGACCCTGCTCGCCGCGTACGGCGCCCTGCTCGCTCGCTACACAGGCCAGCCCGACGTCGTGATCGGCTCGCCTATCGCCGGCCGCGATCGCGGCGAGCTCGAGCCCCTCATCGGCCTGTTCGTCAACACGCTCGCCCTCCGCGTCGACACCGCCGGCGAGCTCACGTTCCGCCAGCTCGTCGCGCGTGTGCGCGAGACCTGCCTCGCCGCGTACGCGCACCAGACCCTGCCGTTCGATCGCGTCGTCGACGCGCTCAAGCCCGATCGCGATCCGCGCACCACGCCGATCTTCCAGGTCATGTTCGCGGTCAAGACCGCGCAGGCCGCCGACCTCGGCGTGCCCGGGCTCACCGCGCGCCCGCTCGACGTCCACCCCGGGATGGCGAAGTTCGAGCTGACCCTGTTCGCCCACCTCACCGACGACGGCCTCGCGACCACGTGGGAGTACAACACCGACTTGTTCGATCGCCCGACGATCGAGCGCATGGCCGCGCACTTCGAGATCTTGCTCGGCCAACTGATCGCCGACCCCGATCGCGCGCTCGATCAAACCCCAATGATCGACGCCCGCGAGCACGCCACCCTGCGCGCGTTCGGCGAGGCGATCTCGCCGTTCCCCGACGATCTCTCCCTCCACGCCCTGTTCGAAGCCCAGGTCGTCCGCACACCGGACGCACTCGCCCTCACGTTCGCCAACACCGAGCTCACTTACGCCGCGCTCAACGCGCGCGCCAACCAGCTCGCCCACCACCTGATCTCGCTCGGTGTGACCCGCGAGGATCGCGTCGGCGTGTGCCTCGGCCGCTCGGTCGACTTCATCGTCGCCGTGCTCGCCACGATCAAGGCCGGCGCGGCGTACGTGCCGCTCGATCCGGCCTACCCCGCCGAGCGCCTCGCGTACATGACCGACGACGTGCGCGCGAAGGTCGTGATCAGCCGCGACTGGCTCACCGCCGCCGACCTCACCGCGCATTCCAGCGCCAACCCGCCGATCACCACGACCAACCGCGACCTCGCGCACGTGATGTACACGTCGGGATCGACCGGCCGGCCCAAGGGCACGTGCATCGAGCAGCGCGCGATCGCCCGTCTCGTGCTCGCCACCGACTACCTCCAGCTCACCGCGCGCGACGTCGTCGGCCACGTCTCGAACACGTCGTTCGACGCCGCGACGTTCGAGATCTGGGGCGCCCTGCTCAACGGCGCGCGCCTGCACGGCCTCGCGCCCGACGTCGTGCTGTCGCCCGAGCTGTTCACGCGCGAGATCGTCGCGAGCGGGCTCACCGTGCTGCTCATCACCACCGCCCTCTTTCATCAGCTCGCCGCACTCGCGCCCGACGCGTTCCGCACCGTCGATCACCTTTTGTTCGGCGGCGAGGTGTGCGACGTCGCCGCGGTGCGCCGCGTGCTCGCCGTCGGGCCGCGCCGCCTGCTCCACGTCTACGGGCCGACCGAGGCCACCACGCTCGCGACCTGGCACCCCGTGCGCGCCGTCGAGCCCGGCGCGACGTCGATCCCGATCGGCCGCCCGGTCGCCAACACCACGATCCGGATCCTCGATCGCGCGCGCCAGCCGGCGCCGATCGGCGTGCGCGGCGAGATCTTCATCGGCGGCCCCGGCGTCGCGCGCGGCTACTGGAATCGCCCCGAGCTCACCGCCGAGCGCTTCGTCGACGATCCGCTCGCGCCCGGTGAGCGCCTGTACAAGACCGGCGACCTCGCGGCGTGGCGCGCCGACGGTACGATCGAGTTTCACGGCCGCGCCGATCACCAGGTCAAGCTGCGCGGGTTCCGGATCGAGCTCGGCGAGCTCGAGGCCGAGCTGCTCGCCCACCCCGATGTCACCGCGGCGATCGCGATGGTGCGCCACGACACCGGCGATCCGCGCCTCGTCGCGTACGTCGCCCCACCCGTCGATGTCGATCACCTCCGCGATCGGCTCGCCGCCGTCCTCCCGCGCTACATGCTGCCGAGCGCGATCGTCGCCCTCGACCACATGCCGGTGACGCCGAACGGCAAGATCGATCGCGCCGCCCTGCCCGCGCCGTCGGCGAACCGCGACGAGCGCGGCGGTGGCTACGTCGCGCCCGACGGCGAGCTCGCGCAGGCGATCGCGCGGATCTGGGCCGAAGTGCTCGGCGTCGATCGGGTCGGCGCGCACGACAACTTCTTCGCGCTCGGCGGCAGCTCGCTCCTCCTCGTCGCACTGCGGTCGCGGCTCGAGGCCGTGCTCGGCCGGCCGGTAGCGCTCAAGTCGCTCGCCGAGGCCGCGAGCGTGAGCGAGCTCGCCGCCCGGCTCGCCGACGACACCGCCGCGAGCTGCCTGATCCGCCTGCAAGCTGGCCCCAAGTCACCCATCTACTTCATCCACGGCGGCGGCGGCAGCGCGCTCACCTACCGCGACCTCGCACGCGCGATCGATGGCGAGCGCGCGATGTACGGCTTCAACGCGCGCGGCCTCGACAGTGACGAGCCGCCGCACGCCTCGATCGAAGCGATGGCCAGCCACTACCTCGCGCTCGCGCGCAGCGTCCACCCCGGCGGCCCGTTCCTCCTCGTCGGCGCGTCATTCGGCGGCACGGTTGCGTACGAGATGGCGCGTCAGCTCACCGCCGCCGGCGACTCCGTCGCCCTGTGTGCCCTCCTCGACTCGCCCGGCCCCGGCGCGCTCCCCGTTATCGAGCTCGATTCCGCCGACCTGCTCGTGTTCCACCTCGAGACCCGGCGCTGGCTCGCCGCCGACGCCTTGCGCGGCCGCCCGCTCGACGAGCAACTCCAGATCACGCTCGACACCGCGCACGCCGCCGGCGTCGCCCTGCCGTTCACCAGCCTCGCGCACGGCCGTCGCCACGTCGCGGTGTGGGAGAACAACATCCGCGCCCTGCGCGCGTACACCGCGCCGGTGTGGGGCGGCGCGATCGACTTCTTCTCGGCCGCCGACGCGCTCCCGGGCAGCCCGACCTCCCATCTCGATCACGCGTGGCGCGACCGCGGCGCCTTACACGTCGAAGTCGCCGGCGGAGATCATCTGTCGATGATCGCGCCGCCGCACGTCACCACGCTCGGCGCGAGGATCCGCACCCTCATCGACACTCGGACCCGGAGCACCGCGCCATGACCACGCAGGACACGATCGCCAAGTACTGGATGCAGATCCTCAACGTCCCCACCATCGAGCCAAGCGACGACTTCATCAGCCTGGGCGGTGATTCGATCCGCGCGGTCCATGCCGCCAACCGGATCGCCAGCGATCTCGGCGTGCAGATCGAGATCGCGGAGATGTTCAACACTCTCGAGCAAGTCACCGCGCACTGCGATCAGCTGATCCGCGAGCGCGACGCAGGAGCCGCCCCGACATGACCGCCCGCTTCGTCAATACGCCCGCCCACCACCACGGCGCCCGCTACCGCACTAACGGTTGGTGGCGCGACACCACCTTCGTCGACGATCTGCGCGCCGCCGCCGCGCGCACGCCCGATCAGCCGGCCGTGATCGCCGCGCGCGCGTTCGCCAAGGACGAGGTCGCGATCACCTACGGCGAGCTCGCGCGGGAGGTCGATCACATCGCCGCCGCCCTGATCGCGCTCGGCGTCGGCCGCGAGGACATCGTCGCGCTCCAGCTGCCGACGTGGTGGCAGTTCACCGCGACTGCGCTCGCGTGCGCGCGGATCGGCGCCGTGGTCGCGCCGATCCCGGCCGATTACCGCCGGCGCGAGGTCGAATTCATCCTCGCGCGCACCGAGGCCGTGGCGTACGTCGGCCCGGCGACGTGGATGCGGTTCTCGCACCGCGACTTGCTACGCGAGCTCGCGCCGAGCTTGCCCGCGCTTCGCCACCGGATCTTCATCGACCTCGACGGCGGCCACCCCGACGAGCTCGACTTCGCCGCCTGGCTCGCCGCCGCGCCACCGCTCCCCGCCGCCGAGCTCGATCGCCGCGCCCCCGCCGCCGACGAGGTCTTCCTCGTCATGTACACCTCCGGCACCACCGGCGAGCCCAAGGGCGTCGTGCACGCGTACAACACGCTGTACGCGATCGTGCGCGCGGTCAGCGAGAGCGCCGGGATTACCGCCGCCGACGTCGTCCACTCGCCGTCGGGCATGACCGGCATGATCGGCTTTCTCTACAACTTCCTCGTCCCGCTTCACGCCGGCGCGACTGCGGTGTTCGCCGATCTCGGCGACCCCGATCGCGGCCTCGCGATGATCGAGAAGCACCGCATCAGCTTCATCTACGCGATCCCCAACTACGTGAGCGGCCTCGTCGATGCGTACCGGCACAAGCCGCGCTCGCTCGCGAGCCTGCGTGTGATCGTCACCGGCTCGGCCGCCGTGCCGCCACACCTGATCGGCGCCGTGCGCGAAGTGCTCGACGTCCGCGTCCAGGCGCTGTGGGGGATGACCGAGATCGGCGGCGCCACGTTCACCGCGCCCGACGATCCGCCGGACTGGCCGGCGCATAGCGATGGTCGGCCGTGCGCGTGGATGGAGGTCCAGATCGCCGACCGCGCCGACGACGGCAGCGGCCGCCTCCGCGTGCGCGGCGCGAACCAGTGCCTCGGTTACTTCCAGCGCCCCGAGCTGTACGCGGCGGTGGTCGACACCGACGGCTGGTTCGACACCGGCGATCTCGTACGCGACGACGGCCGCGGCGGCATCCGCATCGTCGGTCGGATCAAGGACGTGATCGTGCGCAATGGCTACAAGGTGCCGGTGCTCGAGGTCGAGGCCGCGCTCGCCGCCCACCCGCAGGTCGCGATGGTCGCGCTCGTCGCCGATCCGGATCCGCAGGTCGGCGAGCGGGTGTGCGCGGTGATTGTCGCGCGCGGTCACGCGCCGTCGCTCAGCGACGTCCGCGATCACCTGCGCGCGGCCGGGATGTCGGCGCAGTACTGGCCCGATCGCGTGCACGTCGTCGGCGAGATGCCGCTCACCGCGACCGGCAAGATCCAGAAGTACCTATTGCAAGATCAATTGCGCGCGATGCCACAATAAATACATGGACTTCACGCCGACCGAAGCTCAGCAGTTGATCCAGCGCACGGCGCGCGAATTCGCCGATCGCGTGCTCGCGCCGCACGCCGCCGCACGCGACGCGAATGGCGAATTTCCGTCCACGGAATTGCGCGCGCTCGGCGCGCTCGGCCTGCTCGGCATCACCGTCCCCGAGGCGTTCGGCGGCACAAACGCCGGCGCGATCGCGTACTCGCTCGCGATGCAGGAGCTCGCCCGCGGCGACGCCTCGGTCGCGGTGCTGTGCTCGCTCACCAACATGGTCGGCGAGCTGATCGCGACCCGCGGCAGCCCCGCGCTCGCTGCGCGCTGGGTGCCGCGCCTGATCTCCGGCGACGCGGCGATCGGCGCGCTCGCGCTCAGCGAGCCCGACGCCGGCTCCGATGCGTCCGCGATGCGGACATTCGCGACCCGGACTGCGCACGGCTGGCAGATTTCCGGCACCAAGCAGTGGATCACCGCCGGCGATCGCGCTAGCTGCCTCGTCGTATGGGCGATCACGCAGCCGCCCGCCGCGCCCGGCGGACCAGGCCGCGGCATCACCGCGTTCGTCGTCCCCGGCGATGCGCCCGGGATCACCGTCGCGCGGCTCGAGGACAAGCTCGGCCTGCGCGCCACATCGACCGCACAGCTCGTCTTCGATCGCGTCGAGGTCGGCGACGACGCCGTGCTCGGCGCGGTCGGCGGCGGGTTCGCGCTTGCCATGCTCACCCTCGACGGCGGCCGGATCGGCATCGCGTCGCAGGCGATCGGCATCGCGCGCGGCGCGTTCGAGGCCGCCCTGCGCTACGCCAGCGAGCGCCGGACGTTCGGTCAGCCGATCATCGAGCACCAGGCGATCGGCGCGATGCTCGCCGACGCCGCGACCTGGCTCGACGCGGCGTCGCTGATGACGTTGCGCGCCGCCGCGCTCAAGCAAACGCGCAAGCCGTACTCGCAGGCGTCGGCGATGGCCAAGCTGTTCGCGACCGAGCACGCGTGGAAGGTGTGCGACGCCGCGCTCCAGATCCACGGCGGCAACGGCTACGTGCGCGACTTTCCCGTCGAGCGCGCACTGCGCGACGTGCGCGTCACCCGCATCTACGAGGGCACGAGCGAGATCCAGCGCATCGTGATCGCCCGCAACCTCGTGCTCGCCCCATTGCGGTGACGCCGTCCCGCGTCCAGATCATCCTCGCGTTCGCCGCGATGTACCTCGTTGGTGGCTCGGTGTTCCTCGGCCAGCGCGTCGCCATGCACGGCGGGCTCACGGCGTTTTTGACCAGCGGCGCGCGCATGGCGTTCGCCGGCGCGATTCTGCTCGCGTGGTCGCGCGCGCGGCGGCGGGTTCGCGCCACGCCAGACTTGGCTCGATCTCGCGATCTCGGGCAGCCTGCTGTTCGTCGTTCGTCGGCGGCAGCGCGCTGTCGATGATCGCCTCCGACCGCATCGCGTCCGGCCTCGTCGCGTTGCTCACCGCGGCCGTGCCGTTCTGGATCACGATCGGCGCCGCGTTGCTCCCGGACGGCGAGCGGCCGGCGAGCCTCGGCGTGCTCGGCTTCGTGCTCGGCTTCGCCGACCTCGTGATCGTGATCGTGCCGACCGTGCACGGCGACGCGAGCGCAGATCGATCGATTCATTGGCACCGACTCTGCATACCCCCGATAACACGGGCTAATCGCCCTACCCTGATGCCCGCACCGCAAGCCAGCATGGCTATCGTCACGCCAAGAGTGAAGCGCGCCCATCGGCAGGCGCGTTCTCTTCGCCTCATCTCCTTATTGCCAGGGGGCGTGCCAGACTCGGAAGGCCCCTTTCGGGATCGGCCCTGGATTGTTGGTCATACTAGTCCTTCATGTCTCCCGGGTCGGGGCGGTCCCGGGAGACGGCGATGGATCAGAACGGGTAGTCGGGAACGACGGAGCGTGTGGTGATCCACTGCCACTCAGAGAATTGATCGGCGTTGGTCAGTGTGCTGTGGTTGAAACCATTGCCTGAGTCGCCTACGCCACCAATCGGGCCGTAGACCTCGTGCAGCACGGTCTGGTCATTGATATGGATCACGCCGCTATGAAGTTCGTCCGCGATGGCTTGCGCGCGAGCGAGATTCGGGGAAATGACCGCAGCGCAGAGCCCGTACTCGCTACGGTTAGCCAGCGCGGCGGCCTCTTCGTCGGTCTTGAAGACGGTAATCGCAGCGACCGGACCGAAAATTTCCTCATCAAACGCAGGCATGCCTGGTTCGACGCCACTAATCACCGTCGGGGTAAAAAACAGGCCTTCGCGCGAACCGCCTGCATGAAGGGTGGCGCCCTTGGCCAGCGTTTCGCTAACGATGCGGTCCACGCTCGTTGCTTGGCGCTCATTCACGACAGGACCGATCTGAGTTTCGGCATCAGAGGGATTGCCCACCACAAGCTGCTTGGCATGGCGAACAAGCGCCAGCACGTACGCTTCCGCGATGCTTTCATGCACAAGGTGACGCCCGGTCGTCAGGCAGATCTGGCCCTGATGAAAGAAGGAACCCCAAGCGGCGGCACTCGCCGCGCGCTCGACGTCAGCGTCCTCCAGAACGATCAAAGGATTGTTGCCGCCGAGCTCAAGCGACACGCGCTTTAACAGGCCACCCGCAATCGAACCGATCTGTTTGCCAACCCGAGTGGAGCCCGTAAACGAAATCATATCCACGCCGGGCTCGCGAACTAGCGCATCGCCGGTAACCGCCGCTCCCGGCAGCACATGAAATAGTCCGTCTGGAAGGCCCGCCAGTTCGAGTAGGCGTGCGAGGGCATAGCCGCCCGCGATAGGAGCCTGCAAGTCCGGCTTAAGAATGACGGCGTTGCCCATGGTGAGCGCGGGGGCGACCGCGCGCACAGCCAGCAGTAGCGGCGAGTTCCACGGCGTAATGATTCCGACAACACCTACCGGAATGCGGCGTGCCACGCTACGACGCCCCTCTTCCGCCGACGCAGCGAGCACTCCAGACGGCAGGCTGGCCAATGCGGCGCCTTCGAGGATCTCACGGGCTGCCATGTGCACTTCCCACCGGCCCTTCGCGCGAATGGATCCGCTTTCGCGCACAAGGTCGGCGGCAATCTCGTCGCCGTGCACGAGCAGTAGGCGCGAAAACTCACGAACGATGTCGCCGCGCTTCGGTGCCGGGAGACGCGCCCACGCCTTTTGGGCCTTACGTGCCGCCACCGTTGCCGCGTGCACGTCTTCCATGGAAGCAACACCGGACTGACCCATGACCTGGCCAGTCGCTTTGTCGAGCACCGGTTCGCGTCCCAGGCCGGCAGCTTTCCAGCCATTGCTGTAGATCTGTCCGCTCCAGGCATCTTTAGACGCAAATAAGGAGTGTGTATCACTCATGGGGTCATTCCTCTCATGTAGACCCGGCATGGGGGTTCATGCCGGGTAATGGGTTTTCGACGAGTGCGAAGGTCGCGAGTTACGCGCGGAATGCCGCGGCAAAGTGCTCGGCGAATGCAATCGTCGTAACGTTGGTGGCGACAGACGGCACGTCCGGGAAGACCGAGGAATCCATGACGCTGAGGCCCACCAGGCCGAGCACTCGGCCGGAGAGATCTACGACGGTCCCAGGATCGCTCTCCCGCCCCATGGGTGCGGTGGCCGATGCATGCTCGTAGGAGTCCAGCGTGTTGCGGATAGACGCCAGAATGGCCTCATCGGTCTCCGCCTGCGGCCCCGGATTGAGTTCGCTGTGGACGAACTGGCTGAAAGGCGACGTCTTGCCAATTTTTCGAGCAAGCTTGACGCCCTCGAGAAGCCGCTCTCGGTCTTGCGGCGCCGATAGGAAGTTGTAGTCGATGCGGGGCATGGCGCCCGGGTCGAGGCTGTCGATCCAGAACATGCCTTGGGACAGGGGCCGAGTGAGCGCCACGGCAAGTACAAAGCCAAGCTTGGTGGGACTTTGATCGTGCGGAAACAGATGCGTGGCCGTGATGTGTAGATCCAGGTCACCCGGCGTCGCAGTCGATGTCCGCGTCCAGAGCTTAGCGCCAATAACCGGCGATTGTGCCCCGGCCAACTCGGGCTTCACCGCATAGGCGTTGAAGTAAAACGGGTGCTCCGTAAGGCGCAAGCCTACCGGGAGATCGGCCTTCACTGGCACACCCAGCCGACGCGACTGTTCCCCAGGACCGATACCTGAGCGCATCAGGATGGCCGGGCTGCCGAAAACGCCGGCGGAAAGCACGATGTGGCTTCCATAAACGATCTGCCCGTTGGCCAGGCGCACAGCGACGGCGCGTTTGCCTTCAAACATCACGCGATCCACCAAGCCGTCGGAATGGATGGTGAGATTTCTGCGGGAGCGAACGGCATCCGTGAGGTACGCCATGCCAGTATTGACGCGCACGCCGTTGACTATGTTCATGGGATATGGGCCAACGCCGTTAGCGTCTGCGCCGTCGAAATCTGCGATGGTCTTGTAGCCATTGGCAACCGTCGCATCCATGAATGCGCGTTGTAATGGCGTGACATCACTACGTATCAGCTGATGAACCGGGAATGGTCCGCTGCGGCCATGAATGGCATCCGCACCCCCGGTGCGACTCTCGAGGCGCTTGAAATCAGGCAAGAGGTCGCTGTAACCCCAGCCAGGTAGATTCCAGCGCCTGAAGTCTTCGGGCCGCGCACGTACAGCCACCGCGCCATTGATAGCGGAGCTACCGCCGACAACCTTGCCACGGATCGCATGGATCGGGTGGCCGACGTACGAAGGTTCGCTCTTGTACCCCCACTCAAACCTTGGATCCAGGTTGGCACCCACCAGGTCCGACTTACTCACCAAATCCGGATAAGCATTCGGGGCATAGTTATTGCCGGCCTCAAGCAGCAACACACGACGATCGGGGTCTTCGCTCAAACGTGCCGCCAAAACCGCACCGGCGGAACCGGCGCCCACGACAATGACATCGTAGTCGCGACTGGACCCGCCAGGTGCATTGCCTCGGGCCTTTTTCAAGGACGTTGCATTCGCATGGCCCGGAAGGCCGATACCCGCAGCGACCGCGGCCGCCGAAAGTGCGAGCGTTTGGCCAAGCATACGGCGACGGGAGCCGTCAAAATGTTCGTCTGCGTTTTTCATAGTGTCCTCCATCGAAAAGCGCGGCTGCGCTGTGTTGCCAATCTAAGAACCGCGTCGAGGCGGGCATAGCCAGAGATGCACGACACCGCTGTTCGGCGAATCCGAACGCAAAGCAGCACACTATTGACTGACCGCCGAGTCGAAGGCCGATGAAGAGCACCGATGAATAAATTTCTAGAGATGAGTACGTTTATCGCGGTCGTCGATGCAGGAAGCCTGACGGAGGCCGCCAAACGTCTGGGTACGGCCAAATCGGTGGTCAGCGAGCGCATCCACGGCCTGGAGACTCGCCTCCGGGCGCCTTTGATCGAGCGGGGTACGCGTTTGAAGGTGACCGACGCCGGCCAACGCTTTTACGACAGTGCGGTCCGCATCCTGGACGAAGTGCAGATAGCAGAGGAAACGCTCGAGGCCGCCCACGATGGCTTCAGTGGCCCATTGCGTATCGCGACGCCGATTGTCTTTGGCCAGCGGTACCTGGCATCCATTCTCACGGAGTTCGCCGCGACCTACCCTGATATCCGCCTCGACGTTGAAGGCAGCGACGATTACGTCAACATGATGGATGAGAACTACGATTTAGCCATTCGTATGGGGGTCGTGCAGGATTCCACCCTGGTGGCGAAAACCATCACGGAGAACCGCCATGTCATCTGTGCCAGCCCAGCGTATCTAGCGCAAAACGGCACGCCCCTTCATCCTCGCGAGCTCAACGCGCACCAGGGATTGATGTACAGCTTCCGCCAGCCAGGCATGCACTGGAGCCTGCCCGTGGATGGTGTCTTACAGCGGTTCGCCATACGTCGCCGCCTGCGCACCAACAGCGGCTATCAGCTCGAGGACGCGCTGCTGGCCGGCCTGGGAATCGCCATCATGCCGACGTTTCAGGTGGCAGATGCATTGATTGACGGGCGCCTGATCTCCATCCTTTCGCCGTATGTGCCTACAGGCAGTGTGATTTCTGCTGTCTACAAAGCGTCTCGTCGGGGATCTCCCAAGATTCATGCCCTTGCTCAGCTCATTGGTCAGCGTCTCGGCCAGCCGGCCATCTGGGATGTCGACATCCAACGCGCGCTAGCGAGCCAATAGCAATGCTCGGCATTGCCGAGCCGTCAGAACGGCGAATGCGATCCATGCGTACTATCTCGTTGGATATCCAACGTCTGCACCGGATATGGATGCCACCGCCTTCGCGATGCCGCCGGCTTATCCCGGCTCAGGTAAGGAATCAGCCACCCCCGATAACGCTCCCTAATCGCTTCGTACTCTTAAACGTCGTTTTGAAGTTATGCGGAGCGATCTCTTTCCCATAGCCAGCCCCTTGGCGGAAATTATCGGCTGGAAGTGCCGTAATCTCGGGAGTAGCCCAGGTGACTAATTAAACTGCCAGTGAAAATGCCTCTCCCTTAATTGGAGTACCCTCTTGGATGTTCGAATTCTTCGGACAGATGACCAGGCAGAGATTCTCGCATGAACGTACGCAGCCAAATCAAGGACTATATCGCAGCTCAGCCAGAGCCAAGGCGAAGTGATATGCAAGATCTGCATGACATCATTCTTGGAATCATGCCTGCCTGTAAATTATGGTTTCTCGATGGCAAAGATGAAAATGGCCAGGTTGTTTCTAATCCAAATATAGGTTACGGGGCGCAGACTATAAAGTATGCCGATGAAAAAACCAGAGAGTTTTATCAGATTGGCATCAGTGCAAACACAACTGGCATCTCTGTCTACATTATGGGCATAAAAGACAAAAAGTACTTAGCCGAGAAATATGGGAAAAATATCGGCCAGGCAAAAGTGACTGGGTACTGTATCAAGTTCCGAACACTAAAAAATATAGACATTGATATTCTCGCAGACGCAATGCGATATGGGATCGAACACACGCGCGTCTAAATAGTGATTTAGATCGGGTTACATGCCAGCTGAAGTAAAAAAACCACCCGCGGCGATACGCAAAGACGTAGAGAGCCAACGGAAAACGTGTATTGGGTCGAGACGGCCTTTGCCATACCCCAGATAACCCTCTCTAATCTGCGACGCGCATCAGCGACTGTCGTCAGCGCCGACGTCCTCCCGGTTTTGAGTTGCGCCGCTATTTGGAGTCCAATCTCTCAGCCGATGGAGATTGGAAGTGAAGAAGCGATTTACCGAAGAGCAAATCATCGGGTTCGAGTCTTCGTTAGAACGACGGCTTGCGGCCACGGAGCGGACACCGAACACTTGAGTTAAGCCAGCGCCGCGAAGCAGCGTCGGCTTGAATGATTTGTTAGCTGACTGGCTCCAGCCACATGTTCGCCATTCGCTCGCCTGCGAGCCAACGTTCATAAGTAAGCATTCGATCCCACGAGTCTTCATTGCTCAGCTGTACAGCGAACTTCTCTTCCTGATCCTTGATTGCAACGAACTGGCGAGCGCGCTGAGTAAAACCTTCTCGAACCTTCAGCGGACGGGCGTCATATCCGGTTATTGAGTTCTTGTCGGGAACGAAGAGGACAGTCATTTCTCCATCAGTGTTGAACGTTGGATCACGGTAGGCGCCGTCAAGAAAGTGAATTACGTGGCGCTCCGCCTCAATGTACTTGTTCTTTAAGTACCAGATCTTGTAACCGATCACCGGAGATCCGCCAATTTGCTCTATGAGCTTCTGGACGTTCATTTCGCAGGTGCTTTGCCGCGACCAAAGCTCAGGCTCTACGTTGACGTAAAACGGAGCTTGGCTGCTGAGGCGGCGACAGAAAGAAGCGACCTTTTGGTCGATCTTCTCTGGCGTTGTTAAACCATCAAGTTGCATGGAGAGCGACTCCTGTCAGTTAACTATCGAATATGCAGATCCAGGGGGCCGTTATACATGCGCGACCTGCGGTCGCCAAGGGCGCCGTAATACGTTGAATTCAGACAAGCCTTCGCTCGGTGCGTCGGGTTAATCCATTCACCCGGCGGGCAGTCTGTAGCGACGAGGATGTCTGCTTGGTCTGAGGCAGGCGACTGCCCCACCCCCGATAACACGGGCTAATCGCCCTGCCCAAAGCCCGAAATCAGCCAGAAAGAGTCATTCATTCGAATGGCTGTCGAGACGCTCATCTGGCTATCTCAATCGGTTTGCGGCCGCTCACCCTCGTACTACAGCATGTTGTCTCTCAAGCAGCATTGACCGCCTGAAGTTGTGCGATTAATTGTTCTCTTTGATTTCAAGCAACCGCATTGCGGTGGAGCACAATCCCTGCGCCAACCTCTGGGTCTCGTATATCTGTTCCTCCCAGTAAGAGCGACTCTCTGGGTCGTTCCTACTGAATTCTGAAACATTAATGTACTCGTAACCTGAAGGTAGGCCTGCACTTTGTTGGCCAAAATGCGTAAAGAATGCCTCTACTTCTGAGGCCAGATTTTGTCGAAGCTTTTCAAGGGCGGAATTCTGGAACTTGTAGCGTGGATTGCCCTTCATCTCGAGAATCTGGTAGAGCGGATTCGTCACATCGTGTCTGACGAAACTCCCAAACCGTTCGCCTCTTATAAGCTCAATCACTTGATAAGACATAACCCCGCTGTAGCTTGCTAGTGTTGCGATATCTTTGGACGAGTACGGGGAGGTCGCCTGCGATGGATGTGTGGCGCTGCTGCGCTCTAGCTCGCGTGCGGCACGACTTTCAGCTTCGATCTTCCAGCTCTTTATTTCTTCGACCGTATAAGCGGCTTGCTCCTTATCGATCAAGCTTCCATGAGTAGGACACATCCATATGGCATTCGAGATATCACTGCGTTGATCCGGTGATATGGATGCATCATATCGCGGTCCTCCAGGCGCAGCGGCGGTGATGTGAGC
The DNA here is from genome assembly GCF_026283955.1 of Dyella silvatica. GTDB lineage: Bacteria > Pseudomonadota > Gammaproteobacteria > Xanthomonadales > Rhodanobacteraceae > Dyella_C > Dyella_C silvatica. Next base: position 17,179 of record NZ_JAPDPE010000015.1, on the reverse strand, counting down.
TGCGACTCCGTTTTTTATCCATTTATCATGAGATTCAACAGCCGGCCCCGCCGTGGAGCGATTGCATTGCGGAAACGAGCATTTCCAGCCCGCACGACCGGCCAAGACAGTCTTTACTGATTGCGAAAAATCATCTCGGTTTCCCGTCATACGATTGCCCCCGGTGAATGAAATAAACGACGTTATGTTCAAAAATTTATCGCAAGGACGCGCTTCACGGGACGACCGGTCACGCCTTTTCTCGCAACGGTGCTTCTGATGCCGTGGTGGTCTGTCTTCGGCATCACAAAGCGGCCTCTTGCGCCAACAGAATCCCGTTCTGCCGATGCCTCACCGCCATCCTGATCCGCCAGAAGTACATCGCGCCGATCGCCCCTTCGAATATCGACCCGACCACCCAGCATGTCGGGAGGAAGCTCGCGTCTCCGATGTGGCCGGTCATCAGCACGTAGGTAGTGGGAATACTGATCGCCCACATCAGCACGACCCTGGTGAGGAACAGAAACCTCGTCAGGCCGAAGCTCTCCAACACCATGCCTCCGGTCATGGAGAACGCGAACGCGAGCGAATAAAGCCATAGCACTCGCACTGTCGCGACGGATACCCGCTGAATCTCCTCCCCCTTGTCGATCAGCCCGAACGGGTTGAGCAGGAACAGGGGCGTCACGATCTGGAGAAACGAGATGACCGCGAGATACGACAGCTCGATCCCCATCGTCACGAAGAGGATCCGCGTTACCTGTGGGTAGTCGCCTTCGCCGATGGCATTTCCGCACAGCACGCCGCACCCGATGCCCAGGCCGATCAGCGGCACGCCGCCCAGGTAGTTCACTGTCAGGTTGACGTTGTTGGCCGCGAGCCCGGCAGCGCCCAGGCCGGCGACGATCCACACGAAGGCCGCGCTGCCGAGATTGGTAAGCCCGGTGGAGCTGCCGATGGCGAGCCCTTTTCTGATACGCGGGATCAACTCACCGCCGATGCGCCTTCCACGCCGGAACAGCAAGCCACCCAGATCCCTCCAGACCTCGCGCGGCATGCAGGCCACGTAGCAAACCGTCATCGTCAGCGTGCCGATCAAGGTTCCGATCGCCGAGCCCCGCATACCGAGCTCCGGCAAACCGTACTTGCCGAATACCAGGCCGACGATCATGAAGATGACCACGGCCTGGCCGATCAGCCCGACAACCAGCGTCACGCGGGTCCGGCCGATGCCGCTGAAGTAAGCCGAAAGCGCCATGTTCAAAGTCATGGCGGCACCGAAGAACGCCGACCAGAACAAGAACTGCGACTCCAGCCGGGTAATCGGCGGAGGCCGATTGCTCAGTGACGGAATCCACTCCATGAGCGGTGCCATGAGGCACAGGATGAGCGCCAGCGCAGCGCCCACCAGGATGCCGAGCGCGGCCTGATAGGCGGCCTGCCGCTGCCCCGATCGGCCGAACGCCTGCGCCACGCACGATCGCGAGAACCCGGCGAACCCGGTGAAGAAAGTAACGATCGCCATCGCCGTATGGATGGCCGGCCCCGACGCCTCCAGCGTGTCGGTCGAATATCTGGCCAGACAGATGCGATCGATCAGCATCATGATCAGGTTACCCAGCATCGCCCCCATCAATGGCGCGGAGACGCTGAGGATTTTCCTGCCCACCTGGAAATAGGTAGCGCCGTCATTCGACTTCAAGGCCGTATCCATCGCCATCAGGTCCGCGACCTGAGCCGCACTGGCACGGCGCTCGGGCCCATGAAGAAGGTCATCACCTGCTGCACCGGCGGTGCCGTGGTGTCGAACTCCAGCTCGAAGTTGCGCATGATCGCCGACACCACCACCTTGACCTCGATCAACGCCAGGAAGCGGCCGGGGCACAGGCGCTGACCGCCGCCGAACGGAAACACCTTGCGCGCAGGGTCTTCGTCCTTCTGCGGTTTGTGCTCGAAGATCCAGCGCTCCGGCTGGAACTGCTCATGCTGTGGGAACTGTGTCTCGTCGAGCCCGTCGCCGAAAGTCGTCGGCACGAAGATCACCATACCCTTCGGCAGGAAAGTGTCGGCCACCACGCAGTCGGCTTTGGCGATCAGGCCCAGAAAAGGTGTGGACGAGCGCAGCCGCTGGGTTTCGCTGTGCGCGGCGTCGAGGTACGGCAACAGTTTCATCTGCTCCCACTCGCGCGACATCCGCGCATCGCCCAATACCGCATCGACTTCGGCGGTGAGCTTGCTGGCCGTCTCGGGGTTCTGCGCCAGCAGGTTGATCATCCACGCGATGGAATTGGCCGTGGTGTCGATGCCGCCGACCACGCTGGCGATGGCATTGCTGACGAGGTCCTGGTCACTGAAATCCGACTCGGGGTCTTCGCTGGCGACGATCATGGCCTCAAGCATGTTGGTGGGATCTTCGCGCAGCTGCGGCCGCTGCTTCATTCGCTCGCGTGTCTCCCCGATCAGCCTCAGCACGGTCTGTTCCACATCATGGGCAGACTGATCGGCCGCGCGGTCCACCGGCAGGCGGAAACGACGCCAATAGGGGTATAGCGACGTGCCCCGGCTGGCGAGGCGGCGCATCAGGCTGTCCAGGTCGTGCTGCAACGGGTGGCTGTCGTCGCTGACCACGTTGAGGTCATAGCCCATCGCGATGCCGACGATGATGTCCAGTGCCAAGGCCTTCAAGTCGCGGCGCAGGTCGACGCGCTTGCCGTCGGCCAGGGTGGCTTTCCAGCGGTCCACCATGCGCTGGGTCATCATGCCCATGGTGGGAAAGAAATTCCGGATCACCTCGACACTCAGTCCGCCCGTGACCAGCTTGCGCTGCTTGCGCCAGTCCTCACCTTCCGCAGTGAACACACCGCCCACCTTCAGCTCGTTCATGCGATAAATGGGCCCGAACTCGCGGATGTAGTTCGACAACGTCACGTGCCACTGGCTGCCGAGCATCTGCAGCTGATTCCCAAAGAATGGAATCCCCTTCGGGCCCGGCAGATCCTCGACCGTGCGCGAGTACTTGAGTTCGTCCGCTTCTTCCATGTTCAGTTCGGCGGCTTCGATGTTCGAATTCATGATGACTTCCCCTCAGTGCAAGTGTGTTGTCCTGAAACCTGTGTGATGGTGGCTAGCAGGCTGTTGAGAAACAGCCTCTCAACACCCTGCTACACCGACGACAATTCGGCGCTTGGCGAGCGGCGCCTGAGTCGCCGCGCGATCTCGCGCGCCAGTTTCTCGATGCGCGGCGCCTTGACGATCGACGCATGGCTGCCGCCGATGCGCATCACTTCCAGGCGCTCCCCAAGCAGTTCGCCCCAGCCGAACGACACGTCCTCGCCTTCGCCGCGATCGGCGGCGAAGTAAGTCACCGTCGTGGCCGTAGGCGGCGCCTCGTACTCCACCGCCGCCGTGGCGCCCGCGCGGTAGACCGCCAGCACGCGCTTCATCAGCGCCATGTCCAGGTGCGCCGGCAGCAGGGCTTCGCGCTGGGACACCGCGATCATGGCGTCGACATCGCCGCGTTCGGCACAGGTCATCAGTTCGGCATGTGCGGGATGCTGCCGCACGTCGCCGCCTGGCGATTGCAGATCGGCGATCCAGCGCATCAGCGCGTGGCATTCGTCGAAGTCGGCTTCGCTCGCCAGCAGTTCCTCCCGCAGGTGCGGACTGCTGCCGGTGTCGATCATGCCGACAAAGCCCACCTCCTCGCCCGCGGCCAGCAACTGGCTGGCGATCTCGTACGCGATCATGCCGCCCAGCGACCAGCCCGCCACCAGGTACGGACCAGACGCTTGCACGTGGCGCATGGCCTCCAGATGCTTGCATGCGGCGTTTCGCCGGCGGCGATGCCGCTGGCCGCCAGTGCGTAGACCGGCTGGTCGGCATCCAGGTGCCTGGTCAGGTCGAAGGCGTATTGCACTTCGCCGCCAATCGGATGGATCAGGAACAGCGGTGTCGATCGCCCGTGCGTGCGAATGGGAACGAGGTTTGGATGCCGCGACGAAACCTTGCTCGAATCGATAAAGGCCGCCAAGGCGCCAAGGGTCGGATGCGAGAACAGATGACGCAGCTCCATCTCGATCCCGGCGCGCTTGCGCAACTGCGAAACCAGTTGCACCGCCAGCAGCGAATGTCCGCCCAGCGCAAAGAAGTCGTCATGGACGCCGACCCGGTCGAGCTTCAACACCTCGGCCCACAGGCCCGCCATGGTCGCTTCGATCGGCGTGCGCGGCGCAACGTATCCCGTTTCGCTGCGCGTCATGTCGGGCGCCGGCAGCGCAGCGCGGTTGACCTTGCCATTGGCTGTCAGCGGCATGCGTTCGAGTGCCACGACGTGGCTTGGCACCATGTACTCGGGCAACGTCTGCGAGAGAGTCGCGCGTAGTTGTGCCTCCGTGGGCAAGCCCTGCCCTTCGTGCGCCACCAGGTACGCCACCAGCCGCTTATCGCCGACGCTGTCCTCGCGCGCCAGCACCAGCGCCTGGCGTACTCCACTGCACGCGGTCAACTTCGCCTCGATCTCGCCGAGCTCGATGCGGAAACCACGGATCTTTACCTGGAAATCGTTACGCCCAAGATATTCAATGCTTCCGTCGGTGTGCCAACGCCCCAGATCGCCAGTCTTATAGATCCGCGCCTGCGGGTCGGCGAGGAAGGGATCCGGCAGGAAACGCTCCGTCGTCAGCTCCGGACGGTTCAGATATCCGCGCGCCACACCGTCACCGCCAATGTAGATCTCACCTGCCACCCCCACCGGCACCGGCTCCCCGTGCTGATCGAGAATGTACACGCGCATATTGCCGAGCGGCCCGCCGATGCTTGGCCAGTCGCCAGCGTCACGCAACGCACAAGCGGTCGCATCCACCGTGCATTCGGTCGGGCCGTAGACGTTGTAGAAATCGATCCCGCTCGCCTGCCGCAAGCGCTGCCAAAGCGACAACGACAGCGCCTCGCCACCCACCAAGATGGTTTTCAGTGCCGCTTCGTGGCCAGGTGACGCCAGCAATCCCGCATCAACCAGCATCTCCAGTTGCACCGGCGTGCAGTCGAAAGCCGCTAGTTGCTGCTGCCGGATATAGGCGAGGAGCGCGGCGCTCTCCGTGCGCAAGGATTGCGGAAAAATAACCAGCGTCCGTCCCGACAGCAATTGGGTCAGCGATTGCACCGACGCATCGAACGTCACCGATGCATTCAGACCCACCCTCGCCGCTTGTCCGCATGCGGCAAAGGCCACGCGCTCCAGGCTCGACCACAGGTTCAGAATGGAACGGTGTTCGACCATGACGCCCTTGGGCATGCCAGTCGAGCCCGAGGTGTAGATCACATAGGCCAGGTTGTGCGGTTGGGCGTGGTGATCCAGATGGCTGTCGCTGTAAGCAGCCAATGCATCCGCGTCGCTATCCAGACAGAACACCGGTGAACCTGGTGCCGCTGGCAGCGCATCGCGCACAGGCTGTTGCGTCAGGATCACCGCCGGCTTCGCATCGTCCACGATGGCTGCCAGGCGATCCGAAGGGTGACTCGGATCGAGCGGCACATAGGCACCGCCGGCCTTCAACACACCTAGCAGGCCGACGATCATCGCCACCGACCGTTCCACGCACAACCCCACCAATACATCCGGACCGACGCCCAGCGTACGCAGATGACGCGCCAGACGGTTGGCCCGAAGGTTGAGTTCCGCATAGGTCAGCGACTCGCCTTCGTACACCACGGCCACCTGCTCGGGCGTCCGCGACGCCTGGGCTTCGAACAACTCATGCAGCGTCTGCGTGTTGGGCTCCAGCTCCGGATAAACCGTAGCGGTGTCGTTGAACGCAGACAGCAGTTGGTGACGCTCGGCTTGGTCCAGCATCGCCAGCTGGCCAAGCGGGCGGCCCGGCTCGGCCACGATTGCCTGCAGTAGACGGGTGAAGTGCCCCGCCATGCGTTCGATCGTGCGCACATCGAACAGCTCGGTGCTGTACTCGAAGCAGCCCTGCAAGCCCTCCCTGCCCTCGGTCAGGGTCAGCATGAGGTCGAACTTGGCGGTGACGCCGTTGCTTTCCAGCAGGTTCATCGACACGCCCGGCAGGGTCAGCTCGCCTATCGGCATGTTCTGCAGCGCCAGCATCACCTGGAACAACGGCGTGTAGCTGGTGTGGCGTTCCGGCTGCAACGCTTCGACCAGCTGCTCGAACGGCACGTCCTGGTGCGCATACGCATCCAGCGTGTGCTGTCGCACTTGCTGCAGCAAGCCATCGAAGTCGAGCGTCAGATCCACCTGGGTACGTAGCACCAGCGTGTTGACGAAGAACCCGATCAAGTCTTCGATGTCGGCGCGGTTGCGGTTGGCGATTGGCGTGCCGATGCAGATGTCGCTCTGCCCCGAATAGCGGGCCAGCAGCACGTTGAAGGCCGCGCACAGCGTCATGAACAGCGTGCTCTGGGTCCGTCGGCCGAGCGCCTGCAGGCCTGACACCAACGCCGCCGGCACCGCGAACGGCAGCGTCGCGCCGACATGGCTCGACTGCGCCGGCCGCGGCCGGTCCGTGGGCAAGGCCAGCAGACTCGGGCTATCGGCCAGCTGCCGTTTCCAGTAACTCAGCTGTCGCTCCAGCACCTCGCCGCGCAGCCACTCACGCTGCCAGTGCGCAAAGTCGGCGTACTGGATCGGCAACGCCGGCAACGGCGACGGCCGGCCTTCGGTAAAGGCCTGGTACAACGCCGCCATCTCGCGCACCACCACGCCCATCGACCAGCCATCCGACACGATATGGTGCATGGTCAGCAGCAGGATGTGCTCCTGCGCATCGAGTCGCAGCAGTGCGCCGCGGATCAGCAGATCGGACTCCAGGTCAAACGGCGTCTGCGTTTCTTCCATCAACAGGCGGTGCGCTTCCACCTGCCGTTCCCTCGATGGCAGCTCGGAGAGATCGCTCACGGCCAGCAGCAAGGCCGTGGCCGGCATCACGATCTGCACGGGCGAGCCGTCCTGCTCAGCAAATCGTGTGCGCAGCGCCTCGTGGCGTAGCAGGATCTCATCGAGCGTACGGCCCAGCGCATCGATATCCAGATCGCCGGACAGACGCAACGTCAGCGGGATGTTGTACAGCGCGCTCTGGCGATCGAGCTGATCGAGAAACCACAGGCGCGTCTGGGCGAACGACAACGCCAATGGCGTATCGCGTCCTACCGGCTGCAGCGGCGGCGCGCCGGCCCCGCTATCGGCATCGGCCACCCGACGCGTCAATGCCGCCACCGTGGGTGCGTCGAATAAGGCACGCAATGGCAGTTCGACGCGCCAGGCACGTTGCACGCGTGACACCAGCTGCGTTGCCAACAGCGAGTGACCTCCCAGTGCGAAAAAGTCGTCGTGCATGCCGACCCGATCCCGCTTCAGTACTTCCGCCCACAGGCCCGCCATGATTTCTTCCGCGGGCGTGCGCGGGGCGACATAACCCGCCTCGCTGCGTGTCATGTCCGGCGCCGGCAGCACGCCGCGGTTGACCTTGCCGTTCGGCGTCAGCGGCATCCGTTCCAGCACGATGAAATAGCTCGGCACCATGTACTCGGGCAGCGTCTGCGACAGCAGCGCCCGCAGACCGGCCTCGTCAGGCAACGTCTGCCCTTCGTGCGCGACCAGATAAGCCACCAGACGCTTGTCGCCCGCATGGTCCTCGCGCGCCAGCACCACCACTTCGCTGGCCAGCGCCTGCAGCGCGGACTCGATCTCGCCCAGCTCGATGCGGAAGCCGCGCACCTTCACCTGGTGATCGATACGGCCCAGGTACTCGATCTCGCCATCCGCCCGGTAGCGGACCAGATCGCCGGTGCGGTACATGCATGCACCCGGCACGGCACTGAAGGGGTTCGGGACAAACTTCTCCGCTGTCAGTTCCGGCCGTTGCAGATAGCCGCGCGCCAGGCCGTCACCGGCAATGAACAGCTCGCCGGCCACGCCCAGCGGCACCGGCTCCCACTGCGCATCGAGGATGTAGGTCTGCGTGCCGGCAATCGGTCGACCGATCGACACCGGCGTGGTCGATCCCTTCACCACCAGGGTGAAGGTCGAATACGTCGTGTCTTCCGACGGACCGTACAGGTTGTAGACCTGCTCCACCGACGGCTGCTGATACAACGCCTGCGCCAGCGTGTTCGCCAACGCCTCGCCGGCCAGGTTCACCACCTTCACCGACGCCGGCAGCCCGCGGCCGCGCAGTACTTCCGCCATGGCCGAAGGCACCGTGTTTACCAGCGTCACCGGCAACGCGTCGGCGTGTTCCATGAAGTCGAGGATGTTGTCGACCAGCCAGGCGGCACCGCCCTGACTGAGTGGCACGAACAGCTCGAAGATGGACAGGTCGAAGCAGACCGAGGTCGAGGCCAGCACCTTGCTCAAACTGTCGCGGTCAAAGGTGGCCTGAGCCCAATCGATAAAGGCCACCGCGTTGCGGTGCTGAATCCCCACCCCCTTGGGTTTGCCGGTCGAGCCCGACGTGTAGATCACATAAGCCAGGTGATCGCCACGGGTAACGGATGAAGGATGGTCGTCGCGCTCGCCGGTCCACAACGCGCCGGCGGCATCGACACGAATCACCGTCATCCCGTCCACCACGGGCAACTCCAGCTGCAATGCTTCCTGCGTCAGCAGCACTCGCGGCTGCGCATCGAGCAGCATCGTGGCGATGCGCCCCGCCGGATAGGCCGGGTCCAGCGGCACATAGGCACCGCCCGCCTTCAGCACCGCGAGCAGGCTCACCACCAGGTCGGGCGTGCGCGCCATGCATACACCCACCAGCACATCCGGACCGACGCCCAGTCGCCGCAGATGGTGCGCCAGGCGATTGGCACGCCGGTTCAACTCGGCATAGCTCAGCGCGGTGCCGCGATGCATGAGCGCCACGCTATCCGGCGTGCGCGCGACCTGCGCTTCGAACAAAGCCTGGATGGCCGGCGTCGCGGTTGACGACGCCACCACCGTCGCAGCGTTCCAATCATCCAATAGCAACTGCCGCTCGGCGACCGGCATCACCTCCAGGCTGTCGATCGAGGCCTCCGGCTGGTTCTCCAGCGCGTCGGCCAGTTCCCCAAGCACGGTATGCATGTACTGGCACACCCGCCGCGCGCGCTCCTCGCCCGGGATTTGCACCGCGATACCGAAGCCGTCGCCCGAATCGTCGATCGACACCAGGCACGGATAGTTGGTGCGTTCCTTTACCTTGATCGGCCGCAGGCCCTCCAGCACGTCGATGGCGGACGCATCGGCACCGGCGTTGTGGCGATAGTTGAGCAGCGACGAGAACAGCGGCGTCGGCGCCGCCACGCCACTGGCGCGCTGCGCCAGCGCCAGCGACGCGTGCTCGTGTCGCAGCAGCCGGGTCAGGGTCGCGTGCGTATCGCGCACGCCGTCGAGCACCGGCTTCGTGCCGATGGGAATGCACACCGGCAAGGTATTGATGAAGATACCCAGCACGCGGTCCGCACCTTCGCCGCTCTGCATGCGGCCGAACAGCACCGTACCGAACACCACGTCCTGCCGCCCCGAGAGGCGCGACAGCACCTGCGCCCACGCCAGATGCATCAGGCTGGCCGTGCTCACGCCGAGCTTGCGCGCCTGCTGCCGCAGGCGCCGCCCCAGCAAGGTCTCGACCTTGAGCTGTGCCTCGGCGATCTCCGTGCCGTCACCCTGCACATCCAGCAGGCCGAACGGTGCGGTGGGCTCGTCGACATGCGCCAGCATCGGGCGGAAGAACGCCTCATGCTCCGCCTGGCTTACACCAAGTCGAGCCTGAGCCACGAAGTTGCGGTACGGCAGCGGTTCGGGCAGCGTGCCGCCCTGCCCTTCGAGGATGGCCTTCAACTCGCCCATCAGCAGTTTGAGCGAGGTGTTGTCGTCGATCAGGTGATGCAGCATCACCTGCATCAGCCAGCGGCCCTGCTGCGCATCCTCCGCCACGAAGCAGCGGATCAGCGGCGCCTGCCGCACATCCAGGCGATAGTTCAGCGGGTTGTAACGCTCGCTCAGTTGCGCCGCCACATCGCCGCTCTGGTCCAGGCTGACCTCTTCGAGCGGCAGCGGTGCCTGTCGCCACACCACCTGCACCGGTTCGGCCAGGCCTTCCCAATGCATGGCCGTGCGCAAGGCGTCATGCCGCGCAATCACCGTCTCCAGCGCCGCCACAAATCGGTCGAGCAGGCCGCGCGTGTCGAACGCCCACAGCATCTCCATCAGGTACGCATCGCGCTCTTCCGCCATGCGGTGATGGAACAGCAGGCCCTCCTGCACCGGCGCCAGCGGATAAATGTCCTGGATATTCGCCGCACCGCCCGGCACATGTTCAGCGATAGCGGCAAGCTCTTCGTCGCTGAGCTGCACCAGGGTCACCATGTCCGGCGTGATCCGCGTGCAGCCGACCGGAATTCCGTTGGCCGGCACCGCGATCTCGCTGCCGCCCTTGTTCGACGCCACGGCCAGCGCCGCCACGGTGGGCTCGGCGAAGAACTGGCGGATATCCACCGACAGCTCCACGCGGCGCATCCGCTCGATCATCGCAATGGCGAGCAAGGAGTGGCCGCCCAGGGCGAAAAAGTCGTCGTGGACGCTGACCTTGTCCAGCTTCAACACTTCCGCCCAGATACCGGCAATCACTTCCTCCACCGGCGTGCGCGGCGCGACATAGGCCGCCTCGCTGCGCGTCGTATCCGGCGCCGGCAGTGCCTTGCGGTCGAGCTTGCCGTTGGCCGTCAGCGGAAAGCTGTCGAGCACCACGAAATGGTTCGGCACCATGTACTCAGGCAAGTGCTTACCCACCGCGGCGCGCAACTGCGCCTCGTCGGGCATGGCCCGCCCGTCGCGCGCCACCACGTAGGCCACCAGCCGCTTGTCGCCGGGCTGGTCTTCACGCACCAGCACCAGCGCCTCGCGTACCGCCGGATGATCGGCGACGCGCGCCTCGATCTCGCCCAGCTCGATGCGGAAGCCGCGAATCTTGACCTGCTCGTCGTTGCGGCCGAGGTACTCGACGCTGCCATCCGCCAGCCAGCGGCCGACGTCGCCGGTCTTGTAGAGCTTCGCCTGCGGATCATCAACGAACGGATGGACGATAAAGCGCTCGGCCGTGAGTTCCGGCCGGTTGAGATAGCCGCGCGCCACGCCCGCGCCGCCCACATAGAGCTCGCCCGCCACGCCGATCGGCGCCGGCTGGCGATGCGCGTCCAGCACATACAGTTGCAGGTCGGGAATCTGCCGGCCGATCGGGCTGGGGCCGACGCGATACGCATCCGACGGCTCCAGCGCCAGATAGGTCACGTGCACAGTCGTTTCGGTGATGCCGTACATATTGACCAGGCGCGTAGCGGCGTTCACCGGCCGCTCGTACCAGGGCTTGAGCGCGCTCAGCTCCAGCGCCTCGCCGCCGAACACCACGTAACGCAAACGATGCGCCTTGCCCTGCTCGCCCTGCGCGGCGATCAACTGCCGGAACGCGCTCGGCGTCTGGTTGAGCACGGTCACGCCCTGCTCGCATAGCAAGTCATAGAACTCCGACGGCGAACGCGTCACCGCCTGCGGCACCACCACCAGCTTGCCGCCATAGGCGAGCGCGCCCCAGATTTCCCACACCGAGAAATCGAAGGCGAACGAGTGGAACAAGGTCCACACGTCGTGCGGCCCGAAGCCGTACCAATGATCGGTGGACGACAGCAGCCGCATCACATTGCCATGCGCCACCATCACGCCCTTGGGTTGGCCGGTGGAGCCGGAGGTATAAATGATGTAGGCGAGGTGATGCGCTTGCAGGCCGATCGATGCGGCGTCGAGATTGCTGGAGTCCGCCTTCGCCCACGCCTGTGCGCCGCTGCGCAGATCCAGCACCGGCGCTGCCGCGGCCAGCAGCATGTCCTGTACCGCCGGCGGCAGGTTTTCCCAGCCGTTGACCAGCACCGCCACCGGCGCGCTGTCGGCCAGGGTGTAGCTCAGGCGGTCGGCCGGATACGCCGGGTCGAGCGGCACATAGGCGCCGCCGGCCTTCAGTACGGCGAGCAGGCCCACGATCATGTCCACCGAGCGCGGCACGCACAGGCCCACCAGCACGTCCGGTCCCACGCCCAGGCCGCGCAGATGGCGTGCCAGGCGGTTGGCCCGCGCGTTGAGTTCCGCGTAGGACAGCGACGCGTCCTCGTAGGTCACGGCGACAGCGTGCGGCGTCCGCGTCGCCTGCGCTTCAAACAGCTCGTGCAGCATGCGCGCGTCAGGCGTACTAGGCGGAGCCACCATGCCCGTCTCGTTGAACGCATACAGCAGTTGCTGACGCTCGGCTTCGCCCAGCATCGCCAGCTCGCCCACCGGGCGTTCCGGCGCGGCCGCGATCGCCTGCAACAAGCGGCTGAAGTGGCCGGCCATCCGCTCGATCGTGCCGGCGTCGAACAGCTCCGTGCTGTACTCGAAGCAACCCTCCAGGCCATTCCGCCCCTTCGCAAGAGTCAGCGTCAGGTCGAACTTCGAGGTGACGCTCTCGCTTTCCTTCAAGCTTAGCGACAGCCCCGGCAGCAACTGCTCGTCCGTCGGCATGTTCTGCAATACCAGCATCACCTGGAACAGCGGCGTGTAGCTGGTATGGCGTTCCGTCTGCAGCGCTTCCACCAACTGCTCGAACGGCACATCCTGGTGGGCATAGGCCTCCAGCATGTGCTGGCGTACCTGCCCGAGCAGCTCGGTGAAGCCGCGTTGCAGATCCACTTGCGTGCGCAACACCAGCGTATTGACGAAGAAGCCGATCAGGCCTTCGATATCCGCGCGATTGCGGTTGGCGATCGGCGTGCCGATGCAGATATCGCTCTGCCCTGAATAGCGCGCCAGCAGCACATTAAAGGCCGCGCTCAGTGCCATAAACAGCGTGCTCTGCGTAGCCCGGCCCAGCGACTGCAGTTGCGTCACCAGTGCCGCCGGTATCGCGAACGGCACCGTCGCACCAGCGTGGCTGGCCTGCGGCGGACGCGGCCGGTCGGTCGGCAGCGCCAGCAGGCTCGGGCTGTCCGCCAGTTGCCGCTTCCAGTAATTCAACTGGCGCTCCAGCACCTCGCCCTGCAGCCAGGCCCGCTGCCAGTGCGCAAAGTCGGCGTACTGGATCGGCAGCTCCGGCAGCGGCGACGGCCGCCCTTCGACAAAGGCGGCGTACAGGGCCGCCATCTCGCGCACCACCACGCCCATCGACCATCCATCCGACACGATGTGGTGCATCGCCAGCAGCAGGACATGCTCGTCGTCGGCCAGTTTGAGCAGACTCGGGCGGATCAGCGGCCCTGTCGACAGCTCGAAGGGAGCGACCGCCGCTTCCTGCAAGCGCAGGCGCGCCTCCGCTTCGCGTTGCGCGGGTGGCAGGTGGCTCAGGTCCATCACCGGCAGCGCCAGCGATGGCGCTGCCGCGATGCGCTGTACCGGCTCGTCCCCCGCCAGCGCAAACGTGGTGCGCAGCGCTTCATGGCGACGCACGATTGCATTCAGCGTGCGCGCCAGCGCGTCCACGTTGAGCCGCCCCGTCAGGCGCGCGGCGGCGGCCAGGTTATAGATCTCGCGGCGGGACTCGTACTGGTCGAGGAACCACAGGCGCTGTTGCGCGAACGATAGCGGCAACGCCGCGTCGCGCGACACGCGCGGTATCCCTGCTGGTATCGGCGGCGCCACGACGGTCGGTGCCTCCTCGATGACAGGCACAGGCACTTGCTTGCCGGACTCCACCGGGCGACCCCACGCCCGCGCGGCGCGACGCTGGGATGCCATGACCGGCGTGGACTCCACCACCGGCGTCGTTATGGCCGCCGTCGCGACGCGCGCGGTTACGCTGGTTACGCTGGTTTCGCTGGCAGCTGCGCCGGCGATCGCCGGGTACGCGCGCGCCAGATGCTCAGCCAGCCCTGCCAGCAGCGGGTATTCAAAGAAGACCGTCGGCTTCAGCTCCAACCCATACCGCTGGTTCAGCGCATTGGCGAATTCGGTGAAGGTGATCGAATCGAAGCCGTACTCGCTCAGGGACGTCTCGTCGTCGATGTCTTGCGGCTTGACCTTGATCAGTGCCGCAGCCACGCCGACCAGTTCGCGCACAAGCTGGTCCGACGACGGCTGCGCCACAGCGGCGGCTTCATCCCGAGGCGCCTGGGCCTCCGCTGCCTCCGGCTGACCCGAAAGCACCTGGCGGATGCGCGCGGCATCGCCCGCCATCACCAGCGCCTGGTGCTGCGTGCCGGCCCATGCCCGGCGCAGCGCCGCAACGCCGCTATCGGTCGCCAAGGCATGCATGCCCAACTGTCGCACCAGCATGGCGCGCGTCGCGGCGTCCACCTGCATGCCTCCCTCGTCCCACAACGGCCAGTTCACCGACAGCGTGCGCCCGCGGCGCTGCCCCTTGGCTACCAGCTCGCCGCGGTAGTGCGCGAACGCATCCATGAAGGCATTGCCCGCGGCGTAGTCGGCCTGCCCGATATTGCCGAGCGCGCCGGCAATCGACGAGAAGGTGATAAAGCAATCCAGCGGCATGTCGCGGCTGGCTTCGTCCAGATTCAGTGTGCCGGCCACCTTGGCGCCCAGCACGTCGCGCAACTGCTGCTGCGTCTTGCCGGCCAGATAGCCATCGCGTAGCACGCCGGCGCTGTGGATGATGCCGTCGAGGCCTTCGAACTCCTCCGGAATACCGTGCACCAGCGCCGTTAGCGCCGTCGCGTCGGTGACATCCACCGCGTGATAGCGCACCACCGCACCCAGTGTTTCGAGCTCGCGGAGGTTGGCCTTAATGCTTTCGCTCAGCGCCGAACGGCCGCTCAGGATCAGCACCGGGTTGCGAACCCGCCGCGCGATCTCTCGCGCGAAGATCAGGCCTAGCCCACCGGCACCACCGGTGATCAGGTAGACACCTTGTGCCTTCCACGGCATAGGTGCCTCGGCGACATCCTCATGCGCATCCCATCCCGCCAGCTGCCGCTCGCCGTTGATGTAGCGCACCTGCTGCGCGTCGTCGCCGCGGTTGTCCAGTAGCGCCTGGGCGACATCCTGGCCCGGCTCGACGCTGATGATCTGGCCGGCGATGCGCGGGTTTTCCAGTTGCGCTGTACGCAACATGCCGCCAAGGCCACGCAGGGTCTGTTGCACACCGCGATCGGGAACGACGACCTGCAGCAACAAGGTTCCGCTCTGGCCGTTCCAGTTCTGCAGCTGTTCCAGCAGGACGCCCGCGGCTTCCATATAGCCCTTAGCAGCATCGGGTCCAGTCGGCAGCCGCACGCAGATCGCATCCGGCAGCACGTGTGCGATATGCGTATCCACACCCAACAGCACCACATGCCTGGCATAGCCAGGGTTCGCACCCTTCGCGGCCGGGCGCGAATGCCATGCGGGCTGAAACATAAGTGTCTGGATCGGCGCCGCGGACGACGGCTTGGCTACCGCCGGCGCTCCCAGCATCGGTCGCAGACTGAAACCGCGCAGACGCACGCATACCGCACCTTGCTCGTCGCACAGATCCACATCGAGCCGGCGCACGGCGTCACCGGCGTTGCTACCGCTGCTTGGGCGCACTACCGCCCACATCGAAGGCGTGCATGGACGCAGCATCTCCAGCACGTCCAGCGCAAACGGCAGCACCGGCGTGGTGTCGGCCTTGCCGGTCGCCGTATCGACTTGCATACCGACAGTGGCCTGCAAGGCCGCATCGAGCAGGCTGGGATGCAGCCCATAACCCTCCCGCGGCGCGGTGGCTGGCAGCGCAATGCGCGCCAGCACTTGTCTCGGCCCCACCCACAGTTCCGCCAGCCCCTGGAAGGTCGGCCCATAGTCCAGGCCCATCTGCCCGAACAGCGCATAGCACTGCTCCGCCGCCAGATGGACGGCCGAGCAATCGCCACGCAGCGCAGACAAATCGTGCGTTGCCGCCATCGGCAACTCGGTGACCGCCAGCGTGCCGCGGCTGTACACCACCGCCTCGCCGTGGCCGCCGTCGCTATAGATCTCGAACGGCAGCTCGCTGGAGGCTTGCGGATAGAGCGCGATATGCAGATCGAGGCCATCCGCGCCCACGGTCACCGGGCGCGTCCACGCCATATCCCGCAGCTGCAAGCCGTGGTCGTCGCCGAGCGCTTCACGCGCAGCGCAACGCGCCATCTCCATCTGCGCGGCCCCCGGCAGGACGCACGTTCCACGCACCAGATGATCGGCCAGATAGAACTCGTGGCCTGAAAGCCGCGTGGTAAAGCGCAGGCCGGCCACATCGGAAGTGTTCCGGTGCAGCAGCGGATGCAGCACCGCGGCAGCGGACGCCGCCACGTGTTGCGAACGGGTATCGAGCCAGTAGCGCTCGCGCGCGAACGGATACGTCGGCAGGCTGATCCGTCGCGGCCGCAACGCGCCGTACAGCATCGCCCACGCCACCGGCAGGCCCTTCACCCACAGGTCCAGCAACTTGCCGTGCTGGCCTTGCGCGACCCAGCCGGACAGCAAGGTATCCATCCCCGGGTCGCCAGCCAGCGACCTGAGTACGTCCTTGGTCCGCTTCACCTGGCCGCGGTAGATCTCTTGCTCGCCGCTGGTCTCGCCATCCAGATAACCGGCCAGCGCGGCGCGCAGTTCGTCCAGCGTGTGAACCACGATACCCAGACGCTCGTCCATCGCCTCGCGGCCGACCTGCAGTGTGTAGGCCAGCTCATCGAGATGCAGCGTTGCATCAATTTCATGCCCTTCCAGGAACGCAGCCAGCTGCGCTACCTGTTCACGCAGCCGTTCCTCGCTGCGCGCCGACAACACCACCAGGGCCGGGCCTTGGCTCGTCACATGAGCTCGTGCCGGTGCTTCGTATTCCTCGATCACTACATGCGCAGTCGCCCCGCCCGCACCGAACGAGGAGATGCCCGCGGCACGCGGGTAGGTCTTGCTGACGCCATCCGTTACGACCACCGGTCGCTCCCACGGCGACAGCGTCTGCTGCACCACGAACGGCGTGCCGGCAAAGTCGATGTTCGGGTTCAATACGCTGGAGTGCAGGCTCGGCGCCAACTGCCGGTGCTTCAGCTGCAGCAGCACCTTGGTGACGCCGGCGATGCCCGCCGCGCTCTCGCAGTGACCGATATTCGATTTGGCCGAGCCGATCGCGCAGTACTGCTTGTCCTGGGTCCAGTGGCCGAACGCCTTGCTCAATCCCGCGATCTCGATCGGATCGCCCAGGCTGGTTCCGGTGCCATG
>NZ_JAPDPE010000159.1 GCF_026283955.1 Dyella silvatica | reverse complement strand
GGGCATCATCAATGCGTATAACGACATGCTTTCCGCGCATCAGCCGTATGAGCGTTATCCGGCGCTGATTCGCGAGGCGGCGCGCCAAGTCGGCGTCACCGCGCAAATGGCCGGCGGCGTGCCGGCGATGTGCGATGGCGTGACTCAGGGCCGCGCCGGCATGGAGTTGTCGTTGTTCTCGCGCGACTTGATTGCCATGGCGACGGCGGTGTCGCTGTCGCATGACATGTTCGATGGTGCGCTTTACCTCGGTATCTGCGACAAGATCGTGCCGGGTCTGTTGATCGGCGCGCTGAGCTTTGGCCACTTGCCAGGCATTTTCGTACCGTCCGGTCCGATGCCCAGCGGGATCACCAACGAGCAAAAATCCAAGGTGCGCCAAGCCTATGCCGAGGGCAAGGCCGACCGCGCCGAGCTGCTGGAAGCCGAGGCCGCGGCCTATCACGCAGCCGGTACCTGCACTTTCTACGGCACTGCCAATTCCAATCAGATGCTGATGGAGATCATGGGCCTGCACTTGCCGGGCTCGAGTTTCGTCGCGCCCGATACGCTGCTGCGCGAAGCGCTTACCGTGGAAGCGGTACGCCGGGTCGCCGCGCTCAGTGAAGTGGGCGCCGGCCGCTTGCCAATCGGCCATATCGTCGATGAGCGCGCCATCGTCAATGGCGTGATTGGCTTGCATGCCACCGGTGGCTCGACCAATCACCTGCTGCACTTGGTGGCGATTGCGCGGGCGGCGGGTATCGAGCTGCGCTGGGACGATTTCGATGCCTTGTCATCGGCGATACCGCTGCTGGCGCGGGTGTACCCGAATGGCTATGCCGACGTGAACCAGTTTCATCAGGCCGGCGGCATGGCCTTCTTGATCGATCAGTTGCTCGATGCCGGTTTGCTACACCGTGATGTACGCACCGTATTCGGCACCGGCATGGACGGCTATACGCAGATACCCGAATTGAATATGGACGGCCAATTGCATTGGAGTCCGGTGACTAAAGAGAGCGGCAATCGCGGTGTATTGCGCGGCACGTCCGAGCCGTTCCGCGCCGATGGCGGCTTGCGCATGCTGGACGGCAATCTGGGCCGCGCGGTGATCAAGGTGTCATCCGTGCCGGATGAACGCCTGGTGATCGAGGCGCCGGCCCTGGTGTTTCACGACCAGGACGACGTGCGCCGGGCTTTTGAACGTGGTGAATTGAATCGCGACTTCATCGCGGTCGTGCGGTTTCAGGGGCCACGTGCCAATGGCATGCCGGAGTTGCACAAGCTCACCCCAACGCTTGCCGTGCTGCAGGATCGCGGCCACCGCAGTGCCTTGCTGACCGATGGCCGCATGTCAGGTGCGTCGGGTCGCGTGCCGGCAGCGATCCACGTAACGCCCGAGGCCGAGGCCGGTGGCGCCATTGCCAGGATTCGCGAAGGCGACATGATTCGTCTCGACGCCGCGACCGGGCAGCTGGATGTGCTGGTCGATGCGGCCGAGTTTGCGGCGCGAGTACCGGTTACGGCCGACCTCTCCGCCCATCACATCGGCATGGGGCGCGAATTGTTTGGCCTGTTCCGCCAGGCGGCGACTAGCGCGGACCTTGGCGCGGGTGTGCTTTGATACGTCGGTGGCGGTCCAGTGTTACGTCTTGGCGATAAGACCTATCGAATGAAACCTATCGATTCGGGCCTATCAATCCACGGTGGTTATTCCCCAACGGAGAGCATGTGAGCGCATCCATGGAACATAAGCAGCGGCAAATCGAAGCCACTCTGCGCTTAGCGCCGGTGGTCCCCGTGGTCGTTATCGACGACGTCAAGGCCGCGGTGCCGATGGCGCGCGCCCTGGTCGCCGGCGGCATCCCGGCGATCGAGGTCACCCTGCGCACACCCGCCGCGCTGGAGGCCATTCGCGCCATTGCCGCCGAGGTCGAAGGCGTGGTCATTGGCGTCGGCACGGTGTTGAGCGCAAAAGATCTACACGCCGCCGAACAGGCTGGCGCGCGCTTCGCCGTGTCGCCGGGCGTATCGCCGCATTTGCTGGCCGCCGCCGACGACAGTGACTTGCCGTTGCTACCCGGTGCCGCTACCGCCAGCGAGGTCATGAGCTTGCTGGAGCGCGGCTATCGCCTGCAGAAATTTTTCCCCGCAGTGCCGGCGGGCGGCGCAAAACTGATCAGCGCCTGGGCCAGTCCGTTGCCACAGGTGCGCTTCTGTCCCACCGGCGGCATCAGCTTGACCAGCGCGCCCGAGTTCCTGGTCTTGCCGAACGTGCTTTGCGTCGGCGGCTCCTGGCTTACCCCGGCCGACAAGCTCAAGAACGCCGACTGGGAAGGTATCGAGCAATTGGCGCGCGGTGCTGCTGCGTTATGTCAGTCAGCGCGTTGACAAGTGCCGTTGGCGTTGAAGGCCGGGTCGACTGATCTGGCTGGTTCTGGGCTCTGCGCCTGGCACTCGAGCGCGAGCGTGTAGCGACGTTTGGCCGTTTCCTGTGCGCCGAGCCGTCGATAAAAGCGCGCGGCCGCCACGTTCCAGTCAGGCGTCTGCCATTGCATCTGCCGGCAGCCTAACTGCGCGGCGAGCGCATGTGCGGCTTGCCATAGCCGCAAGCCGATAGCGTGACCGCGCCAGCCTTCGCACACATACAGGCAGTCCAGATGCAAGAAGCTGGCGCGATCCAGGGTGGAAAAATCCAGCGTGGCACTGGCATAGCCAACCGCCTGCTGGTCGACGCTGGCCAGCCAGGCATATAGCAAGGGCGGCGAGGCGTCCAAGGCCGCAACCAGGTTCGCATGGTGCGTGGTCGCATCGTGGGCCAGGCCCTCATAGGCCGCGTGCTCGGCGCATAGCGGCAGCAGCGCGGGGAGATCCGCGCCGCAAGCACGACGCAGCACTACGGCGGTGCTCACCTCAGCGCTCCAGGCCGAAGCCTTCGTCGATCCAGCCGGTCAGCCCGCCGATCATTTCCTTCACCGGGCGGCCTTGCTGGGCCAGCTTGATGGCGGCCTTGTTGGCGCCGTTGCAATGAGGGCCAGCGCAATACACCACGAACAAAGTATCGGGCGCGTACTCGGCCAGGCGCTGCTCGCTAAGCATGCGTACCGGTATGTTGAGTGCGCCGGGCAGGTGGCCGGCGGCATAGAGATTGGGCGTGCGCACGTCTAGCAGCACGAAGTCCTTGGTCTCGTGGTTGCTGGCGTAATAGACGTCGGCGCAATCGGTCTCATAGCCGAGGCGCGCCTGGAAATGCGCCAGGGCCTGCGGGCTGGCGGCGGCGGAAACACGTTGGACGACACTGCTCATGAGGCACTCCTGCGGTTCAAGGTGTGCGCAGTATCGGCACTGGTGCCGTTGGCCGACATTGGCGAGAATGCCATGCATCATGAATAAACCGCCAAAACGCCCGCGAGCCCGTTCCGGCCCTTGCAACCGCCGCGTGGCGGCCCTGGTCTACGACGGACTGTGCACGTTCGAGTTCGGCATCGCGGTAGAAATGTTCGGCCTGGCGCGGCCGGAGATCGCCTCTTGGTACGAGTTCGAATTGTGCGCGGTGGATGCCGGGCCCATGCGCGCCAGCGGCGGTTTGCAGGTCATCGCCCAAGGCGGCCTGGAGCGGCTGGCACAGGCAGGCACGGTGATCGTGCCAGGCTGGCGCGGGGTGGATGCGGCACCGCCGCCCGCCTTGCTCGATGCCTTGCGCGCGGCGCATGCACGCGGCGCCCGATTGCTATCGTTTTGCTCAGGCGTATTCGTGCTGGCCGCTGCCGGTCTGCTCGATGGCCATCGTGCGACGACGCATTGGCGCTATGTGCAGGCACTGGCCGAACGCTACCCGCGCATCCGCATCGAGCCAGGTGTGTTGTATGTCGACGAAGGCCATCTGCTCACCTCGGCAGGTAGTGCCGCCGCGCTGGATCTGTCACTGCACCTGATTCGCCGCGACTACGGCCCGCAGATCGCCAATCAGGTCGCGCGTCGCGCGGTGGTGCCGACGCATCGCGACGGCGGCCAGGCGCAGTTCATTCCCGCGCCGTTGCCCGAGCAAGGCGCCGCGCTAGGCACCTTGCTGGAGTGGATGCGCCGCCGCCTTGAGCAACCGCTGCCGCTCAGCCTGCTGGCCGAACGCGCCAGGGTGAGCGAGCGCACTCTGCTGCGGCGTTTCGAGGAGGCCACCGGCAGCACCCCCAAGCAATGGCTGACCCGCGAACGGCTGGACCGTGCGCGTAGCTTGCTCGAGGGCGGCAGCTTGCCGATCGAACGCATCGCCGATATCTGCGGCTTCGGCAGCGCCGATACACTGCGCCATCATTTTCGCCGCACGCTGCAAGTGAGTCCGTTGCGGTATCGGGAGCGGTTTGGGAGTTGAGAGCGGGGAACAGGGAGCGGGGAACAGGGAACGTAAAAGTTGAAGGGTGTTGAGGCGCTGCGTTCTTTTGAATTTTTTTGATCTTTCTTTGTTATAGCTCTTGCTTTATTGCTCCTGCTTTTTAGGTTTTTCCCCGTTCCCCGTTCCCCGTTCCCCGTTCCCCGTTCCCCGTTCCCCGTTCCCCAGCCAGGCCCGTCATGATCTACATCCTCCTCAGCGTCATCTGCAGTGTGCTGGTTTCTGTCTTGCTCAAGCTGGCGCGTCGTTTCGATATCGATGCGGGGCAGGCGATCATGTGGAACTACGTGATGGCCAGCGTGATGACCGCCTTGGTGTTTCATCCCTCGCTGGCGGTGCTGCACGGCACCGAGGCGCCGTGGCTGGGCCTGGTCGGGTTGGGTGTGCTGCTGCCGACGATTTTTCTCGCGCTGGCATCGTCGGTGCGGCATGCCGGCATCGTGCGCAGCGATGCGGCGCAACGCTTGTCATTGATGATCTCGCTGCTGGCGGCGTTTCTGCTGTTCGGCGAACCCTTGGTGGCGCAGAAAGGCGTCGGCATCGCGCTGGGCCTGCTGGCCTTGCTCTGCATGGTCTGGCGCGCGGATGAAAAGCAGGCGACAGCAGGCGCGCGTGCGTGGGTATGGCCATGGGTGGTCTTCGTCGGTTTCGGCATTATCGATATCTTGTTCAAGCGAGTGGCGCTTGCCGGCGTGCCGCTGCCGGCGTCGTTGCAGGCGATGTTCGCGTTGGCCTTCCCCGTGGCGCTGGTTATTCAGTTGTGGCGGGTCGCACGCAAGCAAACCCGCTTCACCGCGCGTAGTGCCGTCGCTGGCCTGCTGCTGGGCCTGACGAATTTCGGCAACATCCTGTTTTATCTGCGTGCGCATCAGGCGCTGGCGCAGCACCCCTCGCTGGTCTTCGCCAGCATGAATCTCGGTGTGGTGGCCCTGGGCGCAGTCGTCGGCACGCTGATCTTTCGCGAGCGTCTGAGCCGGCTCAATGCGCTTGGCGTGCTGTTGGCGCTGGGGGCGATTGGGTTGATTGCATGGTAAGAGCGGGGAGCAGGGAACAGGGAACGTGGAGTTCGATGGGTGATTGCAGCGCAGCGTTCTTTTGGATCTTTTTGATGTTTGTTTGTTTTAGCTCTTGCTTTTCTGCTCTTGCTTTATAGGCTTTTCCCCGTTCCCCGTTCCCCGTTCCCCGTTCCCCGTTCCCCGTTCCCCGTTCCCCGTTCCCCGTTCCCCGTTCCCCGTTCCCCGTTCCCCGTTCCCCGTTCCCCGTTCCCGGACCAACTCATGCGTACCCTGATCGACCGTTACATCGACGCCTACAACCGCAAAGACGTGGAGGCCATGCTGGCGACCATGCATCGCGAGGTGGTGTTCGAAAACTACAGCGCAGGCATGCTGGGTTTGCGCACCCTGGGTATCGATGAGTTGCGCCATCTGGCGGAAAGCTCGCGGCATCTGTTCTCGGCACGCAGGCAGACGGTAACGGCATACCGCCAGGATGGCGATACCGCGCATGTGGAGATTTTTTTTGAAGGGACGTTCGGTGTCGATCTACCCAATGGCGTGCGCGCCGGTCAGGTCATGGCGATGCCGGGACGCAGCGAATTTCGTGAGCGCGATGGCTTGCTGATTTATATCGCCGATCACAGCGAGTAAGCGTATGCAGCGTCGCCCTTGAGCGAGGCGGTGTCAGCGTCGCATCGACAGGCCCAGCGAAAGCGGTGTGGCGTCTTGATCCGGTCGGCGCAACAGCGCATGGCGCCAGCGCTGCTGTTGTAGCGCATCGCCTTCGATCAGCCACTGTGGTTTGTTCGCGACCAGTGCCGCTACCGGTATGCCGTCTTCGTAGAGCACGCGGGTACCGATCAGCGCGGGTAATCGATCGCCGCTCAGTACCGTACCCACCAGATTGAGCGGATCGCAGCCGCTGAGACAGATTAGCTGGCCATCGGGTTCGCGCTGGCACACGTTGCGCAGTTGGCCGATGGCCTCAGGCAGGGCGAATTGCTCGCCGATCAGGCCATCGACAAAACGGCCGCCGCGAATTTCGCCGCGCGCTTCCAGCCGGTGATACACGCGTAGCAGCTCACGCCAGCTAGGCAGCCAGGGCGCCTCGCGTTCCAGCAGTTTCCAAAACACCACGCCGTAGCGCTGCAACAGGCTACGCGCGATGTGCTCGATGTTTTCTGCCTCGCGTTCCGTCGGTGCGGGTTGGGACGGTGGACGGGCCAACGACCAACGGCCGGCATCTTCGATGCCGCCCAACATGTTTCGACGCACCCTGCGGTGGCGGTGTGCATCGCGTTTGGCTGCCGGTAACAGCAACGCACGTAGCCCGGCGAAGCTGTCAGCGGTAATACGGCCCGCCGCGACCAGTTCGCCCAAGGCATCTTCCAGCTCGGTGCGCAGCAGGCGCGTGGCATCGAGCAATTCATCGAAGAACAGCGCACCTTGCTGGGTCAGTGCATCGGCTACGGCCTGGGCGCGCGAGGAAATCAGGCCATCCTGGGTGTGGGATGCGTGTGCCACGGACGTCCATACGGCCATATGGCGTCGTGGCAGAAGCACGATAGGCGTGGCGCGCACCGGGCCGCTATTGCCGCTGCCGGCGCGCAGGCGGCTCCAACTGATGCGGCCCGCCCGGCATTGCTCATCCAGCCAGTGCGTGGAATAGCCCTCGATACGCGCTGGCAACAGCTCGGCTTCCCACGCTCCGGCCGCGGTCTCATAACCTTCCAGCTGCGCCAGTACGGCGGGCAATGCCTCGGGACCGCTCAGCCGCGTGCTTGGCGCGGCATGCTGCCACTCGAACAAAAAGCGCATCAGATTGCGCCGGCTTACCGGCTCGATCTCACGGCGCAGGCGGCCGATGGTATAGCGGTGACTGCGTGCGAGCAGGTGTCGCTCGCACCATTCGGTGTCGCTGGCCGTGGGCGTGAACAAGCCCTGGATCACATAGCCTTCCGATTGCAGGCGCATCAGCGCCAGCTCCACCTCGCTGGGTAATACCGCAAGCGAAGCCGCCAGTGCGGTGACCGTGGTGGGCCCCAGACCCACCAGGCGGCCCCGAATCAACTCAAGCAGCGCGTTTTCCGGCGTCCATGGTTGCACGGCGTATTCGGCGGGTGCGGCTATCGGCGGATGCAAGCTGGCGCCTGGGTGCAGCGCCTGCCACAGCGGTAGCTTCTCGGCGCTGCTCCAAACCGCTGTCGTCGCCGGTGTCCCAGCTGTTGCTGGCGGCGGGAGCGTCATGCTGGTTGCCCGCTGCGTCGCTGCCAGAGCTTCTAGCCAACCGGTCCAGCCTTGCTTGTCCGTGGCCTCGGTCGTAGTGACAAAGCCCAGCATGCTCAGTGCTTCATGCATCTCGTCGGCGTGGCGGACATCCGGCCAGGCCTCGGCCCTCACCGCGGCAATCGCATCGGCGTCGAGCTTGCCGAAATCGTCGATATCCTGGCCGCGCTGGGTGGACACGTTGCGCGTGCGCCGCTCCTCCAGCGGGGCGTCGTCGAGAAAGGCATACGGCGCGGCGTTGAGCACTTCGCTGGCCAGCGGGCTGGGCGCAATGAGGTCGCGCGCAACCACCTGGATCGAGCCATTCTCAAGCCCATGCAGAATGCCTAGTAGTCCATCGACATCCATCGCCTCGCGCAGGCAGTCGTGCAAGGTCTGATTGACCAGCGGATGGTCGGGAATCTCGCGTTCGCCGACGATGTTTTCCTGGCAGGCGACCTGATCGGGAAATACCGTGGCGAGCAGGTCTTCGCTTTTCATCCGCTGCAAGGGTGGCGGCACCTTCTTGCCACCGAGAAAGCGCGGCAGGGCCAGCGCTGTGGTCGCGTTCCAGCGCCAGCGCGCCGGGAACAGCGGCGCATCGAGCAGCGCCTGGATCAGCACATGCTCGGCGCTGCTGGAATGCAGATAGCGCGCGACCTCTTCCAGCGGAAAGCTGTGGCTGGTCGACAGCGATAGCACAATGGCATCTTCCGTGGCGGCAGCTTGCAGCTCAAAATTGAATTGACGGCAAAAACGTTTGCGTAGGGCCAGGCCCCAGGCGCGGTTGATACGGCTGCCATAAGGTGTATGAATCACCAGCTGGGTGCCGCCCGATTCATCGAAAAAGCGCTCGAACACCAGTGTCTGCTGGGTGGGTAGCACGCCTAGCGCCGCCTTGGCCTTGGTCAGGTAGTCGCTCAGCTGCTGGGCGGCGGCTTCGTTCAGGCCCAGCTCGTGGATCAGCCAGTGCAGGGCGCTGCCATCGTCGATGTGCGCGGCGATCTCTTCACGCAGCCGCGATACGCCCAGTGACAATTCGTTGCTGCGGCCGGGGGCTTCGCCCAGCCAGAACGGGATGCTCGGCGGCACGCCGTGGGCATCTTCCACACGCAGCCGGTCGCGCTCTACGCGCAAGACGCGGTAACTGGTATTGCCGAGCTGGAAAATATCGCCGGCCATGCTCTCGACGGCGAAATCCTCATGCACCGAACCAATCACCGTGGCTTGCGGTTCCAGCACCACCAGATAATCGGCGGTGTCGGGTATCGCCCCGCCCGAGGTAATCGCGGTCAACCGGGCGCCACGTCGTGCGCGCAACTGCTTATGCACGGCGTCGCGATGGATGTACGCCGCACGCACGCCGCGCCGCGTGCTGAAGCCGTCGGCAAGCATGCGCACCATGGCGTCGAACGACTCGCGCGACAGCGCCCGATACGGGTGTGCGCGACATATCACGGCATACAGCGCGTCTTCGCTCCACTCCTGGCACGCCACCTCGGCGACGATTTGCTGCGCCAGCACGTCCAGCGGTTGCGGCGGCAGGATCAAGGTATCGAGCTCGCCGCGGCGTACGCAGTCGAGTAGCGCCGTGCATTCGATCAAATCATCGCGGGTGGTCGGAAACAACCGCGCCTTGGGCGTGCCATTGACCGCATGGCCCGAACGCCCGGCGCGCTGCAAGAAGGCTGCGATCGAGCGCGGCGAGCCGAGCTGGCAGACCAGATCCACATCACCGATATCGATGCCCAGTTCCAGCGACGCCGTCGCCACCAGCACCTTCAGCTCGCCGCGTTTCAGCCGTTGCTCTGCATCCAGTCGCTGCTCTTTGGCCAGGCTGCCGTGATGGGCGGCCACCGCGGGTTTGCCCAGGCGCTCGGACAAATGCCGCGACAGCCGCTCGGCCATACGCCGCGTATTGACGAACACCAGGGTCGTGCGGTGTTGCTGGACCAGCGTGGCGAGCTGGTTGTAGATCAACTCCCAGCAATCGTTCGACATCACCGCTTCCAGCGGCACCGGCGGCACATCGATGGCGAGGTCGCGCGGGCGGCTATGGCCGACATCGACAATCGCGCAATCCGGGCTCCCCTGCTGGTAAGCAGGGGACGGTTGGGCAGGAGCAAGCGCAAGCGACGAGGTATCGGCCCCCGTGCCGACTAAAAAGCGCGCCACTTCTTCGATCGGCTTTTGCGTCGCCGACAAGCCGATGCGCAGCAACCGGCGCTGGCATAGATATTCCAATCGCTCCAGCGACAAGGCCAGATGCGCGCCGCGCTTACTACCCGCCAGCGCGTGGATTTCATCGACGATCACCGTGCGCGTGCCGCTCAGCATTTTCCGGCCGGATTCGGAGCCCAGCAGGATGTATAGCGATTCGGGCGTGGTGACCAGGATATGCGGCGGCAGCTTGCGCATCAGGTTGCGTTCCAGCTGCGGCGTATCGCCGGTGCGTACCGCCGTGCGGATATCCACGTCGGGCAGGCCGAGTTTTTCGAGTTCGGCGCGAATGCCTTCCAGCGGTGCTTCCAGGTTGATCCGAATGTCGTTGGACAGCGCCTTCAGCGGCGACACGTAGACCACCGTGGTGCGGTCGGGCAGGGCGCCGGCGTTGGCCAGGCCCTCGCAGATCAACGCATCGATGGCGGCAAGAAATGC
>NZ_JAPDPE010000158.1 GCF_026283955.1 Dyella silvatica | reverse complement strand
GCATGCTGTTGGACGAGTGTGCGGCCGCGGGTGTGCGGATTGAGACCAGTTGCACGGTGGGGCGTGTGCGCAAGACCGCTGAGGGCTTCAATGTCACCACCGCGCACGGCGAGGTGCATGCCGAGTCGCTGGTGGTGGCCAGCGGCGGTTTATCGATACCAAGCATGGGGGCGAGCGGCTTCGGCTACGAGTTGGCCCGGCAGTTCGGGCATACGGTGCTGCCTACGCGTGCGGGATTGGTGCCCTTGACCCTGAGCGGCAAGCATCAGGAGCATTATCAAGACCTTGCTGGCGTGGCCTTGCCGGTCGCCGAGGCTCGCGTGGGTAAGCGGGAGTTTCGTGCCGGCATGCTGTTTACCCATCGCGGGGTCAGCGGGCCGGCGACTTTGCAGATTTCCTCGTACTGGCAGCCCGGCAGCGATTTGCGCAGTGATTTGCTGCCTGCGCATCCCCTGTTGCATCAGGATGCGGGCGCCTGGCTCAACGAGCAGCGAGTGGCTCGGCCGGCAGCCGAGCTGAAAACCGTGTTGGCCGATGTGTTGCCCAAGCGCTTGGCGCAGCGGTTATGTGAGCTGTGGTTTGAGAGTCGCCCGATGCGGCAATACCGCGAGGCTGAACTTCATGAGATCGGCAGGCAATTGCACGACTGGCCGATCACCGCCAGTGGCACGGAGGGCTATCGCACTGCCGAGGTGACCCTGGGTGGGGTGGATACCGATGGTTTGTCGTCGAGCACGATGCAGTCGAAATTGGTGCCGGGGTTGTATTTCATTGGTGAAGTGGTGGATGTGACTGGGTGGTTGGGGGGGTATAACTTTCAGTGGGCTTGGGCTTCGGGTTATGCGGCGGGTGGGGTGGTGTAGTTGCGGGTTTCGGCCCCCTGCCAGGGGCCGAGTTACTTTCTCTTGCGTGGCCAAGAGAAAGTAACCAACGGAGAAGGCCATCCCCGCTTGTCGCCCTTCGGGTGCGTGAGGGCTGGCCGGGCTGAATTTAAACAGTATGGGCGACAGGGCTCCTGCCCTGGCGAAAAGGACTCGGCGTCCCTGCCGAGTCCCCTGCGGGCCTTGTCGTCCAACCCTCACCGACGCACAGGGGCCCCTGACGTCAAGGGCAAAAGCAAAGGCAACATCAAGGACCGCGGCAGCGGTAAGCGTCGCGTGCGATGTTCGCGTTGATTCTCGGCCTTGCCGCTTTTGCCGCTCCCCTGCGGCCGAAGGGAGTCCCCTTTTGGGACTCGTACGGGAAGGTTGGGAGGGGGGGCTTTATGCAGCAATTCGAGCGAGCAAGCGACTCAGTCGTCGCCTATGCACCGATCGTAGGGTCCCTGTTGCCGACTCGTGCCGCTACGACTTCATCTGCCGCCGCCGGGTGAGCCAGCTATCGAGCTGGTTGGCGAAAGCCTGGCGGTCGCGGGGGTGAAACGCCGCCGGGCCGCCGGTATCGACGCCTGAGCCACGCAATTCGTCCATGAAATTACGCATGGTCAGGCGTTGGGCGATGGTCTCTGGCGTATACAGCTCGCCGCGTGGGTTGATCGCCAGGGCGCCTTTTTCGATCACCAGGGCGGCGAGCGGGATGTCTTGCGTGACCACCAGATCATGGGCAGCGGCGCGCTGCACGATCTCGTTGTCGGCGACATCAAAGCCAGCAGGAACTTGGATAGAGCGTATGAAGCGCGAGGGCGGTGTGCGCAGCCATTGGTTGGCGACCAGGGTGACGGCGACCTGTTCGCGCTCGGCGGCGCGAAACAGGATTTCTTTGATGACGACCGGGCAGGCGTCGGCATCGACCCATATTTGCGCGCTGCCGCTCACTCGGCGCCGGTCCAGCGCAAGCTGCCATCGATGATGGTGTGGGTGTGTCCACCGACCCACACCACGTCGCCGTCGATCTGCACCAGCAGGCGTGCGTCGTGGCCGATCTCGCGCCCCTGGCTGACGGTGTAGCCGCGCGCCAGTGGGCCATCGGGTTCGGCATGGGCGATATAGGCGCCGATCAGGCCGTTCGCCGCGCCGGAGGCCGGGTCTTCGACAATACCGACGCCAGCGGGGAGTGCGCGTACCACCAGTTGATAGCTGGGGGCGGCGCTGCGCGCGAAAACGCAGATGCCGAGGCTGTCGGTGGCCTTGGCCAAGGCGGCAATGGCGTCATGATCGGGTTGCCATTGGCGCAGGCTGGCTTCATCAGCGCATTCGGCCAGCCACCAATGGCGGCCACCTTCGACCAAGGCGGGTGGCAGGGCGCCTAAACCGATACCGGCAAGGGCGGCGGCCAGTTGTGGATGCGCATCCAGACCTTGCCGAATCACTTTGGCCGGTGGCGACTGCAGTAACAGCTGGCGGCCTTGGTCTTCGACGCGGATAGGCAGCACGCCTGCGCCGCATTCTTGCCACAGCATGGGCGCTGCCGATGCTTGGGTGGCCCGCGAACGGGATTTCCTTGTGTGGCGTGAAGATGCGCACGCGGTAGCTGGCCGACGGGGCTGCTGGCGGCAGCAGGAAGGTGGTTTCGACCAGGTTGGTCCAGCGGGCGAAACGCTGCATTTGCGCATCGCTCCAGCCGGTGGCGTCAGTCACTACGCCGAGGTGGTTGCCGCCGCCAAGCGTGGCAGCAAAGACGTCCAGATGCAGATAACGAATGGGGGACATGAGGGCCAAGAGGCGGTGAGGACCGCGTTAAAGCCGCGCATCATAGTCCTGTCGCAAGAGTATGGGCAGTGCAGGGGGCTCTTTTATCGGAAAGTCGACAAGTCGCTGTCATCTCGCCAAGATGCTGCTACTTGACCTATCACGATTGACTTTTTGTATGCCGATTACCCTGATTCTTATCGCCATTACCTGCGTCGTTTCGTTCATGGCGTTCAACAACCATCGCCTGATGAACGACTTGATCCTGTGGCCGCCGGCGATCGAGCGCAACCGCGAGTACCACCGGTTGGTCACTTACGGGCTGATCCACGCGGATTTCAGCCACCTGCTGTTCAATATGATCACCTTATATTTTTTCGGCCGCTCAATGGAGGGGTTTTACACCGGGCAGCTGGGCACGCTGGGTTTCGTGCTGTTTTATATCGGCGCGCTGGTCGTCTCGATCTTGCCGACCTATCTGAAAAACCGCCACAACGCGGATTACCGTAGCCTGGGCGCTTCTGGGGCGGTATCTGCCGTGCTGTTCGCTTTTATCCTGCTGTCGCCGTGGTCGCGCATCATTGTGCTGGTGGTACCGATGCCCGCCATCATCTATGCCGTGCTGTACACGGTGTACTCGATTTACATGGATCGCCGCGGTGCGGGCAACGTCAACCATAGCGCCCATCTGTGGGGGGCGGCGTATGGCGTGGCCTTTACCTTGATGATCCGGCCTGAAGTGCTGTCGCACTTCTTGAATCAGCTGTCGCAGCCCAGATTCTGAGTAGACGACAAGGTCTAGATAGCTGGCGGGTAAACACTTGCCATGACACCTTGGCGCACTCAGTGAGCATTCAATGGTCTAGGTCTAGCTTGATGACTGAAATCTGCGGAGGTGTGTCATGAAACGTCTACTCGCTGGTCTGGTCCTAGTGGCCGCCACCGCGGCGTTATCAGGCTGTTATTACGATCCGGGCTATAGCTACGTGCGCAGCTCGGCTTACAGCGGCGATGTCTACTACGGCAGTCGCAGCACCGTGGTCTACGACAACGGTTACTACCCTGGCTATTACCCAAGTTATTACGGCGGCTATTACGGTTGTTGCTATGGCCCGGTCGGCGGCGTGTGGTACGGCGGTTCGCGCTGGCGCGGCAATGGCTGGAACCGTGGTGGTTACTGGCATGGCGGCAACGGCTATCGCGGTGGCGGCGGTTGGCGCGGCAGCCATCCTGGCGGTGGCGGTGGCGGTGGGCATGGCTCCTGGCACGGTGTGGCGCGCTCGCACTAGGGCACAATGGCGGCATGGTCTTATGGGTTTCCATGCCGCCGCGTTCGATTTTTTTGAGGCTCATCGTTATCGCGACGGTGAGCCTTCTGCTTTTTGCCTGTAGCAGCCTCGGTTATTACGCGCATGTGGCGCATGGGCAAAGTGAGCTGGTGCTGCACCGGCGGGCGGTGGCGAAGGTCATCAGCGATCCGGCCACCGATCCCAAACTGGTTGCGCGCCTGGAGCTGGCCCAGCAGGCGCGCAGATACGCCTCGCAGCAGCTTGGATTACCGGATAACCGTAGCTACACCAGCTATGTCGACCTGCATAGGCCCTATGTGGTGTGGAATGTTTTCGTTACGCCGCCGTACTCGGTAGCTCCGCTGCAGCATTGTTTTCTGATCGCCGGCTGTGTGGCCTATCGCGGCTACTTTGAAGAAGCCAAGGCGAAGCGGGAGGCGGCTCGCTGGCAGGGCCAGGGTGACGACGTCTGGGTGGGCGGGGTGCCGGCGTATTCCACCTTGGGCTGGTTTTCAGACCCGGTGCTCAGCAGCATGTTGCGCTGGGACGATGACGAGTTGGCCGGCACCATTTTTCATGAATTGGCCCATCAGCTGATTTATGTCAAAGACGACAGTGCGTTCAACGAGTCCTTCGCCGGCTTTGTGCAGGCCGAAGGGTTACGCGCGTGGCGGCAATCGCGTGGCCTGCCGCCCTCGGAGGCGCGCCATCAGGCGATGGACGACGGCTTTACGCGGATGGCCCTCGATTTGCGTGATCGCCTGCAAACGCTATACAGCAGCGGCGTCACGGCCGCGGCGATGGCTGAAGGTAAGCAACATGAAATCGAGGCGTTCCGCGAGCGTTACCGGCAATGGCGCGAGCGCGATTGGCCAAACGAGCATCGATATGACGCCTGGGTGGCTGCGCCGATCAATAACGCCCGTTTATTGCCGTTTGGGTTATATGACCGCTGGCAACCAGCTTTCGCGGTGATTTTTCGACAGGCGCAAAACAACTGGTCTGCATTTTACGGTCGGGTGAGGGAGTTGGGGCGAATGCCCCAGGCCGAGCGCGAGAAAACGCTGCAATCCTTGCTCAATACGGTTGCGCAGGGAGACGGGGCGGGCGGGTAGCTTTTCGCGGCAGCATGCGATGTTGTTCGCAGCGGCGAACGCTATGTCGCCTGATACCCGTATGGACGGCCATACTTCGTGTATCTTCGGTTGCTTTCATCCTCGGGGAGAGGCGTAGTGCAGATTATTTCCTGGTGGCTTGGCATCCGCTTTTGGAAGCGCGTGCTTGCCGGTTTCGTGCTTGGCGCCCTGGCTGGCTGGGCTACCGGTGCGCAGGCGGTGACTTGGTTTCAGCCCCTGGGTGATCTCTACATCACCTTGATCAAGATGATTGCGGTGCCGCTGGTGTTCTTTGCCGTGGTGCACAGCGTTTCCAGCCTGCATGGTGTGCAGCGCATGGCGGCCTTGGGCGGGCGTACCTTTTTATGGTTTGCGATGACCGCCGCGCTGGCCGTGTGCGTAGGCTTGGTGGTGGCACATGTGACCAACCCGGGCCTGGGCGTAGGCCATTTGCAAATGGCCAGCGACTACAAGGTCAAGGTTGTGCCTACACCAGTGCAAGTGTTGCTGGATGTCGTGCCTGCCAACCCATTCAAGGCCTTGTCCGAAGGCAAGATTCTGCAGGTGATCTTTTTTGCCGGCCTGCTTGGCTTGGCCCTGGTCAAGATCGGCGACAAGTCGGCGCGCCTGCGCGCGCTGATGAACGAGGGTAACGAGGCGATGATCCAGGTCACTCGTTTCGTGTTGGAAATGACGCCGCTGGGCACCTTTGGTCTTATCGCAGCCCTGGTCGGCGGCTATGGTTTCGAGAAGCTGTTGCCGCTGGGCAAGTTCGTGCTGACGTTGTACCTGGCCTGCGTGGTGCAAATCGTGGTGGTTTACGGCGGCCTGCTGCTGGCACACGGGTTAAGCCCGCGGAAGTTTTTCCGTGGCGTGCTGCCTGCCATGCAGGTGGCTTTCACCTCCTCGTCCAGTTTCGCCTCGATGCCGGTTGCCCTGCGCAGCGTCACCCACAACCTCGGGGTAAAAGAGGAGTACGCCGCCTTTGCGGTGCCGCTGGGCGCCAGCATCAAGATGGATGGTTGCGGCGCGATCTATCCGGCGATCAGTTCCATCTTCGTCGCGCAATATTTTGGTTTGGAGCTGGGCGTATCCCAGTACTTCATCATTTTGCTTGCCTCGGTGCTGGGATCATTCGGCACGGCAGGCGTGCCAGGCACGGCGATCGTGATGGTGACCCTGGTGCTCAGCTCGGCCGGCCTGCCGGTGGAGGGCATTGGCTATCTGGTGGCCATCGATCGCATCCTCGACATGATGCGCACCATGACGAATGTCACCGGCCAGATGCTGGTGCCGGTGCTGGTTGCGCGGGAGCAAGGGCTGCTGGATATGGAGGTTTATAACCGAGCCTCCAGCAATCTCGGCGTGGAGCAGGTAGAGCGTTCGGCTGGTTAAATTACTGTTGCGCCTTGCGATCCACCATATGGCGCAAATAGGCCAGCAGGTCATCGAGATCGGCATCGGACAAGGTTTTCGCATCGAATCCCGGCATTTTTGCCTGCGGCCAATGACGCAGCGATTGCGGGTTGCGGATATAGGCGCGCAGCAAGTCTGCGCGCAGGTATTCAATCGGGCTGTGTGGAATGTTCAGATCCGGTCCCAGCTTGGCGTCGCCGGCGCCATTGAGCGTATGACAGGTAAAGCAGGTTCGTTGGAACACCGCGAAGCCGCGCCGTACCGGACTGGCGTTGGGCAGCGCCGAGTCAGGCAGGATCACCGGAAACCGCTGCGCAATATCGGCAAGCTTGTGGATCGACACGATTTGGTAAGGCCATTGCTCCGATCCGATGCCAGCGGCCTCCGGCTTGGTCCAGACCAGATAGAACGGGCCGGCGCTGCCTTTACTGGCGCCTAAAGTCGGCCAGGGGTGGGCTGGGTCTTCAATCGCCAGCCACGCCGTACTGCCGCGATCATTCAATAAAACAGCGGCGGGGATTTCCGCGGCGAAGCCATCGGCGGCGACAAATTGCAGATGATCGCCTGGGCTGATGCCATCGAGCAGCACGCTGATGGGCAGCGCGCGGTAATGCATCCATTGTTTGAGCGCGACATCGTCTGCAATGGTGATGCTGCGGACGTCGCGGCGGACGAGTAGTTGTGCGGTGGTATAGGTCCGTGCGCCATGGCCCAGGTCGATCTTCAGCTCGCTGACCCGGGCGGCCAGGACGAGACTGGGAAGTGGCAGGCACAGAGCGAAAAGGCAAAGGCAGCGCAACAGCGGTCGCATGGGACGGTTCCATCCAGGGGGAGCAGAGCATGCCCTGTGCGGGTGGCCGGCGCTAGCCCGTGTAGCTGGCCCTCGATATTTGCGTGAGTGACCACATCTGCTTATTTCCCGAGCGGAAGATGTCATGGCCGATACCACCGTACCGCAATTTTTCGAACAGTTTCCGATGCAGCGCGTCGATAGTGCGTCGCTGGACGAGGTGCTTGCCGAGGGCGCCCAAGCGCTGACGATTTTGTTTCTGTGGGGGCGTGACTGTCCTAATTGCGACATCGCCAAACGAGCGCTTTTGCTGGCTTCCGAGCGCTTCCAGTGGCCGCAGGTGCGCTGGTTGCACGACAACGTGTATGACGATCCGACGATGGCGACGCGTTTTGGTTTGCATGGTATTCCGGCCTTCTTCGTCTTCGCCGGTAGCCGCAAGCTCGGACGCAGTACCAGCTGGCCGGGACCACAGGCTTTTATTGAAGCTGTTGAAAAACAGTTAAATCAGCTGGCGTTTTAGCCGCCAGGCTGAACATGAAGAAACTTTCATCAAAAAATATGAAAAACATTCATCGATGAACTTGAACTTTCAAGGCATCGGTCGTATCTAAGTTCTCGATCGCCGTGATGGCGACCCGAAGTGGCATTGCTGCTTTACGCGAGCCACTGAGGGGTCGGCACTTAATCCTCCCCCCAGGATGCCAGACCCGACAAACCTCGGCAGATCCTCCCCTGGCTGCCGGGGTTTTTTTATGCCCGTTTTTTTATTTTGCGGATGTCACTCATAAGGCGGCTTTCGCAAGGATAATCATCGGCGTTCCTACACATCCCCTTCACCGCCATGAGCGACCGATGATCGTCACCTCGCTACTCGACACCGATCTATACAAGTTCTCGATGATGCAAGTGGTGCTGCATCAGTATCCGGCGGCACAGGTCGAGTACAAGTTCAAATGCCGTAACCCCGGCGTCAACCTCGCGCCCTACATCGAAGAGATACGCGCGGAGCTGGAAGGTTTGTGCAGCCTGCGCTTTCGCGAAGATGAGCTGGACTATCTGCGCAGCTGGCGTTTCATCAAAAGCGACTTCGTCGATTTTCTGGGCTTGTTCCAGCTCAACGCCAAATATGTAGAGATCACCCCGGCCGCCTCCGGCAACGGCGAGATCGACATCCGTATTCGCGGGCCATGGCTGCATACCATTCTGTTCGAAGTGCCTCTGCTGGCTATCGTCAACGAGGTCTACTTTCGCAATACCCAGCCCGCGCTCGACTTGACCGAAGGGCGGCGGCGCTTGCACGAAAAAATCGCCTTGCTGCGCGATACCGCCAACTACGAAGAGTGCCGCATCGCCGATTACGGCACCCGTCGGCGCTTCTCCGGCAGCTGGCATGAAGAGGTGGTGACTGCACTGCGAGACGGGCTGGGCGCGCAGCTGACGGGCACTAGCAACGTATGGCTGGCACGAAAACTCGGACTGCGCCCGCTAGGCACACTGGCGCACGAATACTTGCAAGCCCATCAGGCACTGGGGCCGCGCTTGCGCGATTCGCAAGTGGCCGCGTTGGAGGCCTGGGCGAAGGAGTATCGCGGCGATCTCGGTATCGCCTTATCCGATGTTTACGGCTTGAGCGCGTTCCTGCGCGATTTCGATATGTACTTCTGCAAACTGTTCGATGGCACCCGCCACGACTCCGGCGATCCGTTCGATTGGGGCGATCGAGTGTTGGCGCACTATGCGGCCAACCGGGTAGACCCGCGCAGCAAGGTCTTGGTCTTCAGCGATGGCCTGGACATTCCGAAAGTCATGCAGCTGTACGCCTACTTTCGCGACCGTTGCCAGCTGGCCTTTGGCGTGGGTACCAATCTCACCAACGACGTCGGTCCGACGCCATTGAACATCGTGATCAAGATGATCCGCTGCAACGACCAGCCGGTTGCCAAGCTCAGCGACTCGCCGGGCAAGAACATGTGCGAAGACACGGCTTATGTCACGTATCTGCGCCAGGTGTTCCAGATTCCAGAGCCGGCTTGATTCAGGCGAGCTTCGGCTTTCGTGCACACGGTGGAAAAAGTAAGGGGAGGAACCGAGGTTCCTCCCCTTATGTTTTTTTGGCTGTCTGCAAACGCCTTAGAACGCAGGTAAAACCGCACCCTGGTACTTCTGCTCGATAAAGGCTTTTGCCTCCGGGCTAGTCAGCGCCTTGACCAGTTTTTGCACGCGCGGATCGTCTTTGTTGTCCGGACGACCGACAAGATAGTTCACATAAGGTGAGTCCTTGCCTTCGATCAGCAAGGCGTCCTTGGTCGGATTGAGGCCCGCCGCCAGAGCGTAGTTGGTATTGATCAAGGCCAGATCCACCTCGTCCAGCGTGCGCGGCAACATGGCGGCCTCCAATTCGCGGAACTTCAATTGCTTGGGGTTGGCGGTGATGTCTTTCAGGGTGGACAGCTCATTGCTTGGATCTTTCAAGGTGATCAAGCCGTGCTTGGCCAGTAGCAACAAAGCGCGGCTGTTGTTGCTCGGATCGTTCGGGATGGTCACGTTGGCGCCATCAGGAAGCTGTTCGATCGACTTGTATTTGCGCGAGTAAGCGCCGAACGGCTCGATGTGCACGCCGGTGATAATGGTCAGGTGCGTGCCATGTTGGCGATTGAATGCATCCAGGTAGGGCTTGGTCTGGAAGTAATTCACGTCGATGGTTTTCTCATCGACCTGGGTGTTCGGTTGCACGTAATCGGCAAACACCTTGATCTCCAGATCCACGCCTTCTTTGGCAAGCATCGGCTTGACCTGCTTGAGGATCTCGGCATGCGGAATCGCCGTGGCGGCGATAATGAGTTTCTGGCTGTCGGCGTTGCCGGGGGTAGAGGACGAGCAGCCAGCCAGCAGGAGCAGGGCGGCCAAGGGGGCAAGTAGCTTGATCATGGGGTGCCGTGGTTTTGTGCGATGCATCAGGGTAGCCGTCCATATGGCTGGATGCAAAGTGGTATTGGGCGATCTTGGTGTCTGTGCATGGTTATTGGGTGAGGGGGCGCTTGGCCTGAGGCTTGCTGGCTTGTTTGTTTTGGTGTCGTGAGCTGGCTCGCCTGCGGCGGGCTTTCGAGCCCCTGCCGGGGCCCGAGTCACTTTCTCTTGCGTGGCCAAGAGAAAGTAACCAAAGAGAAAGCCACCCCCATGCCGCGCTCTACGGGCATCCTGCCCTACGAGTGCGTGAGGCTGGGTCGGGCTTTTCGACAGGGCTCCTGCCCTGGCGAAAAGGCATCGACATCCGTGTCGATGCCCCTGCGGGCCTGTCGTCCCAGCCTCACCGCGGT
>NZ_JAPDPE010000157.1 GCF_026283955.1 Dyella silvatica | reverse complement strand
AAAACAGAAACATGCGCTTGCTGCCGCCATTGCTTTGCATGCCGGTATAGCCACCCGAACTGGTACCGACCAGACTGAACTGGTTGCTCCAATAGACGTTCGCCTGATAACCGGGGTCGGTTTTCACGGTGATGCCGAAGTCGACTGAATTAAGCGAGCTCACGCTCGAGTCGAACTTGTAATTGGTATAGCTGCCTGGCGTATCGCCGGCATGAACGACCAAGGGCAAGACCGATAACAACAAGCAGGTACCAACAACCTTCAATGTGTTCATCACTGTCTCCAAAGGTAAACATCGCGCCCCATGAGTACGACGCGGATCACTTGGCGTCACTGCGCCGTATGCTCTCAACATCTAGCTGAAAGGGCGAGCCCGGGCGCTAGCCCAGGCTGCGCCCACCGTCATGGCCAGCGCGAAGTTCTGCTGGATTCAGGCAGATCCCAGCGCTGATTCGCCGCGCCAAAGCTGCAGCTCTGCATGGTCAGCTGAGCGCCCGGCGAAGCTGCGGCAAGGCAAAGCCCGGACCAGTCGCTGCGCAGCAGCGCGCCCATCGCGGTCCAGCGTTGATTGGTGCCGCCGGTGCAGGTGTAAACGCCGACTGCCGCCCCCACTGCCTTGCTGCTGCCGGAAATATCCAGGCATAAATTGTTCTGCAAGCGTAGCGTGTGATCCGACGCATAAACCCAGGACTGACTCTGATCGCCACTGCAGATATTGCTGATGGCCGCCACGCCGCTGGCCGCGCCGCCCTTCGATTCCATGCACCAGGAGGCCTTGCCGGCTGCCTGCACCGCACCACGAATGGTATTGCCCAAGGCATTGCGATGCTCACTGCCAGCCGGCGTGAGCATCACCTCGCTGAAAGCGGAGCAGCCCGGCTTCACGCTGGTGGAAGAAACGCTCGCCGTCGCCACGCCGCCATCGCCCTTCGGCAGCGCGAACTCCGCTTTCGAATAAGGCTGGTCGTAGCAGGAGGCATCCGGTGCATTCCACTCGAAATACTCGGTCCAGTTGACCATGCCCTTGGGAGATATCTGGGTGGAAGCGGTGCGAATACTGCCCAGCTTGAACGCGTACCCGGTATGCAGATCGGTTACTGTCACGCCCAGCCACTGCCCGCCCTCATAGGCCACGTGAAAGCGATAGGTATGCCCCTGCTTCCACGCATAGGCCATGCGGCAACTCTGCCCCACGCCCTCGCCACCAAAGCTTTGGCAATAACTGCCGTCGCTGCCCGGCTTGGCGTCGGTGGCGTCCCACACCGAGAACAGAAAGATGCGGTCGCTGCCACCATCACTTTGCATACCGGTATAGGCACCGGAGTTGGTCCCGACCAGGCCGAACTGGTTACTCCAGAAGGTGTTGGCACGGTAGCCAGGATCGACTTTCACGGTGATGCCGAAATCCACCGATTGAAATCCCGCGATCGAAGCATCGAAACGATAGTTGGTGTAACTACCCGGCACGATCGACTCGGCCATCGCGGCCAGGGGCATCAGAAATAACAGGCACAGCAACACACGACAACACATGGCATTCATGAAAATCCCCTCGCTGGTGTGTGAAACAGTTGATTGACTGGTGGTGTGTTCGCTTTCGATGGGAGTCAGCGACTGATGGGCCGCCGACGTTCAAACCCCTGATGTGCATTCATCCCTGTGAAAGATCTGCGGATCAGCCTTGCAACCTCTCGACGCCGTGAATCGACGCCGCCTCGGTCCGATGCAGGTCGAACACCAGGATCTCGTTGTCGCCCTGGCGCAACCACGACGCCGGGCAGAACAAACGCTGCTGCGGGCCGATGTGCCAGTAGCGGCCGAGCAATCGCCCGTTGACCCACAAATAGCCCTTGTCCCAGGCACTCATGTCGATGTAGCTGTCGCCAGGCCGATCGATAGCCAGCGCAGCCTTGAAGAACAGACCAGGGCGCATGGCGCTGCCGGTGAGCGGTTTCAGCGAACCGACGAAGGCGTCATCCAGCGGCAGGCTGTACGCCTGCCAGTCGGTCAATTCGTTGCCATCGAGGTGGATCGCGCCAGTGATACCTTTGCGGTCCTGCATCGCATGGCCATAGCCGACGTGGCCGAAACTATCGACGAGGATATCCAGCACCATATCGCTGCCCTTCTGAGTCGCCGGCAGCTCGACACGCTGCTCTTTGCGCAGCCCGGGCTTTTGCACGCGCGAAAGATAATCGAGGTAGCGGCCATTACCGAACACGGTGGCGTAGTCGCGCACGCCGTCCACAGACAAGCTGCCGCCAGCGCGCACCGTCTTGCGATAAAGCACCATGCCGTGATCCTGTGCGAACAACAGTTCGTTCGGCATGGGTTTGCTTACCGCTTTCGCGCTCGGCAGGTTGTCCCACAGCGAGGCGTATGGCATGAGCGTCAGCGGCGCGAAACGGATCGCTGGCGGCGGCGCGGGAATCTCCGGTAACCGATGCGGTGCATGCGCAGCCAGCAAGGCGCGGAAACGATGGTAGTCGGCAGTCGCCTCGCCGCGCTCGTTGATCGGCGCGCCATAGTCGTAGCTGGTAATCGCCGGTTCGAAATTCGAGTAATCGCCGTTAGCATTGGCGCCCGCGGTAAATCCAAAATTGGTGCCGCCATGCACCACATACAGATTGAACGAGCGGCCCTGCTCCAGCAGCTTGCGCAATGTCTCCACGTAATCGCCGCGCTGGAACTCGGCATCGCCCCAATGCGTCAGCCAGCCGGGATAGCCTTCGCCAACCCATACCGGCGCTTCGCCGGCGATTTTCTGTGCCGCGGCAAAATCGGTATCGCCGTCGAGGCCCAGGGCCGCACCAGGCAGATACGTCTGCTGCTTCTGGATTTGCGACAAGCCATCGGAAATCGAGAACGGCCCATCGATGCCACGCTGCCGCCACATCGCCTGCAGCTGCTTGAGGTAATCCAGGTCATGGCCGAACGAGGCGTATTCGTTCTCGATCTGCAACATCAATACCGGCCCACCCTGGCTCACCATCAACGGCTTGATCAGCGGCGCGAGGGTATCGAGGTAGCGTGCCACGGCATGCATGTAAGGCAGATCGTCCTTGCTGCGCACATGGATATCCGCCTCGCGCAGCAGATACGGCGGCAAGCCGCCAAAATCCCATTCGGCACAGACATACGGGCCCGGGCGCAGATACACCCACATGCCTTCTTGCTGGCACAGCTTGATGAAACGGACAAAGTCACGGCTGCCGCTTTTCAGGTCGAACACCCCGGGCTCCGACTCCAAGGCATTCCACATCACATACACGGCGATGGTATTGAGCCCCATCGCTTTGGCCATGCGAATGCGATGCTGCCAGTACTCGGCCGGAATACGCGCGGGATGCATTTCGCCGCTGCGGATCTGCAGCGGCTTGCCGTCCAGAAGAAACTGCTGTGCGCCGAGTTCGAAGCGGTGCGCGTGGCCATCCGGTAACAACTCGGTCGAGCGCTGCGCAGCGCCAGCATGCCCGCGCGGGCTTAACGCCAGCAGCGGCGTCAAGGCGGTCAGTCGCAGAAAATCCCGTCGTTGCATGCTTATGCTCCAGCTGATTCATACCGAGGGTGCGGCAGGTTGGGATGCGTCAGGCGCATCGCCAACCTGCCCTCGCTGTCGCGATTACTTCAGCGGCGTCAACTCCAGTGTCAACACCTCGAACGGTTTCAACGGGATCGTCGTGGCATGTGCCGTATCCAACGACAACGCCGCACGCTTGCTATCGGATTTCCACGGACTGCGCGCGCTGTACTTGCTTGCCGCACCTGCCGGAAGTTCAAGCTGACGCGGCAGATCGATCACCGCGACCTGCTCATGCGCATCGGGATTGCGCAAGGTGATGATGGCCTTCTCCGGCGACCATGCCGCCCAGCCGTAGACATTCAAGCGCTGCGGATCGCCACCGATCCAATGTGTATCGCGCAATACATTAGCGTTGGTCCGCGACCAGCGGGCCGCCTCGGCCAGCACGTCCCAGTCCTCCGTGCTCAACAGCGACGGGGTAATGTACATCTCCTGCAACTGCGTGCCGGTGGCGAAGTACGAGCGCACTTCATTGCTGAAGTCGTGACCGGGGTCGCTATTGAGCCGGCGATTCTGCTGCGCATAGATGATGCCGTGAAGCATCAGCGAGTTGATCGGAAACAACGGCCCCTTAAGCACCACATTGCGATACGTTTGCGCGTCGCGGTAGGTGATCCAGCGCTCACGATTGCTGCCGACACCGGCCAGGTCATCATCTTCGCCGTCGCGCCAGATCGAGTCGGCATAGCGCAGCCAGAACGGTGACGGATACGTACCGGTAGTGAGATTGATAAAGGTATCCGGCTTGGCCTCGCGCACGTCTTCGATCAGCTGGATCGCCGCATCGAAATCGCTGGTGAAGCGGCTGCCCGGAAATACCTTGTCGGCATTGCCGGTGCCATCGAACTTGAATTGATTGA
Source organism: Dyella silvatica (assembly GCF_026283955.1). GTDB lineage: Bacteria > Pseudomonadota > Gammaproteobacteria > Xanthomonadales > Rhodanobacteraceae > Dyella_C > Dyella_C silvatica. The sequence goes on along the minus strand of NZ_JAPDPE010000157.1, from coordinate 6,384 downwards.
TGCCGTTGTCCTTGACCAGCGACAGCACCGCATCGTGGAAGCGTTGATAGTACTTGGGCCCGGACAAGGCGAGACCGCCATCGATGATCTCGTAGCCGTTCGCCCGGCCCTCTTTCACGCGGATCTCTTTGGGCGGGCCATAGCCACCCCAGGGCGACAGCCAGACGCCTGGTGCGGCGCCATACTTCGCCGCCGCGTCGCGCAACGGCACGAAGCCGTGCGGAAAATCCTTGCTGAAATGCCAGCTGCCGCTGCGGTCGTCCCAGCCGTCATCGAACAGATAGGAGTCCAGCTGTACGCCGCGCTGCTCATGCAAAGCCTTGCCGAAAGCGTTGATGCGATCCAGCGCCTGCTCCTCGGTATACGGCGTGAAATAGCCGATGTCGTACCACGAGTTGTAATGCAGGAACGGCCGATACGGGTGCGCCCGTTCGCGCTCGATGTAAGCGGCAAAATCGCGGCGCAACTGACCACTGCGAGTGACGCCGGCCACCGCCGAGTAAGTAATCGTCTTGCCTTTTTCCAGCGGCAAACCGCGCACCAGGTTGAACTTGACGTGGTTGCCGCGAGCCTCGCTCTCCGACAATGGATGCTCGAAGCCCACATAAGCGTCGCCCACCACCGCCGGCGAGCCCTTTACATCACCGCTGACCTGCACCCCCGCTGCTTGCAACTCAAACAACGACACGCCGGTGATGTTCTCGTCCTGCTTGAGCGCGGTGATCGATACCTGCTCGCGCAAATACGGCGAGTCGTCGCGCTGCAGCAGTTGCCACTGAACCCGGAAGCGGCCCTCGCCATCGGTAAACGTCGCTTGCACCGCCTTGCCCGGCAGGCGCTCAGCCAAGCGCGACGCATCGGCGTTGACCGGCAGCGCCGTTTCGCTCGGCGCCGCGGCGAGATGCATGTCGGCCGCGTGCACGGTCTTGCCATCGGCCAGGGTCAGGGCGAACGGTGCCACGATTTTCAAGGTGAGGTCATGCGACCGATCGACCATAAGCATGTCGGTAAGGTGCTGGTCGGCGACCTTCCAGCTCGCCTCAATGGCGGCGTTGCCGAAATGCTCCGCGCCGGCTTGATCGCTGAATACCGGCACACCGGGCTTGGAGATACCGCTCTCATCGGCATGCGCCAGGCCGCAGCCGATCAAGCCAGCCAGCAAGCCCACGGCAAGCCGCGTACCACGCCGCGGCGAGAGCGACCGGCGGCTAGCCATCGCGGCCACGACCGCGGCCGGTTTCTTAAAAGCAACAAACAACATGACAAGCCCTCTTGAAGATCACTCAGGTACTGTCTTGGCCCATCCCGGTGCGATAGATAACGCAGTAAACATCCGCCGATGTCAGTACCACGTCAGCAGGGGCTCAGCCCTATCGCAAGGAGTGCCTACAGCACGCTATGGCAGACCCGCCCGCCCTCAAGCGAGCGGGTCTGGATGGATCGGCGGCAAACTCCGGCCGCCGGCACATTAGAACCGCTGTTGATAACGCACGTAGATGTAACGCCCGATGTCATACGACGCGTTGTAGTTGTACGGCGTATCGCTGCCCGCGTAGCCACCGTAGATATACGGCCCCTTGCGGTTGAAGATGTTGTTCGCACCCAGCGAGAAGGTCGCATTCCACGGCGCCTTCCAATACACCTGCGCGTCGTTGAAGGTCACCGAGGCGATCTGCGTCATCGGCTGCGGGCCCACACCCGGCGCGTAGTAGTTGGGCAGGCTGCAGGGGAAGGCCGAGCGTGTATCCGGCGGCGGAAAGGCGCAAGGCGCTTTCAGCGGCGAGAAGTAACGCATGGTCCAGCTGGCGCCGAAATCGTTCAGTGACCAGTCCACGGTAAAGTTGCCGCGCAAGCGCCAGACCGACATCGATGTCTGCGCCGAAGCCACGCCCACGCCGTAGTTCACCGCCGAGCCAATGGTCGGCAGCGTGTTATAGCTGGTGACATAGGTGCCGTTCAGGCCCAGCTTGAACTGGCCGAAAGAGAACTTGGGCACAGTGTAGGCAAAGGAGAAATCGTAGCCGGTGGTTTTCTGCCAGCCGGCGTTGGTTTCCAGATTCAACAGATTGATGATCTGGTTCGAGCCGGCCTGCCGCTGAAACTGTGAGCAGGCATCGGTGAGGCCGTACTGATAGCAATTGGCCAGTACCTGATCGTTGGTGATGCCGGTAATCAGGTTGCGGATGTTGTAGCGCCAATAGTCCACGCTGACATTGAAGCCCTGAAACCACGAGGGGCTATACACAAAACCGACTTGCCCGTTGTACGAGGTTTCCGGCCGCAAATGCGGATTGCCACCGTTGAAACTCTCGGTGATGCCCGCGGCGTCGGCCTGGGTCACCGGCAGTCCGGTCAGATCGACCTGACGGAAATTGGGCCCTACCCCTTGAATGCCGCCGAAACCGGTCAGGCAACGCTGTGCGACCACGCCGCTGTAGCCATAGCCGGCCGGACCGTACACGCCATCGCAGGGGTCAGTAAAGCCACCCGCGTTGTAGCGCCCCTGATAAAGATCATTAACCGTGGGCGCGCGAAAGCCGGTGCCATAACTGGCGCGAATCATCAGGTCTTCGATCGGCTGCCAGGTCAGTTTGTACGAGGTGTTGGTGGTGCTGCCGAAGTTGCTGTAGTTCGAATAGCGTATGGCCGCATCCAGCGACAGGCTCTTGATGCCGGGCAGGTCTTTTGCCAGCGGCGCATTGACCTCGGCGTAGGCCTCGTTCAAGGAATAGCTACCGCTGTTCGGGCCGACCGCGCCATCGGTGGAATTGCCCGCCGCGGCGAAGGCATCCGGGCTGTCATAGCCCGACACATTGCGATGCTGCACACCGGTGGCGAAGCTGAATTGGCCGCCTGGCAGGGTGAACAAATTGCCGCCGAAATCGGCCGACGCGGCTTTTTCATTACTACCGTAGTGCTCGACACTGTTGATCGCCAGGTAGTTGAGCATGGCCGGTGTCAGGCTGCCCAACGGATTCAAGGGCACACAGCCGTCGATGACGTTGCCCGGCGTTCCACAATGAACCACGCCGTCGCCGCCCATGAAGGACGGGCCCAGCGCATTCTTGGTATGGATCAGATTGAAATAGCCGGTGCGCGTGTTTACGCCGGTGATCTTGCTGTCGTAATAGTTGACGTCCCAGTTGAACAAGCGCTCGCCGACACTGAAATTACCTTCCAGGCCGACGCTGTAGCGGTAGTTCTTCGGGTTGTTGTAGCTGTTAAAGGTCATCCCAGCCACTTTGCGATAAAACTTCACATCCTGTGGCGTCATGCCCGGCTGGTTATACGGGTTGTAATAGCTGTTGGCCGATAACAGCGACGGAAAATCATCGTGCCCACCCATGCCGCTGTACAGCGTGGCGGTTCCGGCGGTCGCCTTTTCGTGATCGATGTTGTAGCCCGCGTTGAACTTCGCGGTGATGTTCGAGGTGATGTTGTAGTGGGCATCCAGATACAGATTCTTGGTCGTATCCGCCGTACGCAGCATGTTCTGATGACCGCTGTCGTTGTTGTAGGTGTAGTCGCCTGCATCGGCGAGGCTGCCTACATCGCCGCCGGCATTGAAGGTGCGCGGCACGATCCGGTGATAGTCGCCCAGGTTGAACGGATTGCCGCCCGGATTAAGCACCACGCCGTGATGGCTGCCATCGGGAAAAGCCGCATTGCTGATAATCGGCTGCAGGCCGACATAAGTGCGGCCATAGTACGGATGCTGATCGGTCCAGGGATAGCTGGAGAAATCGCGTGAGCTGGTCCACACCGGTCGCTGGTCTTGATACGACGCGCTGAACACCACGCCCCATTTCGAGGTGGTCTTGCCAAAGGTGACGTCGTACTGGCTTTGCATGCCATCGCCGTGCGGCGAATAAATGCCGTTATAGGTATTGATCTCGGCGCCGTTGAAATTCTTGCGGGTAATGATGTTGATCACACCGGCGATCGCGTCCGAGCCATAGACCGCCGAAGCGCCGTTGGCGAGCACGTCGATGTGATCGATGATGGCGACCGGAATGACATTGATATTGGTGTAGCCGCCGTGCGCGGCGCCGATGCGCTGCCCATCGACCAGCACCAGCGTGCGCGGCGCGCCAAGGCCACGAAGATTGACGAACTGACCGCCTTGATTCGGCCCCAGGTCACCGGGCGCCGACATGCTCAGGTCCGGCGTGCTGGCCGAGGAGACGTTTTGCAGTAGCTGGCCTACCGTGGCAAAACCTTGCCGCTCGATATCGACACGGCTGATGGTGATCACCGGCTGCGCATCGGCCACATCGACGCTGCGGATGTTCGAGCCGGTCACCGTGACTTGCTGCAAGCGTACGGGCTTATCGTCGGCGGTTTTGTCGGTCTTCTTGGCGGACGCCTTGACCGTGGTGTCGGTGGCGGTGCTGTCTTGCGCCGTGGCGGTGCCGGCATGGACCAGACCGCCCATGACGCACATCATCAGCGAAGTGCGAATGGCCAGGGCCAGTGCGTTGGTGGTTTTTTTATGCTTGCGGCGCTGCTCGCCGTGATCTGCGCCGATACTTTTTTCGCCCATGACATCGCTATCGACCGTACAACAACCACCTTTCTTCGTGTGCATGAATGTTCTCCTCCCGTGGTTTTCTATCGCACTGCCGAGGCATGCATGGCATGCCTGTACAGGCGACGATGTGTGCCACGGAGAACTCCCCTTCTACGTGGACTTTTTTCCTGTTGCTCAACCGCTCTCAAGCCACGGAATAACCGTCGCTTGTTCCCGCTCTTCCTAAATCGTCAGTCGCTGCACGCGCACACGCGGCAACAACGCTTCTACCGTTCGGCGTTCGACAAACCCGGTTTCTTCGGCCAGCGCAGTCGCCGCGCCACAGGCCACGCCAAGGCGTAGGGTTTGCTCCAGGCTCATGCCACGCTTGATGCCCACAGCGATGCCGGCCAGCAGGCAATCGCCCGAGCCGACGCTATTGCGCACCTCGTCGAGGGTCAGCTCGGCGTGCCAATAACCGTCGGCATCGGCCGCGACCGCACCCAGGGCGCCCATCGACACCACCGGCATGGCCACGCCACGCCGCTGCAACTGCGCGGCGGCACCCACTGCGGCCGCGACATCGTCCACCGGATGCCCCAGCAGTTCGGCAATTTCGTCGCGATTGGGCTTGATCAAGAATGGCTGGGACTGCAAAGCGTTTTGCATCGCCATGCCGCTGGCGTCGACCAGGCAGCGCTTACCCACGCCATGCACCTGAGTCACCAGCTTGGCGTAGGTCGTGGGCGGAAAGCCGCGCGGCAAACTGCCGGATAAAACCACCAGCTCGCTTTCATCGACGCTGCGGCGAAAATCGAGCAGCAACGCCGCCTGCTGCGCCTGGCTAAGCAAGGGACCCTGGCCGAGAATTTCGGTGATCTGTCCGTTGGCGTCCTGCAAAGCAAGGCAGTTGCGAATACTGTCGGTAATTTCGACGCCGTGAAAAAGCACACCGCGCTCACTCATCCGCCGAGCGATCAGGTTGCGGTGCGCCGCATCGATCAAACCCACCAGTTGCACCCGCTCACCCAGCGCGGCAATGGTTTGGGCCACATGCAGACCTTTGCCGCCGGGATACACCTGCTCACCGAGCGCGCGGCTGACTTCGCCTGGGCGTAAGGCATCGAGCCGGATAAAGCGGTCGATGGCGGTATTGAACCCAGCGACCGCGATCACGATGCGTGGGCCAGCAAGGTCTGTACTTCCAGCGCGTTGGCCTGGCGCGTGGTGCCGCCGATGGCGCGGGTGGAAAGACTGCCGCAGGCACTGCCCCAACGCATGCATTCCTGCAGCGACGAACCGCGCAACCAGGCGTGCAAGAAACCCGCATCGAAAGAATCGCCCGCACCGGTGCTGTCGACGGCATCGACGGCATAGGCCGGCACTTGCAACAGTTCCACGCCGTTCAAGACCGCGCAGCCCTGGCGCCCGCGCTTCACCACCGTGCGCGTGCGGCCATTGTCCAGCGCCTGCAATGCCGCCGATATATCCTCGCGCGCGGTGATCGCCTGCAACTCCAATTCGTTCGGCAGAAACAGGTCGACCTGGTCCAAGGTATTGAGCAAGGCGGTATCCCATTGCTGATCGGGATCAAAGCCCGGGTCCAGCGAGGTGCTCAAGCCCGCCGCATGCGCCCGCGCGAACAAGTCGCGGCAACCGGGGCGCAACGCTTTTTGCAGGTAGTACGACGAAATATGCAGATGATCGGCATGCGCCAGCAGCGCGTCGCTGACTTCATCCGCGCGCAGCGCGGCGATGGCGCCGGCAAAGGTGACCAAGGCGCGGTCCTGCGGCGTGGATAGCGACACCGTCACCCCCGTACGCAGCGCGGCATCCTGTTGCAGCGAGGACACATCGATGCCGGCATCGCGCAA
>NZ_JAPDPE010000156.1 GCF_026283955.1 Dyella silvatica | reverse complement strand
TGGCTTTATCCATGCGAATAGTCTGCCGCAGGCCATCGGCGTAGTACGGCGATAGCAGCATGTCCAGCGGCATTTTTACGAAATCGGGATCGCCAAGGTAATCATTGTGGTCGCGGAACGCGCGCCGCATCGCCTCGATCACCAAGTGCGTGCGCTCGGCCTGATCGAGCTTGCTCAGATCGAAGCCGGACAAAATATTCAGTATCTCGGCCACCGCTACGCCACCGGATGACGGCGGCGGCGCGGTAACAATGCGATAGCCGCGGTAATTCACGCTAATAGGCGCACGCTCTTTGACCTGATAGCTTTCGAGATCTTTAGCCGTCCAATTACCACCGGCCGCACGCACGGCATCAACCAGTTTCTTGGCCGTCTCGCCGCGATAAAAACCATCGAAGCCGCGCTCGCCGAGCAGTTCCAGCGTGCGTGCCTGATCGGGATCTCGCCACACTTCGCCAGCGACCGGCGGCTTGCCATTGGGCAGATATTTGGCGGCCGCCGCGGGCCAGCGGCGAATCTCGTTCTGCCGCTCGGTAACCGCATGGATCATGCGGCTGTCCGGCTTGAAGCCCTCGCGAGCGAGTCGGATCGCCGGCGCCAGCGAGGCCTTCAACGGCAGCTTGCCGTAGTGCTGGGCCAGCCACGCCAAACCGGCGGGCTCGCCGGGAATACCGGCCGAGAGCGGGCCATTCAACGCGGTGTCGCGATTGGGGTTGCCGTCTTTGTCGAGGTAATCCTTGGCATTGATGGCGGCCGGTGCCGTTTCGCGGGCGTCGATAAACACTTCATGGCCATCGGAGGCTCGGTGCAATACGGCCATGAAACCGCCACCGATACCCGAACTCTCCGGCTCGACGATCGACAAGGCCGACGCCACGGCTACCGCCGCATCGAACGCATTGCCGCCCTTGCCCAGCACTTCGAGACCGGCCTCGGTGGCGTGAAAGTTGGCGCTGGCAATCGCCGCATGACCTGGACGCTGATCGAATGTCCGCGGCGCGGCGGCGGTGGCCGACGCCGGCTTGAGATCATCGGCGGCATAGGCTGATGCGCAGGTCAGCAGTAATCCCAACAAGCATGCGCGAGAGTTCAGGCCAAATTTCATGCAGCTCCCTTCTGGTCCATCAACGCCTGGTATTTAAGTTCGAGTTGCTCACGTGTTTCGGGGTGCTCGGCATCGACCGGAATACAGTCGACCGGACACACCTCGACGCACTGCGGCTGGTCGTAGTGACCCACGCATTCAGTGCATAACGCCGGATCGATGACGTAGTACTCCTCACCGAGCGAGATGGCCTTATTCGGGCAGACCGGTTCGCAGACGTCGCAGTTGACGCAGGTATCGAGGATTTTCAGAGACATGGGAAGCGATACTACATGCTGGCCGCAAGACCCCCTCTCTTGCTGGCAAGAGAGGGTTCGGGAGGGGTGAGAGCTTGCGGCAGAAGTTCATCCCCTCCTGGCCTCCCCTTGGCGAACCCAAGGAGAGGAACGAAGTGCTTACATGGCGACGAAACGGAAATTCGCGCTGGTCGGCTTGAGTGCGTCGGTAACGCGCTGCTGGTCGGCCGTGTCACCGATGAACAGTACGATCACGTCTTTGAACGAACCCGGCTTGGCATCCTTGAAGGCTTCAAGGATGAACTCGGCCGTCTTGGCGGAATCGGGGCCGGCGAATACCAGCATGTTGCCCGGCAGCACGCCGCGAGCCACGACATCCTGCACGTTTTGCAGCTGGCGCTCGCGACCGGCCTTGATCTCGTCGGTATCGCCAGCCGGCACCAGGTAGGGGAACGGGCGATCGGAGGTCATGCCCTGCATGTTCTGCTGCACGATCTGGCCGAGGTAGGAGTTCCACGCCTTGGCATCGTTCGGGTCGGTCGGCTTGGCGACCTTCTGAACCTGCTGCTGCACGGCTTGCTGATCGCCAGCGTCCTTGTTGCATGCGGTCAAGGCAAAAGCGCTGATTAGCGCGAGAGTGGCAACGAGAGCGAACTTACGCATGATGATCACCTTTTTGTTTCGATTGACTGATATGTAATGACGGAGCTTGTCCGGCAAGCTCTACAGCCAGCGTTGCCGCATGGCCTGTTGTACCGCGGGATGCACGAAACCGGAAATATCGCCGCCGAGACGGCCGATTTCGCGTACCAGCGACGAGGAAATAAAGCTGTATTGCTCTGCCGGGGTAAGAAACAGCGTTTCGGTCTGCGGAATCAGATGGCGGTTCATGCTGGCCAGCTGGAATTCGTATTCGAAATCGGACACCGCGCGCAGGCCGCGAATAATCACCCCGGCGCCGATCTGCTCGACGAACTTGGCCAGCAGGCAATCAAAACCGCGCACCTCGACATTGGGCAGGTCAGCCAGGGCCAGGCGGGCCAGCGCAATACGCTCTTGCAGGCTGAAACCCGGGCCGCCGCCTTTGTTCGGGCTCTCTGCCACCGCCACTACCACACGCTCAAATAGCGGAGCAGCGCGCGCGACCAAATCGGAATGACCATTGGTGATCGGGTCGAAAGTGCCCGGATAGACGGCGAGACGCCGGTTGATCGACGGTTTGTCCACAGAAAGATCAAGGCAACGAGAAGGCGGTTAGCTTAACAACGTATGAGCCTGCCCGATATCTCCCCCTGGCCTGCCGCCCGGTGACGTGAAGAAACCGTCTTCCCGCGGCACCCGGGTCAGGCCTGGGCCAGCGGCTGCCGCCGGTAGAGCGCATAGTGCGCCTCGCCTGCCGTGCCCTCCCGGTGTGGTTGCCAGCTGCCGGGCAGTACCGAAACGCTGCCGCGCTGCGATTCGACATAAATCCAGGCCCGAGGCGTCAGCCAGCCGCCCTGCTCCAGCTGCTTCGCCAGCGGGGTCCATAAAGCCAGCGAGAACGGCGGGTCGAGAAAAACCAGCTCGAAGGCCTGCGGCGCGCCCTGCAAAAAAATGCCGGCATCGAGCGCGGTCACCTCGCCGCCCAACGTCTTGAGCCGACTGAGGTTGTCGCGCAAAACCTGGGCAACGCGCGGGTCGCGCTCGACGAATTGCACGCTGGCCGCGCCGCGCGACAGCGCCTCGATGCCGAGCGCCCCGGTGCCGGCACACAGATCCAGGCAACGCGCGCCGTCGATTATCGGCGCCAACCAGTTGAACAAGGTTTCCCGCACTCGCTCGGCGGTTGGCCGCAGGCCGGGCAAATCCGGCACGTTCAAGCGGGAATTGCGCAAGTTGCCGCCGATAATGCGGATGCGCCCAGGCGCGGTGTGGGTGGTCATGCCCATCCTCGCGGTTGGGCAGTCAGTGGGAGTGGCAGTGGTAGCATGCCGCTCATTGTCTTTGAATCGCTGCCTCAATGTTCAAGTTCTGGAAAAAGAAGCCCGCCGAATCGACGCCACAGCCACCGCTTGACGCTCCGGCGCCAGAGGTCTCGGCAGACGCCGTATTGCCCGTGCAGGAGGCCGACGCCCATCTCGCGCCTGCCGAGCCACATTACGTGGTGCCCTCGACCGAGGTGGCGCCCGCCGAAGCCGTCGATAGCTCGCCGGCCCAGCCTGTAGCCGCCCCGGGCAAGCCGAGCTGGCGCGAGCGTCTCTCCGGCAGCGGCTTCGCCCGCGGCCTGTCGTCGCTGTTCTCGCGTAACCCCAAGCTCGACGACGCCTTGCTGGACGAGCTGGAAACCACGCTAATCACCGCCGACGTCGGCGTCGAAGCCAGCACCGCCCTGGTCGAGGCCCTGCGCAAGCGCATGCATAAACGCGAGTTCGCCGACGCCAGCGCGTTATTGGCGACACTGCGGCAAGAACTCACCGCCCTGCTCAAACTCGTGCAGAAACCCCTTGAGGTCTCCACGCATCAACCGTTTGTGGTGCTGACCGTAGGCATCAACGGCGCCGGCAAGACCACCACCATCGGCAAGCTGGCACGGCGCTTTCGCGACGAAGGCCACTCGGTATTGCTGGCCGCCGGCGACACCTTTCGCGCCGCCGCCGTGGAACAACTCAAGACCTGGGGCGAGCGCAACCAGGTACAAGTGATTTCGCAAGGCCAGGATGCCGACGCGGCCAGCGTCGTCTTCGATGCGTTGCAGGCGGCACGCTCGCGCGGCACCGGCGTATTGATCGCCGATACCGCCGGCCGGCTGCATACCCAAGGCGGCCTGATGGATGAGTTGGGCAAGATCGCCCGGGTGATGAAAAAACTCGACGTCAGCGCTCCCCATGAGGTGTTGATGGTGATCGATGGCACGACCGGCCAGAACGCCGTCAACCAGGTGCGCCAGTTTCATCAAATCGTCGGGGTTACCGGGCTGGTGGTGACCAAGTTGGATGGCACCGCCAAAGGCGGCGTGGTGTTCGCGCTGGCACGCGAATTCGGCTTGCCGATCCGCTTTGTCGGCCTGGGCGAGACGGCCACCGACTTGCGTGTATTCGACGCCGAAGCCTATGTCGATGGCCTGCTTCCCGCGAGCCTCGGCCATGCGTGAGCACGAATGCCCATGCAAACCACGCCCGCCACGGTGGCGTGACTTATAGCGATGCCACGCCCACTCCGCATCGCCTTGCTGATACTCGCCGGTGCCGCGGCGAGCGTGGCCATCGTCGCCGTGGTAGCGATCCATCTGCTGCTGCAACCCGATCGCTTCACCGCCATGCTGCAAAGCCAGGCGCGCAGCGCCGGCCTGCAGCTGAGCCTGGCCAGCCCGGCCAGCCCGACGCTATTCCCCCGGCCCGCGCTGGAGCTGCAAGGGCTGACCCTGGCCGCCCAAGGCGCCAGCATGCCGATCCTGCTGGCCGAACGTGGGCGCCTGGCGCTGCCGTGGCGCACCTTGCTCGGTGGCGAAACGGTTATTTCGCAAATGGAGATCGACTCGCCGCGCGTGGATCTCGATGCATTCCAGAGCTGGTTATCCAGCTTGCCGCCACGTCCCAGCGGTCAGCCATTTGATATTCCACGCATCGATGCCGGCGTACATATCACCCGCGGCAGCCTGGTACGTAGCGACCGCCTGCTCTATGGCGATGTCGCGCTGGACGCCGGCAGCCTGGCGTCTGGACGTCCATTTCCGTTGAGTCTTGCGGCCAAGGATGCCGACGGCACCCCGCTACAGCTGACGCTGTCGGCCACGCCGCGCATCGATGGCGACGCCTTGCAGCTGGATAACATTGCGCTGCATCTGTCCCAAGGCAGCTCATTGGTGTTGCAAATGACCGGCGAAGCACGCTGGCACGGCGCGGCCGATGCGACGGTAAACCTGCGCGGCAAGCTCGATCACGCCGATGCCGGGGCTTACAGCGTTACCCTGGCCTTGACACCCGCCAATCAAAACGAACCCTTATTGCTGGCGCTGAAACTCGACGGCCCCGATAACCGCGCCGACGTACGCCTGCCGCCACTGGCACTGGCCGACTGGTGGTCACAACTGGGCAGTCAGGAAGGCCCGAGATTATCGGTGCCGCCCGGCAGCGGACATATCGAAATCGGCAGCATCGAAACCGGCGGCATCAGTATCGAAGGCCTGCGGGTGGATGCCGGCGTCGATGTGCCGATCAGTGCCGCAAGCACAGCCAGCCCGGCCAAACCCGCGTCAGCCAAACCTGCCCCCCGTAAAAAATCATGAACCCATTTGCCTCCGCCCTGCTGGCCTGGTTCGATCACCACGGCCGCAAGGATCTGCCTTGGCAGCATCCGCGCGACGCCTATCGGGTCTGGCTATCCGAAGTCATGCTGCAACAGACCCAGGTCACCACGGTCATCCCTTACTTTTTGCGCTTTGTCGAAGCGCTGCCGACACTGCCAGAGCTTGCCGCGGCCGATGAAGATCGCGTGTTGGCGCTGTGGTCTGGGTTGGGCTATTACCGCCGAGCACGCTTTCTGCATCGCGCCGCGCAGCAATGCGTTGCCCAGCACGGCGGCGAACTGCCGCGTGACTTTGACGCACTCAGCGCCCTACCCGGCATCGGCCGCTCCACCGCGGGTGCGATCCTGGCGCAAGCGCACGGCCTGCGCTTTCCGATTCTCGACGGCAACGTCAAACGTGTGCTCACCCGCTTTCATGGCATTCACGGACACCCTAGCCAAAGCGCGGTGGAAAAAGTGCTGTGGCAACACGCCGAGGCACACACGCCGAGCAAGCGCGTACCAGACTACACCCAGGCGATCATGGATCTGGGCGCCAGCCTCTGCGCGCGCTCACGGCCGCAATGCGAAGCCTGCCCACTGGCGACTGATTGCGTGGCCTATCGAGATGGCCTCACCGCGCAGTTGCCCACCGCCAAGGCCAGCAAGAGCATTCCCACCCGCGCCACGGTGATGCTGATCCTGCGCGATACCAAAGGGCGCGTTCTGCTCGAACGACGCGGCCCGCAGGGGGTGTGGTCAGGCCTGTGGAGCCTGCCCGAAGCCATCGATCACGATGATGCCTGGCGCACCGCGCAACGGCTGGCGAAGATCGACGACGCGCATGCGCTTACCCCGTTCACCCATGTCTTCAGCCACTACCGCCTGCAAGTCGAGCCACTGCTGTTCGACGAGGCGTCAGCCCATCGCGCCATCGCCGACAATGCCACGCTACGCTGGTGCGATAGCACCGAAATCGCCGCGTTAGGCCTGCCCGCACCGGTGCGCAGCCTGCTGCTTGCACCGCTTTCAAGGACATCACCATGAGCCGCACCATCCATTGCGCCAAACTCGGCATTGACGCCGAAGGCCTCGATTTCGCCCCCTGGCCCGGCCCGCTGGGCCAGCGCATCTACGCCGAGATCTCCAAACCCGCCTGGCAGCAGTGGCTGGCCCACCAGACCATGCTGCTCAACGAGTATCGCCTCAGCCCGCTCGACCCCAAGGCCCGCCAGTTTCTCAGCGCCGAAATGGAGAAATTCCTGTTCGGCGGCGACGTAAAACAACCCGAAGGCTACATTGCCCCCTCCACAGAGTCTTGACTCCGGGCTTCACATCCGCTTAAATGCGCGGCTCTAAGCAACACCGATGACCCACGCGGTTGTCAGCTTGGCTGAGTAGCTCAGTTGGTAGAGCAGGGGATTGAAAATCCCCGTGTCGGCGGTTCGATTCCGTCCTCAGCCACCATTAGATCGAGGGCCTGCAGCGATGCAGGCCTTTGTCGTTTTTGGGGCTGTCCGGAATTTGTCCGGAATTTCTCGGCGACCTCTCAGCGGCTGAGAAACGACGGCGTCGTGCTACTCACATGCCCTGCCCCCCCCCCTCCTCCGCACCGCTCTCGAAATGTTCACCTAGGCCAAGTGCCAGGAGTGCGCTCAATCCACGGTTTGAGCTGCGCCAGGTACGACTGGCATTGCGCCTGTGCGCAATCAGGAAACGGAATATCTGTGACGTCGAAGAAGCTAAGGTGCCCAGATAAAGAAAACATCGGCCGACAAGTCGGATTGACAGCCACACTGCGGAGGAATATCTAGCAAGCTGCCTCTCATGGCTTACCAACGAGAAGGAATGAAATTTCTTCGCTTGCGCCGCGAGCTGATGTTTGCAGCAACACCGAATCTGGCCAACGAGAATCGTATGCAAAGCAGCCACATGGCATCGAGTTGGAGTTTAGCCAGGCATCCATAATCTCTGGCCTGATCGGGGGCGATAAGCCAGCCGTTGGCGATTCGATTACCAACGGGTCGGTATATGGAGTGTTCCAATTCAACGGGAGTCAGCTATGCGCATTTTTCCATTTGTAATCGTCAGCACATTAATGCTTATGTCCGTCGTAGCACATGCTGGGGATTGGCCTCCCGGAAAAAAGAGTCAGTTCATGGATGGATGTCTCACCGAGAATAAGAGCGACACCCTCAAGCCGAGTGAAACTGCAGCGTACTGCAAATGTAGGGCCGAGGTTCTAGTGAGTAAGTTCACCACCGAAGAAATCGACAAGATAGCTTCCAGGTCCGCCCATGGGGATCTGGAAAATCGATTTCGGACGGCGACGATCAAGGCCTGTTCCGACTGAGCTAAGCCAAACACAAAAGCCCCAGATCATCCTGGGGCTAGTGAGCCGGCTTAGAAGGCTTTAGCCCTTAGCCTGCCACGCGACAACAAAACACAATGACTTTTAATTGAACAAAGCCCCTGACCCATCACCATTTCTCATCAGCTTGCAACTAGTTATTTAGGAGATAATTAATTGCCGCTGCAGACGCAACTGGAAACTTTGCGCTGATGACTTGAGATTGCGACGGCATACCCCAGTTATCGGTGTCGGGATCATTAAATGTCGCACGAATCTGAATCTGATTTGAACTCGACGGAATTTTATAACTAAACGAAAACTTAGTCAGCGTTCCGGTCCCGACAATCAGATTGGTTGCACACGCGTAGTTCATTCCCGTGCCCTGCATATATGTCTGATCGTTCGGGGTTGTATTTTGCTTATTTGGCAGAACTGAATCGATTAAGGCATTTCCGTCATATACCTTAATTAGTCCCGGGACAGTCATTTCACAAGTACCAAGCCCAGCTATCGCCTGATGCCTGCCACTAACCGAAACATTGACATTGATTGTAGCGCCACGAGCAGGCCTCCCATCAATTGATACTGTAGTAGAAGTGGCGTACCTATTATCCGCGCGGCACGGAAAAGCCACCACCATGGTTAAGATGGGAAGCCATAAAATGGAAAAAGTTACTTGCTTTATATGCATGATGCTTCCATATTCTTTTTGCACTTCTTTGCGTTCAATTTCTAGTCAAACGGACTCCCGAGAAATCTCAATATAGAGCCATCAACATCGCACCATCGACGTCACATTAATCACCTCATGACAATTGACGCGAAATTAAGTCCAACAGAGCAATAGATTTCACTCAGAAATCCAGAAAACCCGCACTAACGCCCCGCGTGAACAGCGCGACCATTATTGCTTAACGATAGTTAATCCCATCAGTTGCGGACGACCATTACTGCTGCACTGAGTATTGTTAACGATAACGATCACGGGGGAGCTCATGGAAAAAGCAGTCAGTGCAGCAGCGTAATAGGTTTTATATCCCGGATCTGTTCCCACCGAGCTATATAGGTCAGTATTCGAACAACCTGCCGGATTAATGACCGTTGATCCGGTCGAGAGACTGAACGTATCACTGCCCCAACCCGTCATGAGTTGAGCAATGGTCACAGGTCCAACCTGGGTTTGAGCAAAAATACTCGTGGACAACGAAATGGTCACTGCAGCCATGAAGCACTTCTTCAAAAGTGTTACTTTCATTTCTTACTTCCTATGTTTTGATTTTTTAAGAAAACTTACGCCGTCTATATTAATTTTTCACAAATCGCATGCTGTTGCAATAGGTGAAGCTGAAATCAATTTTATTGATGCACTAAACTCGGCATGACATGACAATACTTGACACGACATTACTTGGATTCAGTCCAAAGTAGAAATCTCATGCCCAGGCTTCAATTTCGTGATAGTCGAGCCCGAAATTTTAATACTCTTTGTCAGCCGACAAGCCTCTGCCCGGCGTCAACAAAATGACTGATGGCGTAGCTGTCCATTTCAGAATGGTATCGCCATGCGGTCCGCGCATATCCTTCCTACGAAGGACTGCTCTGGTCAAAGTAGCAGGTAAGGCCACGGATAACTTCGGAACCAATGGACAGCCTAGGGGATAGACCTCTCCGGAGAGCACAATGCAACACCCATGCGTTAGACGTAGCGGCTCTTCGACTCACCGGCCCACTGCTTCACGCTCTCTCATGCCGGATAATTAGCCGCCCCATTCCGCCCAATTTATACGCAGCGGAGCCCTATCTGATCGATATTTAAGCTCCCGTGCCCCCAAGACGCCCGATAGCTAGCTGGCTGGCCTCCAGCGCTGCCTTCGGAGTGCTTTGCTGGGTGTCTTGCATCGCGATGACGATACTTGCTTCACCCAAAGACCCTCATGTCTTGCCGCCATCTCTTATACCGTACGCACCTTGGATCGCCCTGCCTATACCGGGCCTGCTTTATCTGGCCTGGAGTTATGACCAGCATGGCACCCACGGGCTGGGCTACAAGTTCGCTGGGGTGCTGCTGGGTATCGCCATACCGGCAGGCCTGGTCATCGCCTTGTTTAGTTTTCTAGGCATGTTCATAGGCCGTGTCGGCGGGTAGCTCTATGTCCATTGCACCAACCCTCATCAATAGTGCCCAAAGCCGCGGCCCCATCTCTTATGTGTCGATGATCCGATATGGAAAATTTTGATTTCAGCACGCTTTGCGACGATGTAGTAACGGCCTCGAAGAAGGCCTTCTCAGAAATCGCTGCACGGCAACCTGACGATGAACTGTGTGCTTTCGCGCTTTACAGCGACTCGGGTGCCATGACGATATGCCCGGCCATGTGCACTGCAAGCTTTCTTGCAGCCAAGGCACAAGAAGAACCGGATGAATTGCCGTTCTACAAATACTCGCCTTCAGAATGGCCATGGGAGGGCGAAGGCGCAAGCGAGGCATTCAAGAGCATCTGTACCACCGTTCGAGAGCAGGTGTTCTCCATCGAAGACGACGAGGAGGCTTTCGACGCCTTCAAACGCCAGCTCATCGAAACCTGTATCAAGGCTCAACTGCGACTACGCCACGAGTTTTTTGAGCCTCGCGATAAAAACCTTCTACTACTGGTGACGATATCTGATGACGACGAGCCTGCTGCGGAGCTTCAAAGCAGGGTTGAACGACTCAACGATTCGACGCAGTCAGCCGAATTTGCCGCATGGGCTGAGACGTGGGCGTAGTAAGCGCGGTAAAGAAGCAGTGCACATTTCGCTGAAGCCGGCCCGCCCCTGCCCGAGCTCAAAAACCTTTCGTATGGAGATCTCATGAAGTGACATCCCACTCGACTGCACTAACTGGGAGCAAGGCGGCATGC
>NZ_JAPDPE010000155.1 GCF_026283955.1 Dyella silvatica | reverse complement strand
TTGACCGACTAATGCGTGGGTTTCGCCGAGGATGGCACTGTTCTGTTCAGTGGAAAGTTCGAGCAGTGAGTCGCCACTGCGGATGGCCTGACCCTCGTGAACCAACAACCGCACCACGGTGCCGGTGCTGAAAGCGGAGATATTCAGCAGGCCGGCAGTAGGCACCAACTGACCAGTAACGCTTTCGCGCCGGGTGTATTGACCGAAGATCAGCAACAACAGGATCGTTGCCGCCAACGTTAGCGCCAGCATGGTCAGCAACCAGCGCGAGAGGGGCGGAGCGACGATGATGTTTCCCAGCCATTCACCGCGCTGGGACACAGCAACTTCCTGTCGAAACAAGTAACCAGTCGATGCCACGCTGTCATCCTGACTTTGTGCATGTGTGTGGTGGCTATTAGTTTCGTAATTTCTTGCGCATGTCAAGTGAGAATTTCTGGCGCCTTACCAAAATCGCAGCTGCGCCGCGGGAGTACGGCGTAGATAGCGTCATCATCGGCGTCTTGATTTCGTATGACCTGGTGCGATGATTTGCCTTCTGCGCGCCTCGGATGCTGACCTTATCCCCGTATTTGTAGTGGCCTATAGGTAGCGCCATCGGCCGTTGTGAGATGGTCCAGATCGCCTCAGCCAACAGCACGGGTGTGCTGTTGGCGAGCGACGTGTGCGGACGGATGTGATGGTGCTCGTCTCTCAGTGATTCGATCTTTGCGCGAGCGTCATCGAGCGATCGAGGCCAAGGAGTATTCAGCCGTTCATCGCGTAGAGAGCCGTTGAAAGATTCGATGAAGGGGTTATCGGTCGAAAAGTGGCTTGATGCCACCGGCGCTCCGTATCGATGTGCGCCGGTTACCCAGGCATTCGTTCAGCCTATCGTCCTGCGCGGATGAAATGCATGCGGTGAATCATCGACATATCCGGAGTGAACGGGGTGACCCAGGTTTCCAGGCCGCGCAACTTGCCGCCCAGGAGGTAAGGGCAGCACGACAACCCCGTATGCCGCTGGACTGGGCCGGCGTCGGTGTATTCGATCAAGTCGTAGGCGCGTGGGCGCACACGTTTTTGTATCACCCAGATGTGCGCGTTGCCGTCCATCCATGCGGGTTGGCTACGGCGCTGCTCCAATAGGTCGGTCCACGCCTGGCTTGAGAGGTTGCAGCCGAAGTAGACCTCTTTTGCCTGATGCGAATCCGATTTCTTGAGAATGTAGTCGGCATGATTGCGCTGCACTTGCTCCAGTTCGTCGCCTTGCAGCAAGGACAGCACCCGCGTCCACGGCAGCAGGCTTTCCACCGCTTCGCGCTCCTCGACCGACAGCGACGCAGGCCTGGCGGCCGGATCGCTAAGCCAGGCCAGAAACAGTTTTGAATCGAGCACTGACAGCCATACCGGCACGGTGCAGTCACGCATCGATGGCATCAAGGCTGACAGTAGCGCGGCAAAGTTGTCGCGGTCGCGATTGACCGAATAGATCGAGCAGGCGCGATGCAGCCATGCGGCGCGGTCGCGGCGAGGTGGCGGCACGGGTTCGCCGGCATAGTGGATAAGGTGTTGCACACCGGCCGTCTGCTGGTTGAGATAATTCAGCACCGGAGCCAGCTCGCGCCGGGTGGCTTCGTCGTTCTTCATGATCCAGTGCAGGTCGCACGGCTGGCCGTCGGCCAGCTCGGCAAAGTATTCGGCGAAACCTTGCAGCGGTCGACCGGTAGCGAGAACGTCGGCGGGTAGCGAGAACAAATCGGCGGCCATGACCCACAGGTCGTCGGGCTTTTCGTAGCCGCCCACGGCGGTGTCGAAATTGGTTTCCACCACCATCGGGCCGGCCTCGCCAAGCACGATATCTGGGCGCCCATACAGCAGTCGCGCGATGTCTTTCGATAACAGCTCGCTGGCGGGTAGCGGTACGCCTTCATCGAGTACCGGCCAGCGTCGATAGGCACGCACGATATCCAGCAGGCTGGCGTACTTGTCCCATACCTCGCCATGCATGGTCTTGGTCTGCAGTGCATGCAGAATTTTCAGGTGAGCGCGGAACAGTGCCAGCAGGCGCGCTTCAAAGCGTGCTACCGAGGAGGCCGCCGAGTACATCGGCGCCATCAAGGTGTCGGGCGTTTCGTGCCCCCAGGTGGTGCGCTGCAGACGCTGGCGAAAGTTCTGCAGCAAGGAGGCCGGCTCGATCGCCACCGTCTCCAACGGATAAAGCAGCGGGTCCAGATGGCTCTTGGATGCCATGGAAAGTGTGGAGTCCATGGCTTACTCGATCACCAGCGGTGGTTGCATAAAGCCCTGGCGGCCGACATTGGTCGTCTCTTCGGCCGAGGTGCGCACGATCAAGCCAGTAGCGTCGCCCTGGAACAGAAAGCACGCCAGCGAAGTGAATACTTGCGTCGGTGCGCCATCATGCAGTTGCCGGGTGATGCATTGTTCCACCGGGGCCAACTCTTGCAAGACGAAGTCGTCACCGGCGGGTTCGGCACGGGCCGCTACCAGGCTTTGCTGCCACTCGGCATCGGTGCTGCCGCGACCAATCAGTACGCTACGCCCGCGTGTATCCAGCGAACGCTTGAGCACATAGCGCTCGCGTTGCGTGGCAACCATGGCCAGTTCTTCGTTGGATAAATGCCGTACCAGCAAGGTACGCGGAACGATTTCTTCGATCAGGGCGATCTCATCGGCATTCAGATACTGACGCAGCAAGGGGCTCCACAAGAAGGCCAGGGTGCTCTTCTGCTCAGGCAGATACATGCTGGGGAAGGAGTTGACTGCAAATACCGCATTCGCCTCGTAAGCATCCAGGTAAGCATGCACTTCGGCGGTCGTACGGCTGAAGGCGCACTCATAAGCATCCGAGCCGTGTGTGTCATCGAATTTGTTGAAGGTGAGCTGGACGGGGGTGTCGCCGTACAAGAGCTGGCGTCCATCAAAGCGTAGGTCTTCCACGAAGCAGCGCACCACATCGCAGCCCTCGGCACGGAACTGCTCGGCGATATGATCGAGCTCGGTATGCATGGTGAGATAGCGGCTGTTGAGCACCGCGACGCCACGGCCGGCACGCAGGTAACCCGATTGTTCGGCCGAGCGCAGCATGGCCTTGGCAAAGGCGCCGGGTTTTTCCAGCGGTGTTTGCACCGGCTTTAAACCGTGCTCGCGCAACTGGGCCAGGCAACGGCTGTTCTGCAGCATGCGCACGAAATACCCGCTGTAGGTGGCCGCGGCGGGTGAGTGGGAGTTCAATTCAAAGATGCGCGGGGTGCCGCGCTCGTCCAGGGTAAAGTCGTAGCGACAATACTGAATGCGCGGCCGGTAACCGGCACCCATGCGGATCAGGCGATCGTGCCGCGGTTGCAGCCGAAAAAAATCCCGTACCTTGGGTTCTTCCAGATAAAGATCGATGACCCGTTCGAGAATCTGGAAGAGCCGCTGGAAACGCTCCGCCGCCTGCTCGAACGTCCGCCGAGTCATCACATAAGGCAGGCCCTGAAAAGGGATCGGCTTTTGCTCATGGCAAATGCCGTAGCTGCTCAGCGAGGCGAGGTGATCGATCTGGTCCCGCCGCAGTGCTTCGGCGCTGACCAACCCGGCCACGCTCTCCGACAATAGATTGCAACTGCCATGCTGTCGCAGCTTTTGCGCCAGCACCTCGGTCGGTGAATGGTCAAGTAAAGCACTAGCGTTCATGCACGTTCACCCTGGTTATCGGCAAACGCTCAGATTAGCCAGCGGATCATCCAGGCCATGTGAAGACAACCATGCGCAAGCTCAGCGGCCGCATCTGCGAGCGACCTACAAGAGCGATGTAGCGGTGCCGGTTGCACTCAAGGCCGGCGCAGGGTTATTTGCCCAAAGCACACGACGTCAATGGGTATTTAGCGAGGGCGGCGGTCGCTGGCGCGCTTGACTGCACATCAGCTGTTGCGCGCAGTCAGGGGTCGGCTTTTGTCGACTTGGCATACCATGGGCCCGGTACACCCACAGCTAGAGGCCGCATATGTTGTCCGAGGATGAGTTGGCCTTGCTTGAAGCGATTCGCGATAGCGGCAGTCTTTCGCGCGCGGCCAGTCATCTGGGCAAGGCGCCCTCGACGATCTCGCATGCGGCGCGGCAGCTTGAGGAGCGATTCGACGTTTTGTTGTTCGATCGGCGGCGCTACCGCCTTCAGCTCACGCCCGCGGGCGAGCTTCTGGCCAGGGAAGCCGGGCGCCTGAGCCAGGATGTTTCGCGCCTGCACCAGCGAGTGAAACAAATCGCCAGCGGCTGGGAGGATCACTTGCGCCTGGTCACCGATGAACTCTTGGAGTTCGAAACACTGATTCCCAGTATCCGCGCCTTTGACGCATTGAAGTCGGGGGTCAGCCTGCGCATCACGCATGAAGTACTGGCCGGCACCTGGGAGGCATTAAAGGAAGGGCGGGCAGATTTGCTGGTGGGGGCAACCAATGAGCCGCCGGTGATACCGGCATTGCGCTGGTTTGAGTTGGGCGTTGTCGAATGGGTTTTCGCGGTCTCGCCGCGGCATCCGCTGGCCAAGGAAAAATCGGCGCTGGACCATGAAGCTATTTCACAGCACCGGGCCGTTGTGGTGGCCGATACGTCGCATCGCATCGATGGCCGTGGCTACGGCGTGACCAGCGGACAAACACGCATTGCGGTGCCCAGCATGCGTGCAAAGATTTTTGCGCAGCGCGATGGCCTTGGGGTGGGCTGGCTGCCGCGTCATCGCGTAGCGGGTCTGTTGAAAAGCGGCGCGCTGATTGAGAAACGCACCGCCGACCCGCGCGAGCCCAATATGCTTTACGTCGCCTGGCGCGGCGATCAGGAAGGGCGCGCGCTTGCCTGGTGGCTGGAGCAATTGCGCCAGCCACGCTTGGCCAGGCGTCTGGTGGATGGACTGCCGCTGCCTGAGTAGGCAGTGTTATCCGAGACTTTTGAACAGGCGCGTCATGCGGTGTGCTGGCGCCGCGCGATTTATCGAACCAGCGACGCTGCCCGTTCCAGCTGGGTGATGACACTTGCTAGCGTACACAGCCCCTGTTTGTTGGGCACACAGCCGGCTGGATGCAACGTCAGCGTCGCAGGTGGCTGGCGCTCGTTGATCGGTTGGAGCGCGCGCAGCTGTGCCAGGCTTTGTGCTTGATAGAAAACACGCACATAGCGACGATTGGCCGCATCCCGCCACAGCTCCATGCCCAGGGCGCCGCCAACCGGCGGGTCATCCTTGCCATAGCCTGGCATCTTGAAATGCAGGTCGAGCACGCTGGCCAGGGCGACGATGTTGTTATCGCTGCCGACCATCACGCTTAGCCGCGGGGCGTGATCGTCTTGCAGGGTCGCGATGAGATGCTTGCTCATCACCGCGGCGACCCGCTGTGCCATGTAGTCGGGTCGCGCGTAGATATCGAACAGCAGCGAATGCAGGCGCGACAGTGATTCAAGCTTGCCGGCATCGGTACGACCCCAGCCCACATCACTGAGCGGCTTGCCCTCCACATAAGCCATCAAGATCGCTTCGGCGGTTCCCGATGTGCTGGCGATAGGGCCGCTCAGGGCGAGGTGTTTCTGGTCGGGCGACACGGTGAGCGCGCCACGCCAGTTCTGCGCATCGCAAAAAGGGGCCGTGGAGTCAGCGCCGCAACCCATCACCTGGGCCATCGCCGCCAAGTCGTCGGCATGCGATGCCGTCAAGGCATTTGGCCCTCCGCTGTGTGCCTGGATCGAAGCCACGGCGTCAGCTGCGCTCCATGACACGGCGCCGGCTTCGATCGGGTGAAACAACGGATCTTCGCTGCCGGGTGGCTGGTGTCCGATGGATATCGCGCAGCCGGGGGCGAAGCCTTGCGCAAGCGCCTGGGCGCTGGCGATCGTGCGTTGATCGGTATTGGCCCAGAACCATATGCTGGATGAGTCGGGGCATCCCTGTGCGGCAAACAACTGGTGGGCGACAAGACGCTGCCTGTCGTAGCGACCCATCAGGGCTACCCCGGCGATGCCATGCTGGGTCAGCTCACTGGGTGCCTGCGACCAGCTTGGCCAGGCTTTGCGATTGATTTCATCCAGCTGGATTTCACCGGGAAGCGGTGAGCGCACGCCATGCCGATAGAGCAGGACGACGCGCTCCAGCTGGAGATGGCTGCCGGCAACAACGATGGGGCTGGCTAGCGCGAGCCCCATCGATACAGTTAGCGCAGCCGCAAAACGACTGAGGCCGGATAAGGAATGGACAGGCAAAGCCATGAAGAGAGCCGGTGGGAAATCGTCGTTGAGATAGCGAGGCACAAGGGCATGAGCGCCGATCGGCCATGTCGATCATGACATGGCCGACCACGCGTTCTGGATGGCCAGAACCTAGAAGGTGTAGCTCAGGTTGAGCATGTAGACGCGACCGGTATCCAGATAAGCGCCATCGGCACCTGGGTCATAAGCCAGGTAGCGTCGGGACTTGCCCTGGGTTTCGTAGAAGGTGGCGTTGTTGAGCAGGTTTTTTACGGCGACACCGATATCGACGCCATAGGGCAGATGATAGGTGGCATTGAAATTAAGCGTCTTGACCGGCTGCAGGTAGTAATCCAGGCCATTGCCGGTCAAGCCGATCAGCTGCAGGCCGGTGTAGTTGTAGGTGAGGTCGGCGCGCAGCTTGGCATCGTCGTAGAACAAGTCGATGTTGTAGATGCGTTCGGGTGCGCGCGGCAGCCAGGTCTTTTGCCCTTGATGATCGCTGCGTTGGCTGTCGGCAGAACTGTGCTGCAAGGTCAGGTTGCTGCCGATGCCGAAATGCTTCCACACGCCGGGCAAGCTGACAAACTGTTTGCGCACGGCAAGTTCGGCACCGTAAAGCGTGGCCGTGCCGCCATTCTCCGGCATGCTGACGGGGATGCCGCCGGTGATCACGGTGCCGGTGGGTACGTTGCCGCCCAGCGTGCTGTCATTGCTGGTGCTGGATTGCGAGGTGTAGACGAAGTTCTTGATCCGCTTGTAATAGGTGGATGCGGTGAGCAAGCCGCCATTGGCGTCGTAGAACTCCGCCGACAAATCGAGGTTGTCAGCGGTGGTGGGCTTGAGATTGGGGTTGGGCTTGGAAATGCCGACGACCTGGCCGGTGGTGTCGTCAATCGAATAGGTGGTTTCACCGGAGATCAGGCCAAAGGCCGGGCGGCTGAAACTGCGCCGCACCGACGCGCGGTACACGCTTAAATCATCGGGCCGATAATTCACGCTGATGCCGGGCAGCACCTCACCGTAAGTGCGGCCGGTGCTGACGAATTGGCCGGTGGCGTCGTCGCCGTTCGACTGCCAGGAGCTGGCCGAGTAATGGGTCAGCTCATAACGCACACCGGGTAGCACGGTGAAGTCGCCGTAGCGAAGGGTGGTCATGACATACGCCGCGTAGATATTTTCACGGCTGGACGTGGTGTTGGCGTTGTAGTCGTTGGCGGTGTAATTGCCCGCGCCACGGGGATCGTTGACGTACTTGTACGGCACCGCCTGTGACAGCACCCAGCTGCGATTAATCAGCTTGAAGGGACCGGCAAAGCGGCCATCGAAGGCGCCGTTGACCACTTGGCCGGGCAGGGCGCCAAGCGAGGGGCCGCCCGGTGCGTTGTAGGGATAGTTGGGGCCGCCGAAATACGGACCGCCATAGATAAAGTTGTTGTCGTCATGGAAGAACGGATGGTCGTAGGCGTTGCGCTTGGAGGTGTCTGCGGAGACACCAAACTTAAAGCTTTCCAGCGGGCCGGCGTTGACTCGATAGGTGCCATCGACATGGGCATTGATGCGGGTGTCTTTGCTGCCGGCATCATGGCCTTGAACCTTCCAGAACGAATCGGTATTGAGACTGTAGAAGTTGTTTCTCAACGCCGCCGGGTTGCCTGCAATGCTTGGGTAGGTGGGGTTGCTCAGGTCGAAAGCGAACTGGCCCGGCGTGGGGGCGCCGTAAAGACTGGCCTCGACATAGTCGGGTCGGTTGCGCGTGCCGTAGCCAAAGGACGACCCATAATCGAGCTCCAGCTGGTCCAGCCGGCTGTTGCCGCCGAGCTGCAATGCCGCGGTTTTCTCGTCCATGTCGCGCGTGTTGAAATAGCCGCCGCGCAAGATGGTCGTTGCGCTTTGATTGCGTGCTGATGCCTGGTCTTGCTGTCCGTTGATGCTATACGCGCCATAGATGGCGCGGGCGTACAGCGAGGTCGTCTCGCCATGCCAGTCCAGCGATACATTGGCGCCGTAGCGTTTGATCTGATTGGTGTAGATGCTGTACTTGTACTGCGAACTTTGCAGCAAACCGGCCTGGCTCAGGTCGGCATGGTTCGTCTGGCTGGGATCGACCGGCTTATACGATGAGTTCGGTGCCACCGCTTCCGCCGCAGTGTTGTTCTTGCCGTAGTAGACCGCGGCATAGATACCGTAGGCCTTGTTTTCACCGAAGCGTCTGGCGAACTCCTGCTGGATGGTGCCGCCCTTGTTGGACACGCCAAGATCATGGGCGAGGCTGTTCATCTGGCCTTGCACGGTGGTCTTGGCGTAGCTGTCTTTCTCGAAGTCGAAGGCGGTCGGCGTGCGCATGTCGATGGTGCCGCCGATCGAATCGCCCGGCATGTCGGGGGTCGGCGCCTTGGACACCTTGACCGATTGAATGCCAAACGGCGCCAGCATATTCAGCGAGATGGCGCGAGTGGACGAGTCGGTCTCGGGCAGCGCAAAACCGTTGAGCGTATAGGCGTTGTAGCTGGAATCGAGACCGCGAATGGTGACGTATTCATTTTCACCGGTGGCGGCCTGGCCCAGGTGCATATCGCTATAAGCAGACAGCCCCGGCATATGCGCAACCACATCGGCAATATTGGCCGAAGGCACCGCATTCATTTCCTGCTTGCTCATCACTGAGTTGACGCTGACGGAAAGCCGTTGCTCGTCGACGCTGCCGATGTCGGGAATCGTATCGGCGCTGACGCTTACCGTGGACAGGGTTTTGGTTTTCTTGTCGATATCGTCATCGGCGTGGCTGACCGTGCTGAGCGCCAGGCCGATAAGTATCGAGGCCGTGAGTAGGCTGAATTTGTAAGATTTGAGCATGATCAAGAAGCCGAGCTAGGTGCTGGATGGGGTGACACCGTCTGATCAGGCTGCGGGTCGCAGCCTGGGGACGGTTACACGGGGTGGTGAGCGAGCGCACAGCTGCTTCCGCGCGAAAGCGGGGCGCTCGTTACCGGCTGAGGTTGGGGTGGAGTCTGTAGGCGCTTGCTACGGCGTCGTGCTTAGGGCGAAAGATCGGCGCCGTTGCAGATGCCGGCGGCAAACTGTGGATTGCAGCGCGCGTGCGCATGGTTGGGAAAGCTCACGACGTAACCGGAAGCCGCCGCTTCGTTATCGGGATAATCGGTGCTGAGAATCTGCGCGCCGCTTGCCAGCATGGCATCGCGTCGCGAGGTGTCACGGCGTGCGGATTCCTTCAGGTTGGCGTCGGTGCGGGTACGTACCAGATAACCCTCCTTCACTCGCTGGGTGATCGCTGCCGCGCTGCCGTCGTTGAGTTCCATAAAGGCAGCGTCATCAGTGCCGGGCAGTGCATTGGTAAACAGCACTCGGTCGCGTAGTGACGGGTGACCCTTGAGATACGCCGCGCCTACCGAGTGTTGATCGAGCAGAAAGATGATTTTCCCGCGGGCGCTTTCGACGCTGGGCCAGCCCTGCTTGCGGATGGCCGCGTTCAAGGTGGCAAAGTGGCCGCGTACATCGTCCGGGCTGATGTACTCGTCGCGAGCAAATACCGAGCGGATCTCCGCATCCAGTGCGTCCAGGGCCTTGCTGTCGAATGGTTCCGGCAGCACGCTGGGGAAGGTGAAATGCTGCGCGGTCTCCTCCGTCTCCAACAGAATGAATAGCGGCAGATGGCGCGGATGCGCCTTGGACCATGCGCGCACTTCGCTCAGACAGGCGATCAGCGGCTCGCAGTTGCTGCGTTGATCCATGTCCTGGATATGCATGACCTTGAAGCCAGGCTTTTGCATGATCGCGGGGTCGGCAAAGGGCGCATCGGCCGGTAGTCCGGCCTTGGCGACCTGGTCAATGGCGGCAGGGTGTGCGTAACGTCCGCCCTTGGCATCGCCGTAGATATCCAGCTCGATTTGCCGGACACCGTCATCGAGCTGTTGGCTTAGTGCGGGGTGCGAGTATTCGAGGATGGCCAGGATGTCCGGCGCCTCGCGTTTCCATATCGCCGCCTCGCCGGCAGCCAGCCCGGCGTGATAACTATTGTGGCTGCCGATGTATTGCAGCTGGTTGAGCTTTAATGCGGCGGGGGCTGCATGGCCCGCCTGCGCAAGGCAAGCCAACAGCAACGCCGACAGCACGCGCCATGGGTAGCATCGCGCTGATGCTTGCTGAAGCGAGGGCAAAGCGCTCCCTTGCCCCTTATGCAGGAGACTCGTGTCAGGCATGGCGTAACTCGCGCAGAGAAAAGGATGATGTGGGGGCCGACTGGGTCATGACATCAGCTGTCAGGGGAGGACTTCAATCGATCTAATTGATGTGCATTTTATGTGAAGGTTTCTTGCAGGGGAGTGACGCTGCCATGAAGGTTGCCGTCACATTTAGACGTCTAAATTTCATCTTTGTCATGCTTGGTCGAGGAATAGACGTCTATATGCCGGCTACGCGAAGAGGTCTTCGTCAATGGCAGGCGCGACGATTCCGCCCTCGATGAACCCGCGCGGCGATGACAGGCTCGGTGCATGCATCGGTGGATGCGACATCGCGTCTGCTCCACAGGGCCATCGATGGGTTGCGAGGCTCGTCTATCGCCGGTGGTCATCGACGTGTCGAGATGACTTCGGCGAATGGTTCCATCGCCGCGATGCGCGGCAGGAGATGGGCGATACCGATGCGCCGGGGATGGTCATGGCTGGTCTGGTCTGGCCTGGCCTTCGGCTGGCATTGGCATTTGCCGGTTATGTTCAGCGAAAAACGCATTTGTGCGGCCT